>DATKSN010000056.1:0-59069 GCA_035531595.1 Pirellulales bacterium | reverse complement strand
TGAAGATGACCTCGTGTCTCAACCAAAACCCCGCGTATTCTACACGCCAGGTTGAGAAAGGTTGCCATCTTCGCGGAGATTTTTTCCAAAAGTTGCCGGGAAAATACGGGCCAAGCGGATTTTCCGACAGGCACTAGCTATTACATCCAGCTCGATTCGGCCAACAGTTGGCTTTCGTAATCCAATAAACTGGCTTGCATCTGTTTGGGGCTTGCCGGTCTGCTCGACGCGGTGAAAGAAAAGCTGGCAAATCCCCATGCCCGGCTTTATCGCAATCGGAAGCTCACCAAGATTGCTTAGCTCCAGGGTCAAGCAACCCGTGAACCCCGGATGCACACCTGTTGCCGTCGCAATAATCAGACCTCGACGTCCCCAACTTGATCGGCCGATCACGTATGCCGCGAGGTCTTTTGGAATGCGCATCCACTCGAGTGTGACGCTCAAAACAAAGTTACCCGGGTGCAAGACATATTCATTTCCAAAGGACACAAAATGGGTCTTGGTCAGTTGTGAGCTCGGCAAACTGTCGTCAATGCTGAGATGAGTCATTCGTGACTGCCGCAGAGTCATGAACCAAGTGCCCAGGCGCAAGTCGATGGACGCCGCGCCCGTGGCCTCGATCGCGTCAGGATCTGGTCGCGGGGTAATCACTAAAGGATCAACGGTCCCTGAGTGCTCACCTTGCCGCAGTAGATCGGCGATGCGTTCCGCCTTGAGGATCATTATTAATCCCATTATCCCTTGAGAATCTGCTCGATCTCGTAGACTTCAAAATTTTTCAGGACTAACTCTTTGAGGTTTCTTTCTCGATGCCGCCGTACATGAGGGATTCCGTCCCATAGATCGGATTGAAAATGTGCTCTCCATCCTGCATTCAGAATATCTGCAAGCGATTTGCAGTTCTCGGCAGGCACGACGTAAAGAAATCGGCAAAAAATGCGATCGGATTCGCTTTGAGAGGGTAGTTTCAAACTGCTCGCGTTAACGTCGGCGACTGCTCGGTCGATCAAATCCGCCTTCATCTTGTCGAGCACGCTGTCTGCCACGGACAGCAGGAACGCATTGCTTTGGATTAGGTTCGGATTAGCCAAGTCATCGAACATATCCAGATAGTGCGGCGGGACAGGAACTCCATAGGACGATGCAGCGTCCAAGAGATTCGACACCCGCTTTCGCATGTTCGGGTACACGAGAGAACGTTCGCCTTCTGTGCTCGGTGACAAAATGTATGCGAACGCGTGAAGATAGCTTTCTCCAAAAATGCGAATTCCGACAAAGTCGCAATAGCTCTCTTCGGCTTGTCGTAAAGCCCAGGGAACGCATTGTTGCCAGAACTGAACGCAGAACATATTCGTGGTGAGATCAGCAAGGGCAACGGGCGCGCCTTTCGGAGATGGGAGTGCGGCTTGAAACTCCTTCCATCGACTACGAATGACATCGAGCATGTGAGTCTTAATGCAGGGAGTGATTGCAGTGTGGTAGTCCGCCTTTTGCCAAACGGCGTGGCCGAGCTCATGGCCAGCAAGAGGAATGAGTAACGGGTTTGACGATTCTGGCGCCGGGAGTCCAATTAGCACAAAGCCAGGAAGGTCGGGGATCTCTCCGTATACGAATGGCGAGTAGTCCCACTCGGATGACAAGACCAGCCGAGTCTGACATTTTGACTTATCTACCCCTGGCTCAAGAAGATCGCGAGCTAGCCGGAGAAGTGGCCCAAATACTTCAAATGCGTTCCGGACGTTCGTAGAACGCAGTATGAAACCCAAGAGAGGGACATAGTCAAAGAGCGCACTTAGTGAAAGCGTGCACTGCTGCTTGACGATTGCTGGATCGCTCTTTGAATCGAAGGATTGAAGCAGGGCGAGTTTGTTGTCAAAAAGATCCCGAATCCGATGGAGAGCGACCTGAGAATGCTCGTAGGGGAATTCACACTCATCGAGTCGCTGGACTTCGGCAAGAAAGGCATTTAGTCGACCAATTGCGAATTCAAGCGACGACACGACTTATCTCCGAAACCGATGCTCGGGGATGCGGTCATGTGGAGACCTCTTCGTTGCCGATGCGCGACGCGACAACGCGAGGCAAAACGCTCGCATTTCATTCAACTCGTTCGTGTTGGATTGACGAAACTTGGTAGGATTACGAACGAGTTCCGAGAACCGTTGAACAAGCGAGCCAGCTTCCTTCACCAGTTCGTCAACCGTCGAAATAGATTTCGGAGGCGTCGCGTCTCCGAGTGCTCGATTCACGACGACTACTGCGGTTGGATCGCGTAACCAGTTTGGTGACGCAGGATCATGCTCTTGCGGAATCGACTCCGAAATCAACGAAATGAGCCTCGCGACGCTCACGAAGCCGCCCGGCCGATCCAAGACAAGGTTGTCTAGTTCCACGGCAGCGTGACATGCCACGGCTGGAAGATCGTTTTCCATTTTGCAGTTATCGGCCTTGGTGTCCACGGCAGAATTGAGCGTCGCCATGTCCTCGCTCCTTCGGCTTCTAGGGTCTCCAATCGAGCAAACCGCGTGCCTAACTCTCGGTCTCATCGGACCTTCCGCCTCGACATGTTAACTCCGGCCGTCAAAATTTGCAATCGCACTATAATTCGATCGGGGGGTGGGTCGATGGGGATCTGGCACTGCGGGGTTCGTGGGCAAAGTGTGAGGCGCGAACCGACACGGGCAGAACCGCCCGCACGGTCGTTATGCCGCACCCGCTCGCCGGCAAACCCGCAAGGCGGCGGTCCAGGCCGAGCCGCGGTGGGTCGGGTGGCCGGCCGCGTTCAACCGATCGGCCACCGTCTGGTTAGCTCATCCCCTTGTTTCCCAACTGGTGGACCGTCGGGAAAAGAAACGTGTATGCTTCATCGGCCGACGCCTTGACGGCTTCACCGGCGGCCTTCGCTCTGCGCTTGCGGGCCTCTTAGGTTGCGGCAGTTGGATACCCTCGGATCCCGGGCCGGCTGCCGCGTAACGGCGATGAATTCAGTCTTGTTCCGCGCGGTCAAGCTGGGCGAACCTCCCCAACGTGCCGCCGTCGATTTGGTTCAACCGTTCGATTTCGCCGCCGGCGCGTTTGTCGATCTTGGGGGGCTCCATCGGGCTCGCCGGGCTCGCCCTGGTGGGCCGCCCGGCACGACGGCGGTATAATCCCAAGCGGGGCAGACGACGGAGCGTAACACAATGGCCTGGGAGACGCGGAACGGCCGCGGCCGGTACTACACGCGAAGCCGCCGGCGAAACGGCCGCGTCGTGCGGGAATACGTCGGGACCGGCGAAATGGCCAAGCTGTCGGCCCTGATGGACGAGCACGAACGCGCCCGGCGGAAAGCGGTTGCCGAAGCCAGCCAAGCTGCCCTCGCCGAAATGCAGGCCGTGGAAACCGTCGTAGCCGAGTTCTGCCAACTGGTCGACCGAGCAACCCGTTTTGCCTTCGTGGCGAACGGGTATCATCAACACCACCGCGGAGAATGGAGAAAGAAACGTGACGAACAAGAGGAAGGCACGCATTGACGCCGCAGTCGCGAACCTTGACCCGGAAAGCCGCAGAGTTATGGAGCCGTGGCTCCGCGCCAAATACGGCGACAAAACCGCTCTGCCGGCCGTTCGGGAGCTGTTCAACGAACGGCGCGAGTTCAGGGACTTCTGCGGTGGAGACTTGGCGAAGACCGCCATTGACACGCTACTTGCTTTGAGGTTTGGCGAGCAACTTGCCAGTCAAGAGGCCGTGCGCCACAAGATGGCCGAACTTCGCGCGGAACTGATGGGCGAACACCCAAGCGCGTTGGAGCGGTTGCTGGTCGAGAGGGTCGTCGTCTGTTGGCTCCACGCCTACCACGCGGATGAGCAAACCTGCAATATGGGGTCCATTACGTTGCCATGGGCCGAGTACCGGCAACGCAACCAAGACCGGGCCCACCGACGCTACCTGTCGGCAATGAAGACGCTGGGCACCGTGCGGCGGCTCGCCCTGCCGATCAAGCTGGACGTGAACCTGGCCGCCACCGTCGAAACGAAGGCCGCGAAACCGGCCGGCGGCTTGCCGTCGCGGCTGGCGGGCGCGATGTCAAGCAATTGAGGTCAAGGGCCAACCCGCCAATCCGGCCGCCCGGTCGCTACGCCGCCCCCGCTCGCCGACAAACCCGCAAGGCGGCGGTTGCCGTCCAGGTCGAGCCGCGGCGCGTCGAGTGGCCGGCCGCGTTCAACCAATCGGCGACGGCCTGATAACTCAACCCCTCCGTCCGTAATTGCCGGACGGTCGGGAAAAGGAACGTGTAGGCTCCATCGGCGGTCGCCTTCACGGCTTCGCCGGCGGCCTTCGCCCCGCGCTCGCGGGCTTCTTGGGTCAGGTTGCGGCAGTTGGGCAACGATGCCCCGAGTTGGCCCCCACGGGCCTTGTAAGCGGTCAGGGCGGCCTTGGTCCGTGCGCTGATCGCCTCGGCTTCGGCTTCCGCCACCGCGGCCAAAATGTGCAACGTCAGCTTGTTCGCCGCCGGGTTGTCGCAAGCGACGAAGTCGACCTTGGCTTCCATCATGGCCGAGAGAAACGCCACGTTGCGGGCCAGTCGGTCGAGCTTGGCCACGACCAGCGTAGCGGCCGATAGCTTGGCGTGCCCGACAGCGTCGGCCAGGCGTGGCCGATCCGCCCGCTTGCCACTTTCAATTTCAGTGTAGTTGCCGATGATCCTGGCCCCGTGCTGCCGAGCGAAGCCTTCGACCGCGGCTTGCTGCGCTTCCAGGCCGAGACCGCTTTGGCCCTGCTTTTTTGTCGAAACCCGGTAGTACGCGATGATTTTTTGCATGGTCTTGCTCCGTGGTGTGCCCGATGCACGGATCATATCATACTCATGGTCGTGCAGTCAAGAGTTTGATATAATAATTTTTGCGAACCGCATGCCAGGAAAGCGTTTTAACGGGCCGGCGGCCGGCGCGGTGGTTCACCGGGTCGGTTTCATGCTTTTTGTGCCACGATGCGTTCCATTGCGGCCCGTACGATTGGCTTCGCCTTCGCCAGATCGTCGTCATCCTTGATCGCGTAGTCAGTCCACACTTCGTCAGTGTTATAGGTAGAAAGGATGTAATGCTTGCGGCGGGGATGGAAGTACGCGAACACGCGGTTATTGACCTTCATCGAGATCGCGTACTTGATCGGGTCAAGGACGATATTGCCGGGTTTCCAGGATTTGATTTCATCGAGAAGCGCCGAAGCCTTCCCTCTCACATTCGGGTCGGTGATGGAGTCCAGATGATCTTCGAGGTGCGTTACGTCCACAACTACCGGTGGCGTGGGAATCGCATGCTCGGCGAAGATTGGAATAAGATCGTCGTCGCCTTCAAATTGCAGGCAGTGGAACGTGAAAAGGGAGATCGGAAGGTCGAGCCACTTGCACCGATTGACCAAGGTTTGCGAGAACGAGGGTGCGATAAGGAAGAGGCGAACTGACTGTGTCGGATCAATGTCGTGGGACTTGTACAATCGAGCGTAGGCCTCAACGTGGCTCGATACGTAGTCGTAGTAATCGACTCCCTGAAGAAGCATCCCATCGTCTTGCACGATCTTCAGTTCCGCGACGACGAGCGACTTGCCGCTATCGACTAGCAGGACGTCCAGCCGTCCGCCTGCCGCTGCCTTCTGATGATCGACGTAGACCAAGCCGTCTTCGATCATGGTGGAGTGCCTGCGAACGAGATCCTCCAGGCCGGCCTCGGACACGTCGGCTTTCTTGTATGCCTTCATTGTCAGCTCGTCGAAATTGGTTGCGTATCACCCACGCAGGAAGTACATCGAAACCGAAAGCGTATCATGGGATTACGGGTTTTCAAGCCGCCGCCGGTCGTGGTCGCCCGGCGACCCGCATCGAGCAGCTTCCAACTGCCGCGCCTGCGCCTCGGCAATCTCGCGGTCCCGCTTTGAAACCCGCGGGTCCAGGGCCGGCTGCTGGGTCAGCGCGATGATCCGCTCTTGCTCCTCGGGGTCGAGTTGGGCGAACCGCTCCAACGTGCAAGCGTCGATTTCTTTCAACCGCTCAATTTCATCGCCGGATTTCTCGGTGGTCATGTCAACCGTTCGCCTCAATTGGCCCCGCTTGGCATTATACCGCGTGCGGCTGGGTTTCGTCGTCGCTGCCCGCAACGGGGCGCGTCAACGTGGGTTGCATTTGTGCTTTCGATTTTCGAACGGCTCCCGCCTGGCCGGTTGGGAGCCGTTCTTTTTTTCGGGCCGCGTCAAAAAAACTCGATCAGTGCGGGGTCCGCCCGTCGTCTCCGCCGGCGGCTTGGTGGTGCCGCGGGTCCGTTCTTGAAGTCACCCCGGACAAAATGCTGGCCTCGGACAAGGTGAGCACGGCCGGGCGCACGGGTAGCTCGATCGTGCCGCGGCCGAAATACCCGGTGGCGGCTCGGCGTAGTCTCGGTCGTGGCGTCGGGTGTTGCTCATTGGCGTTATGGCACCACATTCCCAATTAGGTTGCCTGTTGCAACTCGTTTCATATCAACGCCTTCGGGCGGCGTGTAGCCATGATGTAGCCAATGGACGGCGGCGGAAACGGCGGAAGCGGCAAGCAACGGTCGCCTGGACTCCGTGGTTGTCAGGATCTCGCACAGCCGAATCAGGTCTGTCTGAACCGCGCCGTACATTGCCCGAGGCCCGTCGATCCCGCGCCTTACGTCGGCTTGGAGCGAAGCAAGGAACCGGCGGCCATCGGCGATCACGCAATGCGGGCCCCCAAACTGGAACGGCACGCCTGGCAGGTCGTCGGCGGTCAACAGCATGGCGAAGTCAGCCGCGGCACCGGGCCACGGTGCAACGTCGTTCGCCCTGGGGGCCTGGGTCAAGGTCGCCGAAATGCACCAGTTTTCCGATTCGGCGATCAGGGCGGCCGTCACGGCGTCGCGGTGCTCGAAGAGCGGTTCCGCGTGCGGTCGTAGGCTCGGTTTGCCAGAAACGGTCAGTTTGCCGCCGTCGAGGTAGACCCGAAGGCCGGCTCTACGGGCTGCGGCGAGTTGGGCTAATGCGTCCATACGGCCTCCTGCTCGATTTCCTCGGTGGTGGCCAGTTGGTCTAGTGGGTCTAGTTGGTCTACTGGCCCCTCGGCGCCATAAGATTTTTTTTCTTCTCCCGTAGGATTTCGAGACTCTCCGTGCGTAGGGTTGCCCGCAGAGCAACTAGAGTCACTAGAGCAACTACTTTCGGACGACGACACAAGCCACAAAACCTTGCCGCCGGCGCCATCCCGCGAGTCAATCATCCGCCCACCGACGACCCTGCCGCGTAGCCGGCGTAGCTTGTTTCCGACGCTTCGGCTTCCTGGCAATTTGCCGGCGGCCGCTGGGCAAAGCTCCAAGATGGCATCGCGCAGGCCCTCCAGCCACTGGGGAACTGTCGCGGGCGGCGTGGGGTCCAGCGCCCTGATGATCTCGGCTGCGGTCACGCCGATTCCATCGCTGTCAAGCTCCGTCAATCCGGCAATCAGCCCGCGCAGGGCGCCGGCTTCTCGGTCTGACCTCTTGGCCAACTCCTCGCGGGCCTGTCCGGGGTCCGGCATTCCAGCCCAGACTACGGCTTGGCGGACAAGATTTGACCATCCCTCAAACGACCCCCACGGCTTCAGCTTCATGTCTGGCCGGCCGGCGGCGCAGTAGCCCCTCAAGATCGTGAGCGCGGCGCCAAGTAACCTTGTCCGATTTGCGGAGATGTACTTCCGCAGGTCGTCGTGGCGGAACCCTGTTCGCTCCTCGGGATTCTCGGCGCGGCAGTCCATGCGGGAGTGCAGCACGCGGCGGGCCATGCCGTCGCCGGTCAAAACGACGTTATTCCCGGTCGCCCACCAGCATGTGAGCAAGGGCAGTTCCACGACCTTGTTGACGCCAAGTAGCCGGTCCTTCCATGTCGTCGATGTGAGCGCGGCGCAAAAGCTCGGGCCGCCGAAGTCGCCCACGATGTTGTCGATCAACAGAATTTGGTCGCCGCCGATCGCCACGGATGTAATCATCTTTTTCGCTTCGGCATCCTCGGCCGGGCAGCTCATAACAGCCATATCGCGGCCGGTGCATATCCACGATGCCGAGTTGCAGAGCAGCAGCTTGCCGGCGCCGGCCACATTCGCGTCAACAAGAATGAGCGGCGACGGTCCACGGAAGGCGGGGCGTGCCAGTGGAGTCAGCACGCCGGCCACCCAAGCTGACTTGTACATCGCGTGGGCGAACGGGAAATCGACGACGACGTCGGCGAGCAGTTCGACGGCGGCGCGGACTTCGGCGAGCGTCGGCCGGTCTGGCACCATGGGCACGGGCCCAGACGGCTCGTAGAGCAGCCCGGTCGCGGCGTCATACCCTGGTGTCGTCAAGACGGTGCCATCGGCACGCAAGACGGGCGAGTCCGTGACTCCCTCTAGCGGACGAATGCCTTGCCACTGGCCGCGGGCCATGATGCCGGACGGGCACCAGTCTGGCACGTGGCAGGGCACCATGCTCTCGTTGCCTTTGGGATCGACGCGCAATTTCTCGAAGCGCACAAGCCGGGTAAGCCGCTCGCGGAGCCCAGGTTTCTCGATTGGCACAATTCGCGGCGTGCCTGGCGGCCGAAGGATACCCTTTCCAAGAGTTGCTTCGCGAACGACTTGCACCAGCATCCCGCCGCGCTGGTAAAGCGTGTCGTCATCGGCCAGCGCCTCGATCGCCTGGTCATTGACCTTGGCCTCTTCGGTGGTGACCTCGATTGTGCGCCGGCTGTCGTCGGGATTCTCGGGCGGCGCCCACTCCTGCGCGTCCGCAATCGCCTGTAGCACTTGCTCGCGGCCACCTTCCCGCCGAATCACGTCCCGGAGGTCTTCTCCGCCGGATTCGACGACTGGCGCAGGCAGCGCGGCAATCTTGATGCTGGCGGCCTTTCCAAACAACACGCGGGCCGTTTTTTCCGCACCGTCGATTCCGGCGCGGTCCCGGTCTGGAATGAGCACCACGTTGACGCCGATGAACAGCCGGGCAAACTTCGCGGCCATCGCGCAGGTGTTCAGCCCGACGAACGACAGCCCCAGGCTATGCCCCGCAGCGGCATCCTTCGGCCCCTCGACGATATGCCGGGTCTCGCCGGCGCGCGGCTGGCGAACCGCGCGGGTTTCATCGTGCGGCAAAAACAGCCCGGCCTTTTTCCCCCTGGCGAACATGCCTTTTTGCTGCTTGGCGCTACCGCTCGGCATAATCGTGAACGTGCTGCATTGCTGGCCGTCCGGCCCGTAAGCTGGGAACTCGACGGCGCCGCCGTTGGCCTTCGCACCGAACACCCGCAGCGACTCGGCCTGCACTCGCTTCATCCGCGCGACGGCCTCTATCGGATCGGCGTGCCCGTTGGCTTGATGGCCATTGCGCGGCGACTCGAGCCCGAGCTCGGCCAGCAAATCCCACGCGGCCGGCTGATTGCCGGCCAGAAAATGCGCGGCAAGCTCCAGGTGGCTGTAGCGGGCCTGACATACGTAGCAGTACGCCACGCCGGTATCTTGATGCACACGAAACCCGTCAGACGATTTGCACGCTGGGCACGCCGCCGTCAGGTCGTGCCCCTCGCGGCCGATGATGGCGATGCCGAGTCGGTCGACGAGTTGCGCGCCGCGGCCTCGCTGCTGGTGGTGCATCCTGCGTCAGGGAGATTGCCGGCGGCCGCTGGCCAGGCGGTACCGTAGGTCTTGGGGTGGGGAAGTACGCCAAGCCACGCCTTGGCGTCGGCGACAGTTCTAGGCGGTGGCCTCGACCGTGTTCTCGGCGAGCAACTTTTCGACGGCCGAAACCGGAATCCGCCGGCTGCGACCCAAGCGGACGTACCCCAGACGACCGGCGTCCATCAACATGTAGACGGTGCTCCTGCCGAGATTGAGGCGCCGGGCCACCTCGGGCACGCGAAGTAGGGTCTGTTCGGGCATGGTGGCGGGCATGGTCGTCTCCTGTGCGTTTGTCGTGGGCGGTCTCGTCCGTCGTCTCCATGTATTTTACCGCCGTTGCTTGACGTGTCCACGCTTTATATGTACGATAGCCGTTAATGAACCGTTAATTCTGGATGGCAAACGATATGTTTCGACTGAGTGCTTGGGTCGATGTGCTGAATTGTGGCTACCGCTGGCATACCGGTCGGATGGTGCCGCATGGTGATCGCGGGCTGTCTGACGAAGAAAAACGGGCGGCTGGCCTGCGACTTCTTCCGGCATCGGCATCACCCGGCGGGGCGCTTCGCCGGTACAACCCCTTCGAGACATACCCGGCCCTGTTTCTGAATTTCTCCGCGATTGAACCGACCGAATCGGGCATTCTCGACTTCGCCAACGAATACGGTTGCAGGTGGCCAAAGCGGGGACCGATGATCGGCCCTTGCCTGCTTGAGTACCGTATGGCGATTGCCGAGATGCAGGCGGCCGTCAGTCTCTGGCGTAGCATTCGTGCCGACGACAAAGAGCAGCTTGCGCAGCACGTCGAATGGTCCGGCCGCAAGCTCCGATACCTAGGCCCGCTTGCAGGCAGCGAGATAAACAGGTCGTTTCACGTCACCGACGCCTACAAGATCGGTGACTTGTTGGCGCCTGCCATCGACCAATTGGACTATGCGATCTTTAGTCGTACGCGCTGCACGACGCGATTCCAACCGGATCGCGATTCCGATGGTGCCGTTCGTGTCTTGTTCTGGATCGAAGAAGACTTCTTCACCGTGCTCTGGTGCCAGCTCTTGCTTGCCGTCATGGGCCAAAGCGAATTCAAGCAATGTGCCTTTTGCCAAAGGTGGTTTCCCCTCGACGCGCCGGCAGGCAAACGCCGGACGCGGGAAGATCGCGCGTTTTGTTCTGACTCGTGCCGAGTCCGGGCCCACAACAAACGCCGCGCGAAGGCTGAAGAGCTCTACCGCCTCGGCAAGAAACTGAAGGAGATTTCAAAGGCAACGGGCACAGATATTGAAACCGTCAAGAATTGGATCTCACCCCCGAAGGAGAAATGACGATGCCGAAGAAACGTGACGACGACAACCGTAAGGCCCGCAAACGCCGCGGCCGGGGCGAGGGCTCGATCTATCAGCGGGCGGATGGGAAATGGACGGCCAGCTTGACCGTTGGGTGCAACGCAAACGGGAAGCGGGTCCGCAAGGTCGTCTACGGTGCGACGAAGGGCGATGTCCAAGCACAACTCGGTAAGCTCCAGAACCAGAAGCTGGACGGCACGTTGGCCAACTGCGAAAAGCTCACAGTCGCGATGTTCCTCGATAGGTGGCTCCAAGACGCCGCGCGCCCGACCATCCGCTCTGGCACCTACGCCAACTACAAGAACGCCGTCGAAAACCATATCGGGCCGAAGATCGGCGGCGTGAAGCTCGACAAGCTCACTCCGGCGCATGTCCAAGGTCTGTACGCTGCGATGGAGCGCGAGAAGGATTCCGCCCATACTCGCAAGCTGGTCCACGCGGTCATGCACCGGGCATTCAAGCAAGCGGTCAAGTGGGGCATGGTGCCGCGGAACGTGTGCGATGCCGTCGACCCTCCTCGTGTCGTCCGCCGTGAGATCGACCCCCTCGACGGCGAGCAGGTGGCCAAGCTGTTTCGGGCGGCTGCCGGAGATCGGCTGGAGTGCCTTTATATCACCGCGGTCGCCAGTGGCCTACGGCTCGGCGAGTTGTTCGGGCTGCAATGGGCCGATGTCGATTTCGACGGAAGCGCCTTGAACGTCCGCCGAAAACTCTCGGAAGTCAACGGCGTCTTGAAGCTCGAAGAACCCAAGACCGCCAAGGGCCGGCGGAAGGTCGAGTTGCCGGCCATGGCGATCGAGGCCCTCGGGGAACACCGCAAGCGCATGGTCGTCGAAGGGAACCACGCCAAGGGCTACGTTTTTTGCAACTACTCCGGCGGACCACTGCGGCGCAGCCACTTCCACAGCCAATACTGGAAACCGCTCTTAAAGCTCGCCGGGTTGCGTGCCATTCGGTTCCACGATTTGCGGCACACGTCGGCTACGTTGCTCCTGGGCGAGGGCGTGCATCCCAAGATCGTGCAAGAGCGGTTGGGCCATTCCCAAATTTCGGTCACGCTCGATACTTACAGCCACGTGCTGCCGTCGATGCAAAAGGACGCGGCCAGCAAGCTCGATACGATGTTCAAGGCGGGGGCCGACAGGCTCGCAGCGTCGGACCAAGCAATGGGAAACGCCAAGGCCGTCAGCTAATATAGGATGCTGCGTATTTGGTGATATGGTCAAGCCGGCGCGCAATCAGCTCGCTTCGGATCTGGTCGACGGCAGGGCATCTTTCGATGCTTAAGTACCTCGCGTCAAGCGATGCATTGAACAAGGTGTTGTACGCCTCGTTGAGCGCCCGGTTGGGGAAGTGCTTTTTCAGCGCGCTCTTGCGGTCAAAGTGGCTCTTGCTGTGGTGGCCTCTCCCCGCGAGCATCATTTCGATCCATTCGACCGCGGTGTAGAAAGCCACGGTTGCAAGCCAATCCGGAAATTCATCCGAAATTGTCGCGAGAAACCGGGCGTGGCGATCCGCCTTCAATCGGTGCTCAGCCGGGGTTCCCATAGACTTGGATCGATGCCGCTGGATCAAAAAACGTCTGAAGGTCTTCCATCGATCCGGCTGGGATTTGGTTGATGTCCGAGGGCCAGTTCTTTTCGAATAGGGAAAATTCAAGTTCGGCGACGGCCTCGCTTAGCCCAAAATCATATTGAGCACTCTGTGTCACCACGAAGACGTTCAAGTTGCTGTTTGTGGGCAACGGCACGTAGCACGCGGCGACCGATTTGGCATGTTCCTGGCACCAAATTCGAATCGATGTCAGAAACTCGCTCGTAAATTGCTGAACGAACCGTTCAGCGGCCAACTTGCTCTGGCATGCCGACACCGCCCATGCCCCCTCTTTGACGAACCTGCTTTCATCCTCCGGGTGGACGACGACTGTCGGGCCGTCCCATCGAAGTTGAATCGCTCGAAGTCGAGTCGGTGTTTCCTGTGCATGGTTCATCTCATCATCCTCCGGCCGTCGTCGCGGCTCGTGAATACGTCACGAACGAGCCTAACTTTCGGGTCTTGGAAAGTCAACCGACCGAACCATCTGGTTTCCCGGTCTTACTGAGCTTTTTTCGGCGGATTGGTCGCGATTGGCTACATTTAGGCTACATTTGGGCCGGTTTCGCGTTTCCTGCGGCTCGCGGCAATCGCCGTAAGTCCTTGTCTTGTAAGAGCGGAGGGCACGGGAGTCGAACCCGCAACCGGTTTCCCGGCACCACATTTCCAGTGTGGCCGCTAGCCATTCGCTTACCCTCCTCCCCATAAAATTCAACGGCCCGCTTCACGGAACGCCACGGAGGGCGTTGCCTACAGAACCCAATGCGACAAGCCTAGCGTTGAAGCGGGCCGTTGATAAAATTCTAGCCGCCAATCGAGCGATTGCAAAGTCGATCGAGGGTCGGAATTCGGGAATGGCCGTCAGTCTTGCTGGGATGGATTGCTGGTGGGCGGCGCCCGCTTCGCGGTCGGGTTGCACCCTACGCGTTCGCCCCCCTTCCACGCGGCCCCTTGGTCTCCTACACTGGCAGTTCTCGCCCCACGCTTTAGCACCGAGGAGTCGTCCACGCATGGCCAAGAAGTCCGGCACGTATCGTTTCAGTTTCGGTCCGTGGAACATCTCGACGGGCGGCGATCCCTTTGGCCCGCCGGTTCGCAAGGAAGTGGCTTTCGCCAAGAAGATCCGCGAATATAAGCAGTTGGGGTTCGACTACGTGCAATTGCACGATGATGACGTCGTGCCCGCCGATTGGGACGCGACGCAGACCGCGCGCGGCGTGGCTAAGGTCAAACAGTTGCTCGACGGCGAAGGATTGCAAGGAGAATTCATCGCCCCCCGGCTCTGGGAAGATGCCCGCACGATCGACGGCGGCTATACCGCCAACAACGCCGCGGCGCGCCGCTATGCCCGCGACCGTAGTCGCCGGGCAATCGACATCGCCAACATGCTCGGCATCGACCTGATCGTGCTCTGGCCCGCCCGCGAGGGAACCTACATCCGCGAGGCCAAGGATCCGCGGGTGTCGATGGAACGCCTCGTCGAAGCCATCGACGACATGCTGGCCCATGACCCCAAGGTACGCATCGTGGGCGAAATGAAGCCCAACGAGCCGATGGACCAGGCCTACTGCCCCAGCGTGGGCCACTTCATGGGCCTTTGCTATCGCACCGCCGCCCCGCACCGCGTGGGCGTCCTCATCGAAAGCGCCCATAGCATCCTGGCCGGACTCGACCCCTCCGACGATATGGCCTACGCGCTATGGCATGGCAAGCTGTGGGGCGTTCACCTGAACGACCAGAACGGTTTGAAATACGACCAGGACAAGACGTTCGGCTCCGTCGACCTGCGCCGCGCCTTCAACCAGGTGTGGGTGCTCGACCGGGCGGGCTATTACGACACCGGCGTGGTCGGTCTCGATATCAAGGCGATGCGCACGACCAAACAAGCCGACGAGACGAAACACCTTGCCAATAGCCTGAAAATGTTTCACCACCTGCTGGGGGCCGTCCACTCCGTCGACTCCCAGAAAATCGAAGCCTTTCGCCAGGCGCGCGATTACGAGGGGTTGGAGTTGTATATTCTAGAGCATTTGATGGGAGGGTGAGGAGAAAGGAGAAAGGAGAAAGGAGAAAGTGCTTTCAGCCGCCGCTTTCTCCTTTTAACTTTCTCCTCATCATTGCATGTCTCACGCCGACGTTACCTCCAGTCCCATCGAGATCATCCGCCCGGGCTTTCCACGCGGGCGGTTTCGAGCGGTGCTGTTCGACTTCGACGGCACGCTCTCATTGATCCGACGGAACTGGCAGCAGGTGATGATCCCGATGATGGTCGAGACGCTCGCCGCCACCGGCACCCGCGAGAGCCGCGAGCAACTGGCCGCGCATGTCGAGGAGTTCGTGATGCGGCTCAACGGCAAGCAGACGATCTACCAGATGATGCAACTCGCCGACGAAGTCCGCCTGCGCGGCGCCGCGGCCAGCGAACCGCTGGCGTACAAGCGCCAGTACCACGAGCGGCTCTGGACCCAGATCAGCCACCGAATCGAGGGGCTGAAGGATGGCACGCTGGCGCCCGACGAGTTGACGGTGCCCGACGCGCGCCGGCTGCTCGAGCGGCTCACGTCGCGGGGCCTGACCTTGTACCTCGCCTCGGGCACCGACCTGAACTACGTCGACGACGAACTGCGGGCGCTGCGACTGGAAACCTTCTTCGGACCTCGCGTCTACGGGGCGCTCGACGATCACAAGGCGTTCTCCAAGGCGATGATCATCGAGCGGATCACCGCCGAGATGGGCGTGTCGGGCGAAGAACTGCTGGCCTTCGGCGACGGCTACGTCGAGATCGAGGAAACCCGCCGCGCCGGCGGGGTGGCGGTCGGCGTCGCCAGCGAGGAGGAAACAAGGCAAGGCGTGAACGCCTGGAAGCGAAACCGTCTGCTGCGGGCTGGGGCCGACGTGATCGTAGCCGACTATCGCCGCCAGGAGGAGTTGCTGGAAATCCTGGGCATATCGTAGTTCATCCCCGGAGCACACGCCATTGTCCGCCGACCTGGTCCGCCGGATTCACGCGACGCCGCTGCAATGCGTGCTGGCCGTGACGGGCGGCGGCAGCTCGGCGATCTCGGCCTTGTTGCAGGTGCCCGGCGCGTCGCGAACCGTCTTGGAAGCGGTCGTTCCGTACTCGTCCGCGTCGCTCACGGCCTGGCTGGGGTGCGAGCCGGAACAGTTTTGCGGCGAGCGCACCGCGCGAGCGATGGCGATGGTCGCCTATCAGCGCGTCCGTCGTTACACCGATCAAGACTCCGCCGATACCGATCGAGTGTGCGGCCTCGGTTGCACCGCCAGTCTCGCGAGCGACCGCCCCAAGCATGGACCACACCGCCTTCACGTCGCCTTGCAGAGCGCGTCGCACACCATCTGCCAATCGCTGGAACTGCTCAAGGGTGCCCGCGATCGCCGTGGGGAGGAAGCGATGGCGTCGGCCATGATACTGAATTTGCTCGCCGCGACGTGCGGGCTGAAGCAGCGGGCGCCCTTGAAGCTATTGCCCGGCGAAGAGGTCGTCGCCACGCGTGTCGAGGCGCCTCTCGATTGGCGGGAACTGCAAAGCGGGCGAAGGACGACGGCGTACTTCGGACTCCCGGGCCGGCCAAGCCAACCTCCCGCCGGCAAGCGGCGCGCCATGTTTCCAGGCGCGTTCGATCCACGGCACGATGGGCACCGGGCCATGGCCCGCCTCGCCGCCCAGCGGCTCGGGGTGCCGGTGGAACACGAGATTTCAATCCTCAACGTCGACAAGCCGCCCCTGGATTTCATCGACATGCGGAATCGCCAAGGGCAGTTCGCGGCCGGTGAGTCGCTTTGGTTCACCCGCGCGGCCACGTTCCTCGAAAAGTCGGCCTTGTTCCCGAATACCATGTTCATCGTCGGCGCCGACACGATCGCGAGGGTCGCCGATCCGAAGTATTATGGCGACGATCCGCGCGCCCGCGACCGGGCCATCGATGCGATCGCCGCCGCAAGCTGCGGTTTCCTCGTTTTCAGCCGCCAACGCGGTGGGACTTCGCAGTCGTTGGCCGGCGTCGCCCTGCCCCAGTCGCTCTTGCAACAATGCGACGAGGTATCCGCTGATGTGTTTCTCGCGGATATCTCATCAACCGAACTGCGACGAGCGGGCCTGATTCTGTAGGGAACGCCCTCCGTGGCGTTCCGTGTCCCATGGATCGACGTCGTACCCACTTTACGCCAACGCCACGGACGACAGTCCCGAAGGGACGGCAGAGTGTAGCCTGGGGCGTAAGCCCTCGTTGTTCTACACATCTTTTTGAGGCCAGGGGCTTGTCCCCTGGAGATTCACGCTCGTTTCTACATACGCACGGCTCCCGCTTTCGTCCGTGTCGCCTCGCAGGCCGCCTTCGGCGGCCTGCGAGGCGACACGGACGACGGGGAGTGGGGGCCAATTGATGTCGGGGCTTACGCATACCATTTCCAGAGCCTGACTCGCATGGTACGATTCGGATGTGGGCTTGATCGGTGGTTCTTATTGGAGGCATATCATGGCGATGGAGTTGGCGGAAATCAAGCAGTATAAACTCATCGGACACCTGTTGACGCTGCTTCAATCCAAGGGGCGCCGGGCGCTGAAGCGCACGGGCGCTCAAGCGTAATGCGCACTTTCCGCCTCGCATCGACCGGCGATTTTCTCGACGTCCATGGCCGGCCGGCCTACGGTGACAACGGCTTGTCGCGGCTTCTGGCCACGTCCCACATTCGCCACCATTTCCTGGCGCGGCAGGCGCCGCGGGCCGACGATTCGTCGTACTGGGAACGGTTTTACTCGCTTGAAGTGGAGCCGGACGATCTGGTGGGTGTCGACGGCCTGATCACGCTGCGGCCGCAGGTGAAGCGACGGGCGATCGCCGCGGCGGCGGCCGAACTGGCCGTGATCGGCCGTTCGGGGGCGGGCTACGAGAAAGTCGACGTCGCCGCATGCACCGAACACGACGTGGCGCTGTTCAACTGCCCCTGGGGGTTGAACCACGCCACCGCCTCGACCGCCTTGATGTTCATGCTCGTGCTCGCCAAACGCCTGATGGCCCAGGAGCGGATCGCCCGCGCCGGACGCTGGGACTTGCAAGCGGAAACCATGGGGGCCGAATTGCAAGGCCGCACGCTCGGCATCGTCGGACTCGGGCACAGTGGCAAGGAACTCGCGCGGCTCGTCGCTCCCTTCGCCATGCAGATCCTCGCCTACTCGCCGCGCGTCGCGGCCGCCGAGGCCGAGACGCTGGGCGTGACGCTCACCTCGTTGGAAGACCTATTGCGGCAATCCGACTTCGTCAGCCTGCACGCGCGCTACACGCCCGAGGCGCATCACCTGATCGGCGCCGGGCAGCTTGCCTTGATGAAGCCGACCGCCTACCTGATCAACATCGCCCGCGGTGGCCTGGTCGATCAGCCGGCGCTGCTCGCGACGCTCACCGAGCGGCGCATCGCCGGGGCGGGGCTCGACGTGTTCGACCGCGAGCCGCTACCCGCAGGCGATCCGCTGGTTCGACTCGACAACGTCGTGATCACCCCGCATTGGTCATGCTCGACCAGCGACGTCTGGGCCGCCACGGGCCGCGCGATGACCGAGGGGATGTCACGCGCCGCGCGCGGCGAAGTGCCCGAAAACGTGGTCAACCGGGAAGTGCTCGACCGGCCGGGCTTCAGACAGAAGCTCGCCCACTTCGCCCAGAACGCTTGAAGCGGCGGCTAGCCTGGATGATTCATGGTCCCACACGAAACACGCGGCTTCGGCGCAGCCGAAACTGCGCACGAAAAAACTGGCAAAACCGTACCTGTACCGACCAGGAAATCCGTCTCGGCGGATTGCCCGGCTTTAGACGCCCAAGACTTCCTCCCACGCATCGCGCCGCCGTGCCACCGGCGACGAGGCTTTCGTCGGGTAAAGGTACGGTTTTGCAGTTTTTTCCGCGCGTCGGCGCCCCCGCATGTCTGTCCGGCGCAGCCCCACTCCGCCGCGTCAGGCCTTGATCGGATTGTTGCGCATTCTGGCGAGCCCGACCCATATTACCCGAAACTCTCAAAATGCCTCAAAACTCACTCGCAAGGTGCGAATTCATCGTCACAAGCGTCGCAGGTCGCTTCGCGGCTTCCATCAGGGCGTGCCGCCGGAAATCCGGCTTCCCGCGGGCGCGGGCGGAACTGTGAAGTAGGCTTTGTCAGGGCGCCTGTTCACGGCCCATCGTCGCGAGGAGCGCGAAGCGTGTCGCACATCATTTGGTCAGTCATGCAGACGGTCAGCCATTTCGGCCCACAGGAGTGGCTGTTCTCCCTACTGGGTGTCGTCGCGATCGGCGTATTCTGCATGCAGGGTTTTGGCTCGCGGAAGGATTTTTAGGAGGCGTTAGGGGTTAGGAACGGTGGCTGGGACAGAGCCTCGGCGATGCCCCGGATGGGAAGTCGGAAGTCGGCGTTAAGAAGAAGCCCGCGGATTCATCGCCTACCGCCTAACGCCTGTTTACACCACTTGCCGGCCGTGGCGCTCGATACGGCGGGTGATGACCTGACTACCGGCCGCGACTCGGCGCCAGACGGTTTTCCAGTCGCTGAAGCAGGCCGGCTGATCGGCGACCATCGCGAGCAGCTCGGCGAGATAAGCGCGCACGAAGCAGAGCCGGTCGGTGCGCGTCACCCAGGGATGCGCCGCGATGCTGGTGGCCAGTCGCGCCAGGTTGCGGGCGCGCTCGGCGGCGCCGAGCCGCCGGGCGATCCGCGCCGTGTCGACGTCGACGAGGTACGCGTCGATGCCGTCGGCGCGCTCGACGACCACCAGGTTGCAACCCTTGAGGTCGCAGTGCGACACATGCCAGGCATGCATCGTCCCTAACAATCGTCCCAGGGCCGCGGCGCATTGCCGCGCGCGCCGCCGGCGCTCGTCGGCCGGGTAGCTCGCGATTTGCCAGCCGTAAAGGTGCAAGTTGATCGCGCCCTCGATCCATTCGCTGACCAGGTAACCGTCGCCGCGCAAGCCAAAGCGCCGCCTCTGACACACGGCCAAGGGCCGGGATGTGGCGATGCCTCGCAACAACAGCGCATGTCCGAGCCGCCAGGCATCCATCGCGCGGCTGCGCCGGAACAGGAACAGGAGCGATTTCCACCAGTTCTTGGCGCGCACGCGCTTGAAGGCCACGCGCACCAGCCCGCCGGCCAAGGGAAGCTGGGCTTCGACGACCACGCTGCGATGGGTCAGCTTGATCGGCCGATGGGCGTTTTGCCGCAGCGGGCGGTCGGGGTCGGCCAACCATCGCCGCAGTTCGTCGCGCGGCACCTCGGCCACGGCATGGCCTCGGGCGGACGCGGCGCGCAGCGCGACGAAATCGCGGTTGTCGCGCAACGATCGCTTGTCACGGGTCCGTGCGATCCGCCGGGCCCGTCGCCCCATGCGCGCGGCGATTTGGGCCGCCGCCGCGCGCGGGTCGGCCAGTCGCAGATCGCTTCGCTGGCGCAGGTATTCCCTCCAGAATCGCCAGATCTCGCCGCGCGACGCGCGGCCCCGCCAGGCCGCGCCCAATTGCGCAAGGCCTTCGGCCGAGCGTGCCCAGTCTCCCCGGCCCGTAAGACGCACGCCCGGCACGTCGATCAACACCAGTTCCGGCAAGCGAGGGTCGTGGCGATCGGGGCGACAGGTATCGGTGCGGACCAGCACGTTGCCCGCGTGCAGGTCGTCGTGGAACACCCCCGCCCGGTGCGCCGCCGCGCAGAGCCGAGCCAAGCTCAGTGCCAGCTTCCGACGCAACACGATTTGCTCCGCCGCCGTGAAGCGAGGGAGCATCTCGCGCGCGCATTGCTCCCAGCTACAGGCATGAGGCACCGCCTCGGTCACCAGATAATTGTCATGCACCAGGCCGTGCCGGCGGCATTCGCCGAGGGCCACCGGCGAGATGGTGGGCAGGCGGCGCCGCGCGATCTCGACGGCGCGGGCGTACTCGCGCCGCGAAGCGCTCGCCAGCAACAGGTTGCGGCCGGCTTGCCAGAGCCGCGCGCAGCGAACGTGCTTGACGAAGAAGGCGCGTTCGGCCAGATCGATCCGGTAGATGGTTCGTAGCGGGCCGTGTTTGACCACCTGGGCGCGCCCCTGGGTCAGCCATTCGTCGAGCTTCAGCCCCTGCGGCCCTAGCAGCAACTCTCGCCAACCGCGGGCCGCCTGCCAATGGACCTGGCCCACGGCGCTACGAAGGTCGGCGATTCGAGGGGATTGTGCCGTCAATGCCGCGGGATCCGTCCAGAGAGGGGGGGGAGCGCCCGTTATACTTCACGCGGCCGGCTCTGAGATATTTTGCCAGGAGGAAGCGGCGGTGGCTGGTGGCAGAGCCTTAGCGATGCCCCGGCTCGATAGCCGACCGGGGCATCGCTAAGGCTCCGCCCCAGCCACCGTGAATGTCTCATTTTCGACCGCGCGAAGTATGGCACTTCGGCCCATCCGGGACAAGATCAATACACACCGCGGTCTGGGTCGTAGCCCAGTTCCTGGCCGCGCCGCAGGTCGTTCTGGGCTTGCGTACCGTTGCCCGACATCTGATGGATCTGGCCACGGTGATGGTACATCACGGCCAGCGCCTGGTTTTGAATACGTCGCCAACGGGGCTGCTGGTTCTGGTCTGCAAGCGGGCCCAACTGTTGAAACGATTCCTCGGCCAGGTGAATCGCGTCGTCCAGGTCACGCAGCGCCATTTCGTCGTTGCGTTTCAACAGGTGCAGAGTGCCCCGTGTGTCCAGGTACATCGCCTTCTCTTGCTTCGCTTGGGCTTGAAAGAGGATCTTATTGAGACGATTGGGGGCGGATTCGATCGAGCTGAGCGTCGCGTTCACCGCGCGCAGCGCCTCGTCAACGTCGGCCAGCCCCTCGTCCAGTTCGATACCGGCGATCGCGCGGGCGTAAGCGCGGTTGTTGCGCGGCATCGGATCGTGGCCTGGGCTGAGTTCGATCGCCCGCGTCAGATCGTCGATCGCCTCGCGATGGCGGTTCAAGCGTGTCAGCGCCGCGCTGCGCCCCAGGTAGGCCGACGCGGAACGATCGGTCAGCTTGATCAATTGGTTGTAGTCGTCCAGGCTTCCACGCACGTCGTTCAATTCCAAGCGGTAGCGCGCGCGCCACAGGTAGGGGGACGGCTCGCTGGGCGCCCAGGCGACCGCCCGATTGAGGTTGGCCAAAGCCCCTGGCAGGTCGTCCTTTTCCGCCTGCGCCACGGCGCGCTGGACCAGCAGTTGGGCCAATTCCTCCTTGATGAAATCGACGGCGCCCTCGCGTACGGCCGCAGTGCCGAGCAAAGCCAGAAAGGCCAGAATCAGCAGGGTGCGCCAGGCGTACCGGCCCATGTGGCCGGCCCGGCCGCCTTGATCCGCGGCCCCCGCGAAGGTGGGGCGAATGGGAAACCCGTGCTCGTCCAGTTGAGGTGCATTGGGTTGCATCAGCGAACATCCTCGTGAACAGGCCGTCCCACGGTGAGTTTTCAAATAGACTCTATACTCTAGGGTATCGCGCCCGATCGAGCGAGACAAGCCTGTTAGTCTTGTTATCTTATATACTGTGCGCGGCCCAGAATGAGACGCGTTTCATGACGATGAATTGAAGCTGTCCGATGCAAGGCATTGAGAACAGGCATTGTCGTTTAGCAACTCCATGTTAGCAAGAAATCAAACGCCGACAGCGGCGGACGTGCGTAATTCCCCAGAGATTTTGATGGAACACCTGGGGCGGGGGACGAGCGGTTGTTGCTGGAAAGGTGTCGAATCGAACGATTTTGAAGCGTTTTTGGCGATTTTTGAGTGAAAACGAGCGGTGGTTTGGCCTTCGGGACGGTCAGTCTCCACGCGTCCGCGGGTGCTTCCGCACACGCGGATTGCCTTCCTTGACACTCCCACCGCTCAATGGCACGCGCATGCCCGAACGGTGCCAAAGCGCAACGAAACCGAACACAGTGTCCGGATTCGAGCGCGTTCCTTTTGCTGATTATACCTTCCCATGGTTATACCTCGCGCGCCCCGGAATGTGACATCCGGTAGCCCGACGCCGAAACGGCCTGACTTCTTGCGAAGCCAGCTACGGGACCATGAATAATCCGAGTTAGGCGCTTGCCACCAGCCACCGGTGTGCCGCCGCCGGGGCATCGCTGACGCTCTGCCCCAGCCACCGCGAATGTCTCATTCCCGGCCGCGTGAAGTATAGTCTTGTTAGCCTTCACGATTGCTCCAAAACGGCCCGGCGGCTAGAATCCCCCCTCGCCCAACGCCCGTTCGACAACCCGGTCAAGGATGACGCGTCGATGAGCAGCCAAGCCGCGACCCCGCTGGATCCGTTGACCCCTTTCGAGCAGATCCGCCACGGCCGCGAGATCATCCGTCAGGAAGCCCAGGCGCTCGAGACGCTGGCGCGCACGTTGGGGAGCGATTTTGCCCGTGCGACGGCCTATTTGCACTCGTGCCGCGGGTCCGTGGTCGTGATGGGCATGGGTAAGGCCGGGCTGATCGGACAAAAAATTTCGGCCACGCTGGCATCGACGGGGACGCGTAGCATCTTCTTGCACCCAGCCGAGGCGGTGCATGGCGACCTGGGACGCCTCGGCGACGACGACGTGCTGCTGGCGCTGTCGCAAAGCGGCGAAACCGAGGAAGTCGTGCGTTTGCTCCCCACGCTGGCCGCGATGCGCCTTCCGATCATCGCCATCACGACACATGCCAAGAGCACTCTGGGCCGCGCCGCCCGCGTGACGCTCGAACTCGGAACGCTGCGCGAAGCTTGCCCCTTGGGCCTGGCGCCCAGCACCAGCACCACCGCCATGCTCGCCCTGGGCGACGCATTGGCTTTGGTGACGAGCCGCCTGCTGGCCTTCGGCCGCGCCGACTTCGCGCGCGTCCACCCGGCCGGCGCCCTGGGCCGGCAACTGCGCAAAGTCGAGGAGCAGATGCGTCCGCTGGAAGAATGCCGGGTGGCGTGCGACGAGCAAAACATACGCGAGGTGTTCGCCGAGCTGCGCCGTCCGGGCCGCCGTAGCGGGGCGATTCTGCTGGTCGGGCCGACGGGCGTGTTGAGCGGCATCTTCACCGATAGCGATCTGGCACGGCTTTTCGAGGCCCGCCGCGACGAGGCCCTCGACCGACCGATCGCCGAAGTCATGACCTCGCGCCCGCGAACCGTACTGTTGGGGTCGATGCTGATGGATGCCGTCGAGATCCTGGCTGAGTTGAAGATCAGCGAGTTGCCCGTCGTGAACTCATCCGGCGCTCCAGTCGGTTTGCTCGACATTACCGACGTGGTGGGTATGATTCCTGAAGCCTGAACCTCGAACCCTCACCCGCCCGAAAGCGTATATGACCTTAGCGACCTTGGCCAAGCGATGCCAGGCCATCGAGTTGATCTTGTCCGACGTGGACGGGGTATTGACCGACGGCAGCATCGTTTTCAACAACGACGGCATCGAAACCAAACGGTTTCATATCCACGACGGCCTGGGCGTCAAGCTCTGGCAGTCCGCCGGCGGAACCTTCGGGGTGGTCACGGGGCGCAACTCGCACATCGTCAATTTGCGGGCCGCCGAGTTGGGAGTCAAGATCGTCAGGCAGGGCACCGAACAGAAACTGGCCGCCGTGAGCGACATCATGGCGGAACTGGGCTTGCAGCCGGAGCAGGTTTGCTACATCGGCGACGACCTGCCGGACCTGGCCGCCGTGCAATTCGCCGGCTTGGGCGTGGCCGTGGCCGACGCCCGCGCCGAACTGCGAAACGTGGCGCACTTCGTCACCAGCCTGCCGGGGGGACGCGGCGCGGTGCGCGAAACGATCGAACTGGTGCTCAAGTCGCAGCAGCGCTGGGACGACCTGATCCGAAACTACGGCGCCTGATCCTTCGCGATGAAACGACTCGCACGCATCGTCGGCAGCTTCGCCATCGTGGTTTCGGCCTATTGGGTCTATGCGCGCACGGCCGTGCCGATGATCGAGCCGGCGGCGAAGCGCCGGACGGGATCCTCATCCAGCGAGGAAGACATCCAACAGGCCGTGGCCGCCGTCGACAATCAACGGGCCGTGTTGAAGCGCTGGTTCAGCGCGGCCGATTGGGAATTGACCTCTCCCAAGATCCTGGAAACGCCGCAGGGCATGCTGCTCTTGAAGACCTACCATCCCCTGCCCGATGAGCCGCACAAGGTCCGGATCGAACCGTGTACGATGATCGTCCTGCCCAAGGGGCGGGTTGCCAGTGAGGAGGAGCGGTCGCGACGAGCCATCGTGCTCCGCGCCCCGCTGGGGATCATGGAGTTCGACGGGCCGTTCGACCTCCGTCGCGGCGACATCGGCAAGCTGACGCTGGTCGGCGCGCAGCTCATCGGGGCGGTGTTGATCCGCAGCGAGCAGCGTTCGGCGGGCCCCGAAGACGATTTGCGGATCGTGACGCGCGACGTCACGATGTCGAACAACCGCGTGACAACACCGCACCCGATTACGTTCGACTATGGTCCCAACCACGGCGAGGGCAGCGACATGGTGATCGAGTTGCCCAGCGAGGCGGAAAAATCGTCCCGCCCGCGTGGCTCGTTCGCCGCTTCGATCAAGACGTTGCACCTGGCCCGCAATGTCAAGATGCGCATGCACGCGGGCAGCTCCGAGTTGTTCCCCGGCGGCCCGCGGCCAAAACCAGCCGCGGCCGACCGGCCCGTTGTGGCCGGCGCCCCCCTCCGGGCCGTCGCTGACGCTCCGACCCAGCCACCGGCACCGCTTGCGGCCGCCGACCGGGAACGACCCAAGGCGCCCGTCCTCATCACCTGTAAAGGGCCGTTTCACCTCGATGCCGTCGCCCAGCTCGCGACGTTCAAGGAGCAGGTGGACGTCGTGCAGCTCAACTTCGAGGGGCCGAGCGACCAATTGACGTGCGAGCGATTGGCCATCGAGTTCGAGACCGCTCCGTCGGAACCGGCTGCGGCAGTCGCCGCCCAACCCGCGGCGCCGCCCCGCGAGGCGGACGCGCCCGCTTCGCCCCGAATGAGCCCGTCGCGGATCACGGCCGATGGCAACCCGGTGATCATCACTTCGCCCACCAACGGCGTGCGGACGCGATGTCGGCGGCTGGAGTACGACGTCAAGACGGGAACCGGCGACCTGATCGACAAGGACGAAGTGATGCTACGCCAGGAGTTGCCCGGCGAAACCCGCGAAATTCACGCCCCGAAGGTCCACTTTGAACGCGATCCCAACGACCCGAAGGGTCGGCCGAGCGTGTTTCTCGCGACGGGCAAAGGATGGCTTCAAACACGGCCTCCCAACGGCGCAGGGGTTCCCAAGAGGGGGCGCGACGGCGGATCAGGACCGGTCGACGTCCGCTGGACGACATCGCTCCATTTCCGTCCGCACCAGGGTTTTCAGGTTCTCTCGGTGAACGGCAAGGCCCATGTGGCGACGGCCACCGGCGGCTCGCTCGACGCCGATACCATAGACGTCTGGCTGGTCGAAGCGCCCGCCGCGGCGGCCGTCGCGGGCGGCGCGGCGCCGGCGACGGAGCTTTCGCCCCGCATGCTCCGCGCCCTGGGGCATGTGCGGATCGAATCGGAGCAGGTGACGGGCGTGGTCGGCGACTTGCAGATGTGGTTCGAGCCGAAACCGCCCCCCGCCCCCGTGAGCGCGCCGGTTGACCCCGCGGCGCCGCCCCCGCCGCCGGCCGAACCCAAGCCCAAGGTCGCCAAGCGCCAGCGGTTTCATGTGTCGGGCGACGTGTTGGAGGCCAACGTGAAGCTGGAGGGCGAGCAACCCCAGGTCACGAGGCTGAGACTCAACGGCCACGTCCGCTGCAAGGAGACGCAAACCGAAAAGCCGGGCGAGAAGCCGATGATCATTCTTGGCGACCGGCTCACGCTGGTCCAGCCGCTGCCCGAACAGGCGGTGATCAGCGTGACCGGCCTGCCCGCCCACGTCGACGCGCGAGGCATGACCCTCCTGGGCGGCTCGACGCGACGGCCAGGCACCATTCACTTTCACCGCGGCGAGAACCGGATCTGGGTCAAAGATCCCGGCACCCTCACCTTGCCTGGCAACCGCGACCTGGAGGGCCGACCGACCGAGAAGAGCCAGCCGCTCCAAGTCGACTGGCGGGGCGAGATGGAATTCGACGGCAAAGCCGCGGAATTCAGCGGCGACGTGGAAGCACGGCAGGAACATACCTGGATTCGCACGCCGTCGCTGGGGGTCATGTTCGTCAAGACGGTGCGATTCGCCTCGGCCGACTCGTCCGACTCGCACGGCTCGGGTGATCCACCGCAAGTCGATCGGATCGTCTGCCGCCGCGGCGTCCAGTTGGAAAGCCGGGGGTTCGACAAGCTCACGGGCCGCGAACTGGAGTCGGTCGACCAGCTTGACGCGCGCGACTTGACGCTCCATCACGCATCGGGCGATTTCCTGGCTCACGGGCCGGGCACGGTCGAGTCGGTGCGCGTCGATAACGGACAGACCAACGCCTTCTTGCCCGCCAACGCCGCCAACGGCGAAAATGCGAAGCTCGATGATCAGGAAGATGACGACGAGGAAGATGAGGGCTTCAACTTCCTCCTGGTGCGCTTCCAGCGACAAATGACCGGCAACCTCCGCCGCCAGTTGATGAAATTCCACGGCAGGGTCCGCGCGGTGTATGGTCCGGTCGTTGACTGGGAAGCGCGGCTCAATCCGGACGACCCCGAGGAGCTCGAGGTGGGCGGCTTCGTGCTCCGCAGCGAAGAGTTGACGATCAACAAACAATCGCTCATTGCCAAGGACAGCCGGGCGTTTGAACTGACGGCCACGGGCAACGCCGAGATCGAGGGCGTGCCCGTCCAGGACGAGATGTTCTTGGCCCGCGCCAGCCGGCTGACCTACGACATGCGCAAGGGACTGTTGGTGCTCGATGGTCAAGGTCGCGAGGCCCAGTTGTACTGGCAGAAGCGCCTCGGCGCCGCCCCCGACCGGATCGCCGCACGCAAGATCGACTACTACCCCGCGACCCAGAAATTCAGTTTCGAGGGCTTCAAATCGGGAAACATCAACAAATTGCCCGAAGGGAACAAGCAAAAGAAGAAGCCGTAGGGTGGGCGCCGCCCACAGCCGGTACTCGTTCCCACGCTCCGCGTGGGGACAAGGGACTCGCTCATCACGGGGCCGCCGACCCGCTGCGCGGGTGCCCCGAACATATCTTCGGCCGCTCCGCGGATCGTGGGAACAAGATATACTTCACGCGGCCGAAAATGAGACATTTTGCCAGAAGAAAGTGGTGGCTGGTGGCAGAGCCTAAGCGATGCCCCGGCTCGATAGCGACCGGGGCATCGCTTAGGCTCTGCCCCAGCCACCGTGAATGTCTCATTCTAGACCGCGTGAAGTATAATCCTGTAGGGAACGCCCTCCGTGCCCACCGTGGCGTTCCGTGCCCCGCGAGCAGTCGGTGGCGATGGCGGCAGGTGCCGGCTATATTGCACGCGGGGCAGCCTACCGTACGCTTATTCTTTGCCGCCTGACTGCGCAACTCGTGATTCCGTCAGGCTGGAAAGACTAACCTACCCTTGGCCGAGAATCCGATCGATGCGACTCGCCTTCAGTTCCAACGCCTACATGAACTTCTCGATCGAGGAGACGATCGGCCGCATCGCTGCGATCGGCTATACCGGGATCGAGATCCTTTCCGACGTTCCGCACGCCTGGCCGGCCGGTCTGTTGCCCGAACGGAAGCAGGCGATTCGCGATTGCCTTGCCCAATATGGCCTGAGCGTCTCGAACGTGAATGGCTTCATGATGAACGCCGTGGCCGACCCGCGGCAGCCCTATTGGCACCCCTCGTGGATCGAGCCCGATCCACACTACCGGGCCATCCGCCGCGAGCATACCAAACGGGCCTTGAAGTTGGCGAAGGAAATCGGCGCCCAGAACTTGCAGACCGAGCCGGGCGGGCCACTGGCGGCGGGCCAGTCGTGGGAGGCCGCCGCGCAGGTTTTCTACGACGAACTGATGCCCTGCGTCGAGGTGGCCGAGCATGTGGAGGTCGGGCTTTTGATCGAGCCGGAGCCGGGGCTGATGATCGAGCGATTCGACGAGTACCTGCGGTTCGTGGAACGGATCGACTCACCCTGGGTCGGGCTGAATTTCGACGTCGGCCACGCCTATTGCGTTGGCGAAGACCCCCAGCACTGGGTGGCGCGGATGGCGAAACACACGCGGCACTACCATTTTGAGGACATCGCGGCCACTCGCATCCACCAGCACCTCGTGCCCGGCCGAGGGGCGATTGACTTCGATGCCACGCTGGCGGCGATCGCCGCCACCGGCTACGACGGCTGGATTACCGTCGAGCTCTATCCCTACATCGACGACCCCGACGCCGCCGCCCGCGAAGCGTTCCAATACATGACCGCGGCCCTGCGGAAGCTCAGCCACGCCGCATGAGTGTACTGTCATTCACCCGAGGCGGACGTGTTCGACGGCATTCGCCACCATCCATTCGAGCCAGGCTTCGTGCTCCTCGCTCAGCTCGATTTCGGTCTGGTTTTGGCTGTCCAATGGCGATACGAGGTGAAAGGTTCCCCCGTCGAGCCAGATTCGCGCAGCCTCCAGCTTGACCCAGTATTCGCTCACTGGCAGCTTGGGCACGCCCGACTCGCCGGGAATACTCATGAAATAGGTAATCTCGTGCCGGAACCGATCCGACATTCTGAAAGGGGGCAAATTCGGTCGCTCGGCGGCGTAAACCATGGTCGGCATGGACCTAACGTAGCAGATTCGGGCTCTGGCCGGAAGGTTTAAGGATTACGCGACAACAACCCGCTCAATGGCGATCGTGTTGTAGACTTCAGAGGGAGGCGGCGATGCGACGAGCATGGTTCCGTTTCTTGGCGGCGGCGCTCTGCGTGGCAATCCCGGCGGCCAGCGCGGCCGCGGCGGATGGCGCGACGAAGAACAAGCCGAAAAAGCCTTCCTGGCCCAAGTTCTCGGCCGTCAGCGAGGTCGTCCAGCGCCAGCTTCAGTCCGATCGAAACTATCGATCGGGCGACTTGATCTCGCGCGGCGAGTTGGAACCGATCTTCAAGGAGCTTGCCGAACTGGGGTGGAAACCGGCCGATCGCGCCGAGATCGAAAAGCAACTACTCGCCAAGAGCGACTTTCTGGTCCGCGAATTGCGGACCAACAACGGCCGTGCCTTCATGCGGCAGGTCGCGCGATATCCGGACGGCTATGGCCGGCTCGACCACCTGGCGGACCTCTCCGACGGCAAACTCATCATCCGCCGCTTGATCAACGGTCCCGACGGCTACAAGCTGCTGGAATACCTGACGACGGCGCCCGGCGGTCGCAAAATGGGCGCCATGCTTTCGCAAGCGCCGCACGGCAAGAACTTCAACCGCTCGACCGGCCGCATCTACACCGCCGAGCAGTTACTCGAACGGCTCAAGTCGAGCCATGCCGAAGCCGAAAAGGCGCGCGCAGCCAAAAAAGCCGCGAAACGAGGGAACCCATAGCATGCCCGAACTTCCGACGATCGTGGAATCCGCCGCCGAATTGCAAGCCGGCCGGCTGACGCCGATGGCCCTGGTCGAGGGGTGCCTCGACCGCATCCGCTTGCTCGAACCGCAAGTCCGAGCTTGGGTTCTTGTCGATGAAGTGGGAGCACGCGAAGCGGCGCGCCGGCTCGGCGACGAACTGCGCGCAGGGCACCGGCGCGGCCCGCTGCACGGCATCCCACTGGGAATCAAGGACATCATCGACGTGGTGGGATGGCCCACCAGGGCGGGGTCGCCCTTGCGCGAAGGGCATGTCGCCCAGGGTGATGCGACCATCACCGCCAGGCTGCGCGAGGCGGGAGCGATTCTGCTCGGCAAGACCGTGACCACCGAGTTCGCCAGCTTCGACCCGCCGCTGACCCGCAACCCGTGGAATCTGGAACGAACGCCGGGCGGTTCCAGCAGCGGCTCGGCCGCGGCCGTGGCGCTGGGCATGTGCCTGGGGGCGATCGGGTCGCAGACCGGCGGTTCCATCACGCGGCCGGCCAGCTATTGCGGTGTCGCCGGCTGCAAGCCGACTCTTGGACGGGTGAGTTTGATCGGCTTGGTTCCTTTCAGCTTCCATCTCGACCACCCAGGGCCGATGGCCCGCACCGTAGGCGACCTGGCCGCCATCTTGGCAGTGATCGCCGGGTTCGACAAGACCGATCCCGTCTCGGTCGATGTTCCGGCCGACGACTACCTGGCCGCTTGTCAAGCGGCGGCGCCGTTCGAGGACGACGGGCCTCGGCTCGGCGTTCTGGAGAGCTATTTCATGGAAGTCGCCTCACCAGCGATCCGCGAGGCCGTGCGGCATGCGCTGGATGCCTTGCGCGCCGACGGCACGACCGTCGCCACCGCTCGGCTCCCCGCCAGCTTTGCCGAAGTCCACCAGCACCACCGGAGAATCATGGCCGTCGAGGCGGCCCACGTCCATCGAATGATTTTCCCCTCGCGCCGCGCTCAATTTGGCCCGAACATCGCCAGTTTGCTTGACGAAGGGCTGGCGACCGCGGCCATCGACTACGCCGCGTCGCTGGCCCATCAACAACGCTTCCGCCGCGAGATGCTCACCGCCCTCGACGGCTTCGACGCGCTCGTAACGCCGGCCACCGCCGACACGGCGCCGGACACAAGCACGACGGGCGATCCGAAGTTCAACTCGCCCTGGAGCCACGCCGGATTGCCGACCGTTTCGTTCCCCTGCGGCCTGGCCGGTGGGATGCCCCTTGCGCTGCAGCTTATCGGAAGGCCATTTGGCGAGGGCCCGCTCTTGCGCGCGGCGGCCTGGTGCGAGGCACGGTTGCAATTCGACGCTTGCCCTCCACTGTTGGCGGCTGGGACGTGAAGCCTCCGACGCCAAGAAATTCGACGCCTATGGCGGGTCGTTGTATAATGGTGGTAAGGGGCGATCCCAGGCCAACTCAAGGAGCCGAGTCATGTGGTACGTCGTCAAGCCGTTTTTTCTCATTCGTTGGTTGCCGGCGCCGGTCGCGCCCGTGTTCCTGGCGTGCGCGTTCTTGACGACGGCGGCACGGGCCGAAGAAGCCAGAACATTGCGTTGGAAATTCGTCGCGGGCCAAACCAACCGCTATCTCCTGGAGCAGGACATGGTGAGCGAGCAGACCTCGGAGGGCCACTCCATGAAGACGACCGTCAAACAAACGATGAACGTGATCTGGAGGGTCAAAGCGGTCGACGACCAGGGCGTCGCCGAAGTGACGCAGGCGGTCGATCGTGTCAGGATGAACGTGCAACGTCCGCGCGAGGCCGGACCGCCGCTGGCTTTCGACTCGGCGGCGAAAAATGAACGCGCGAAAAATGGGGCCGCGAAAAATGGCACGGATCAGGAGTTGAAGCAACTCGCCGCGCACTTTGAACCGCTCTTGAAGCACCCGTTCGCCATGAAGATCGATCCCAAGGGGGTCGTCAGCGACGTTGAGATCCCCGAGACCATCCGCAAGGCCCTGAAGGGATCTGAACCGGGCTCGGGCGGCGATGAGGCATTCAAGGAAATGCTCATGTCGAGCACGGTTCAGTTCCCAACCAAACCACTCAAGGCGGGATCGAGCTGGAAGCACACCGTCGAGACCAAAACCCCGTTCGGCAAGCAAAAGGCCATCACGACCTATACCTACGGAGGCATCGAGAAACATGAGGGTCACGATCTCGACAAGATCGACTTGAAGCTCGACGTCGAGCTGGTGGGCGGCGACGAGGACAAGGTCAAGCCCAAGATCGTCAGCCAGGAATCGGAAGGCGTGATCTACTTCGACGGCGAACAAGGTTGGCTCGCTCGGCAGCGTACGACGAGCAAAGTCGAGATGGAGTTGATGCAGGGCGACATGAAGATCGGCGAGACGGTCAGCACCACGACTCGCATCCAACTCGTGTCCGACGATCAGGCGGCGGAATAGGAGTTCCCGACGCGGACCTGAATCTCGTCGCCCTCGACGCGGACGTCATAGCGTCCCACCTTGAGCTTGGGGTTGTCGCGCCAGGTTCCGTCGCCAATGCTGAACCGCCAGGCGTGCCAGGGGCACGTCACCACGCCGTCGCAGACCTCGCCCGCCCCGAGCGAGGCGCCCATGTGCGGGCAAATGTCATCGATCGCGAAGTACCTTCCTTCCGAAAAGAATACGGCGATCAACTTCCCGCCAACCACGAACGTTCCGCCCCGGTTTTCCGGAATGGAACCGACTTGGGCGACGGTGGTGAAATCGTCATTGGTCATTTGGTCATTGGTTACGAGAAAGCGGTGGCTGGTGGCAGAGCGTAAGCGATGCCCCGGCTAGATCGATGGCGACCGGGGCATCGCTTAGGCTCTGCCCCAGCCACCGTGAATGTCTCATTCTCAACCGCATGAAGTATAACCCGCCTGGCGCAACGCGACAGGCCCTTCAGGGTCTTGCGATGAGGCGTGTGATGTTGAACAATGGGCGCAAGGCGATTTATCGCCCGCGGCGAATGACCGGCGAATGACCGGCGAATGACCGGCGAGTGACCAATGACCAACGACCAAGGACAATTCCACCATGCGCGCCAACCCAGTCAAACATACGCTCCGTTCCGGCAAACCTTCGTTCGGAACCTGGCTTTCGCTGGGCGATTTGTATGCCACGCGCGTGTTGGCCCGCATGGGCTTCGAGTGGCTGACGCTCGACATTGAGCATTCGGCCATCGATTGGTCACAGGCGGCGATGATCTTCGCGGCCGTGGCCGACGCGGGATGCGTGCCGCTGGCCCGCGTCCCAAAGGGCAACCACGACTACATCAAGCGAGTGCTCGACGCGGGGGCCTGGGGCATCGTCGTACCGATGGTTGATACGCTCGAACAGGCCCAAGTCGCCGTCCGCGCCGCGAAGTACCCGCCCGAGGGCAACCGCAGCCTGGGGGGCGGAATGCACGCCATCAATTTCGGCACAACCGCCGCTGAGTACTACAAGAAGGCCAACGACGAGATTCTCGTCGTCTTGCAGACCGAAAGTCCCACCGGCGTGGCCAACGCCGAGCAGATCTACGCCTTGCCAGGGGTCGACGCCATCTTCGTGGGCCCGGTCGACCTGCGGGCCAACATGCGCGCTCTCGACGGGCGCGAGGCGAGCGACGCCGAGTTCGAGGATCTCCTTGCCCGCGTCATCGCCGTCGGTAAGAAGACCGGAACGCCGACCGGAATGCATACGATGGACCCCCAGGCGGCGTTGGCACGATCGGGCCAGGGAATGCAGTTCATCGCCGTCGGCAGCGAACTGCGGTTCATGACCCAAAAAGCGCAAGAGACCCTACGCGCCGTGCGGCCGGATATCGGCGACAAGGACTTGGCGCGGTACTAAGGCGAGCGGCAGGGAGAACTCTACCGCCAGCCGCCGGCAGGCGGGACGCCTGCACCACAATGGGACGGATTCTGTAGGGAACGCCCTCCGTGGCGTTCCGTGTCCCGCGAGTTGACGTCTTGACCCACTTCGCGGAACGCCACGGAGCGCGTTCCCTACAGATCCCAACGCGACGGTCCTGGCCTTGAGGCGGGTCGTTGAAAAAAAGCGCTTGCAATCGCCGGCGACGAGTATATACTGCTGTATATTCTGTACAGAACACTACTACCCGGAGCAACCCCCACGGTATCACCGAAGGAGACCAGACGATGCTTACGACGGCACGCGACACGTTGCGGCGACAATTTGGGTTCGACGATTTCAGGCCCGGTCAGGCGGAGGTGGTGCAGAAACTGCTGGCCGGCCGCTCGGCGGCGGCGGTGTTTCCCACCGGTGGCGGCAAGTCGCTTTGCTACCAGTTGCCGGCGGTGCTCCTGCCGGGGCTGACGCTGGTGGTTTCGCCCTTGATCGCCCTGATGAAAGACCAGATCGACGCCTTGCGCCGGCGGGGTGTCGCGGCCGAGAGGCTCGACTCGACGCTCACGGCCGAGGAAGCCGCCAAGGTGATGCAGGGTGTCCGCGCGGGACGGTTGAAGCTGCTGTACGTGGCGCCCGAGCGGTTCAACAACGAACGCTTTCGCGATGCCATCCTGCGCACCAAGGTGTCGTTGTACGCCGTCGACGAAGCGCACTGCATCAGCGAGTGGGGGCACAGTTTCCGGCCGGATTACCTGAAGCTCGCCCGTTTCGGCAAAATCTGCCGGGCCGAGCGGATGCTGGCTCTGACGGCCACGGCCACACCCCAGGTGCTGGCCGACATTTGCCGCGAGTTCGAGATCGACTCGGACTGCTCCGTTCGGACCGGCTTTTACCGGCCGAACCTCAAGCTGCTCAGCACGCCCGTCAGCGCCGGCGAGCGCGACAGCCTGTTGGCGCGCCGGCTGCGTGAACGGCCGCGGGGCCCGGCCATCATCTACGTCACGCAGCAGCGCACCGCCGAGACCGTCGCTCGGCAGCTCGCGACCTCCTCGTTGGAGGCCAAGGCGTATCACGCCGGCATGGACGACCTGGTGCGGGCCGACGTGCAAGATTGGTTCATGGCGTCGGACGCGGGCATCGTCGTGGCCACGATCGCCTTCGGCATGGGCATCGACAAGGCGAACATTCGCTACGTCTACCACTACAACCTGCCCAAGAGCCTCGAAAACTACTCGCAGGAGATCGGCCGCGCCGGCCGCGACGGCCTGCCCTCGACTTGCGAAATGTTCGTCTGCCCCGACGACCTGCCGACATTGGAAAACTTCGCCCACGGCGATACGCCCAGCCGCGAAGGCGTGCTGGGACTGGTCCGCGAGGTGTTCGCGCCCGCGCGCGATTTCGACCTGTCGACCTACGAGTGCTCGGCGCGGCACGACATCCGCCAACTGACCGTGCAGACGTTGCTGACCTATCTCGAGTTGGAGGGTTTTTTGCAAGCCGGCACGCCTTTTTACTCGACGTACCGTTTCAAGCCGCTGCTGCCGTCGAGGGAGATTCTGGCCCGCTTTGAAGGCGAACGCCGCGATTTCCTGGCCAGGGTCTTCAGTCTATCCAAGAAGGCCCAGACCTGGTTCGACATCGACTTGGAGCGGGCGGTCACGGCCATTGGCACGACTCGCGAGCGGATCGTGCGGGCACTCGACTATCTGGGGCAGGAGCGGTTGCTTGAAGTGAAGGTCGAGGGGTTGCGGCACACGTTCCGCTTGCTGCACGCGCCGCCGAACCTCGAGGCGCTGGCCGACGCGCTGCATCAGCGGTTGCTCGACCGCGAAGCACGCGAGCTCGAGCGCCTGGGCCAGGTGCTCGAGCTGGCCGGTCATGACGGCTGCCAGGTTTCGCGGCTGGGGGAGCATTTTGGCGAGCCTCTGGCGGCGCCGTGCGGGCATTGCAGTTGGTGCTTGACGGGCCGCAAGCCAGCCCGGCTTTTGCCGCGGCCGGCCGCCGAGATCGCCGACATCGTACTGCGCGACGCGGCTCAATTGGCCCGGAAACATCCCGACTCGCTCCACGATCCGCGGGCGCTGGCCCGCTTGCTGTGCGGGCTGACGTCGCCCAGGCTCACGGCCGCCCGGCTTGGTTCCGAGCCGCTGTTCGGGGCGCTGTCGCGGGTTCCGTTCGCGACGGTGCTCAAGCGGTTGGCGACGGGCGCCTTGGCCTAGCCCGGCCTAGGGACGTCTTTACTGTTTGCCCCGCGGCGGTTAGCCTGATGGGGGCATCGGGTGATCCATTGATCCAGGAGACGGCGATGAAGAAAATCGAAGCCATCATCCGGCACTTCAAGCTCGAGGACGTCAAGAACGCCTTGAGCGAACAGGGTATCCAGGGCATGACGATCACCGAGGTCCGCGGCTTCGGCCGGCAGAAGGGGCACACCGAAATGTACCGCGGCACGGAGTACGCCGTCGATTTCGTGCCCAAGGTCAAGGTCGAGGTCGTCGTGCCCAACGCGGACGTGCGGAAGGCGATCGACACGATCATGCGCGCCGCCCAGACCGGCCAGATCGGCGATGGCAAGATCTTCGTCGTCAGTCTCGATGAAACGGTGCGTATCCGAACGGGCGAAACCGGCGAAGAAGCGATTTGATGAGCATCGTGCCCGCCATGCCCGCCATGCGCGCCAATGTCGTGGCCGCCCGAGAGCGGCTGGCCGAGGGACGTGAGAAGCTGCGGCGTCGACATGCCAAAGGCTCACCAGGGATTCAGGTTTGTGGCGCGCTGGCTGACTTGTTCGACACCGTGATTCTCGAATTGTTCGAGGCCGCGCGGGCCGAACTGGGCGGCGCGGACACGGCCGACACCGTCGCGCTGGTGGCCCACGGCGGCTACGGCCGGCGCGACGTGGCCCCTTTTTCCGACATCGATCTGATGCTACTGTACTCCGCCGGCCTCGAGCGCCGGGTCGCGCCCTTGGCCCAGCGGATCGTCCGCGACTTGTTCGACGCCGGCTTGGCGCTGGGGCAAAGTGTTCGCACGCCGGCGCAGGCATGCCAATTCGCCCGCAGAGACGCCACGATCTGCACGTCGCTGGCCGAATCGCGCCTCTTGGCCGGTAGCGAGGCCCTGTTCGGCAAGTTCCTGCGCCGCTTCCGGCGACAGTCGCAGCGCCGCGCCGCCGCGTTGATGACGGCCATTGAAACGGCACGCCGCAAGGAGCGGCTGCAATATGGCGAAACGGTCTACTTGCTCGAACCCAATGTCAAGCGCTCGCGCGGCGGACTGCGCGATATTCAACTGCTGCGCTGGATTGGCTTCGTGCGATTCGGACTGAACGATCCCGACGCGCTGCGGCTGCGGGGCGATCTCCCGCCCGAGGACCATGACGCCGTCCGCCGAGCGCAGGAATTCCTGCTGCGGCTACGAAACGAGATGCACTTTCACGCCGGAAAGTCGTACGATTTGCTCGACCGGGCCGAGCAGCTTCGCCTAGCCGAGGTCTACGAGTTCAAGGGCGATGCCGGACTGTTGCCGGTCGAACAGTTCATGCGCGAGTATTTCCGGCTGACCGACGGCGTCAGCCACGTCGTGCAGCGGTTCATCGCCAACTCGCGTCCCGGGCCGCGCTGGGGCCAGTGGCTGGGGCTGTTGTTCAGCCACCAGTTTGAAAGGGATTTTCGCATTGGACCGACGCAGATCGCCGCCAACGCGCGCGGCTTGGCCAAGCTCAAGGGTGACTTGGAGCAGATCCTGCGGCTGGCGGACCTGGCAAACCTCTACGACAAGCCGATCGGTCATGCCACTTGCGAGGCGATCCGCGCCGCGGCGCCCGGCCTTTCCGACGAAATCACCGGCCGCACCGCCGATCGGTTCCTCTCGCTACTGTCCCAGCCGGCGCGGCTCGCGTCGCTCTTGCGGGGCCTGCACGAAATGGGCGTGCTCGAGAAAATCATCCCCGCCTTCGGTCACGCGCGCTGCCTTTTGCAGTTCAACGAGTACCACAAGTACACCGTGGACGAGCACTGCCTGCGGGCGGTGGAGATCGCCACCCAGTTTCAGGGCGATCCAGGGCCGTTGGGTTCCGTCTATCGACGCCTGCGACGAAAGTGGCTGTTGCACCTGGCCTTGCTGTTGCACGATCTGGGCAAGGGGTACGCCGAGGACCATAGCGAGGTCGGACTGCGGATCGCCCGTGAAACGGCGCGGCGCCTGGGGCTGAGCGAAGCCGACACCGAAACGCTTTGCTTCCTGGTTCACAAGCACCTGCTGATGGCGCATCTGGCGTTTCGCCGCGATACGAGCGACAACCAGCTTGTGGTGCGATTCGCCGTCGAAGTCGGTTCGCCCGAGGCGATGCAGATGCTGTTCGTGCTCACGGCCGCCGACATATCCGCGGTGGGGCCGGGCGTGCTCAACGCCTGGAAGATCGAGGTTCTGGCCGATTTGCACCGCCGCACCATGCGGCACCTGGCCGGCGAGACCCCCGCGTTGGCTTCCGAGGAAAGCTTGCGCAATCGCCGCTCCGCGGTACTCGCCTGTCTGGGAGACTCCAACCGCCGGCCCTGGTTCGAAAAGCAGCTCGCCGAGCTATCCGCCGCCTACCTGCTCGGCATGCCGCCGTCAGACCTTGCATCGGAGCTGAACCAATTGTGCTCCTTGGCCCCTGGCGAAGTCCTGGCCCTGGGGCGCTATCAAGAGGAAACCGGGACGATCGAATACAAGGTGGGCACGTTCGAGTACGTCACGCCGGGCGTGTTCCACAAGCTCGCCGGGGCGCTGGCGCATAAGGGGCTGCAAATTCTGTCGGCCGAAATCCATACGCTGGCCGACGGGCTGATTTTCGACCGATTCTACGTTCATGACCCCGATTTCGCAGGCACACCGGCGCCGGAACGGATCGACGACGTCTGCCGGGCTTTGGTCGAGTCGCTGCGGCAGCCGTCGGGCATCCAACCGGTCTTTCGACGCGTATGGCGAGCGGGCGCCGAACGGAGGCCGGCGGCGCTCACGCCACTGCCCGCTCAGGTTCGCGTGGACAACGCCACGTCGAACCGCTATACGATCTTCGACGTCTTCGCCGCCGATCGCATGGGGCTGCTCTACACGATCGCCCGGTCGTTGTTTCAGTCGGGCTTGTCCGTTTCGGTGGCCAAGATCGGCACCTATCTCGACCAGGTCGTCGACGTGTTTTACGTCACCGATCAGGCCGGCCGCAAGGTATCCGACGAGGGGCGATTGAAGGAGATCCGTTTGCGGTTGTTGGCCGCCATCGAGGAATTCGAGCGGCAGGAGTCCCAACGGAAAGTGGCGTGGTGAGCAACATGACCATAGCCCCAACTCGCCGTGGGCGAGGTAGACCACCGGGCGCCGGACACGCGACTTCGCGATTGAAATGGATCGCTCAAGTTCTGGCCTGGGCCGACGCCTTCCATGCGAGGCGCGGCAAGTGGCCGACGCGGCGGTCGGGCCGCGTCGACGGCGTGGCGGGCAAGACGTGGTTGGCCGTCGACAATGCGCTGCGGCGCGGATTCCGCGGCCTTCCGAGCCACACTTCGTTATCGCAGTTGCTTGCCAACGAGCGCAACCTGGTTCATGTGACCGGCCGGAGGCTCAGCGAGCCTCGAATTCTAGCCTGGGCCGACGCCTACCATCAACGGCACGGCCGCTGGCCCACGCGGCGGTCGGGCCCGATCGACGACGCGCCCGATCTCACCTGGGCCTCGGTCCAGCGGGCTCTGTATTATGGATATCGTGGATTGCCAGGCGGCTCGTCGCTCAAGCAGTTGCTGGCGGACGAGCGTGGCGCCCCCAGAATCCGCGCCAGGCGGCTCTCGCTGACACAGATCCTGGCCTGGGCCGACGCCTACCACGCCCGGCACGGCAAGTGGCCGACGCAGCGGTCGGGCCGCGTCGACGGCGTGGCGGGCACGACGTGGTCGGCCGTCAACAATGCGCTCCGGCGCGGATTCTGCGACCTTCCGAGCTCCACGTCGTTATCGCGGTTGCTTGCCAACGAGCGCAACGTGGTTCGTGTGTCCGGCCGGAGGCTCGGCGTGCCTCGAATTTTAGCCTGGGCCGACGCCTACCATCAACGGCACGGCCGCTGGCCGACACGGCGGTCGGGCCGGATTGACGACGCGCCCGATCTCACCTGGGCCGCGGTCCAGCGGGCACTGTATTGTGGATTTCGCGGATTGCCAGGCGGCTCGTCGCTCGAGCAGTTGCTGGCGGACGAGCGTGGCGCCCCCAGAATCCGCGCAAGGCGGCTCTCGCCGACTCAGATCCTGGCCTGGGCCGACGCCTACCACGCCCGGCACGGCAAGTGGCCGTCGAGAAAATCAGGTGCGGTCGAAGGCGCGTCCGATCTGACCTGGGACCATGTGGACGCGGCGTTGCGTTTCGCGCGCCATGGCCTCGCCGGAGGTTCGTCGCTCGCCGAGTTGCTCAATGCCGAACGGGGCGCTCGCAAGAAACCGAAGCTGCCGCCCTTGCATGTGGCTCGCATCCTGGCCTGGGCCGACGCTTTCCGCGCTCGGCATGGCCGTTGGCCGTCGCGCGATTCCGGTTCGATCGAGGGCGTCCCTGGCGAAACTTGGTCCAAGGTCGAAGCCGCTCTTTGTTTTGGCCTCCGCGGACTTGACGACGGTGGGTCGCTCGGCCGGCTGCTCGCGATGCGCCGCCACGCCGCCGCGCCGGATGAGGAGTAAGGATCCCGACGCGAATGCTCGGATTGCTCTGCGACGGCGTCTGTAGGGAACGCCCTCCGTGGCGTTCCGCGCCCCGCGAGCCGACGTCGATACCCGCTTCACGGAACGCCACGGAGGGCGTTCCCTACAGAGTTGGGCCAGGTGGCGATCCTGGCCTTGAAGCAGGCCGTTGTTTTTTACACGTAGGCCGCGGTATTCGTCTTCTGCGACGAGTCGTCGGCCACATTGACCCAAACATGAACGTGCGGCGTGCCTCGGAAGTACCAGACGAATGCCGGCCCTTCCAACCGCCAGCAGTCCCACACTTGGTCGTCACCCAGGTCGCCTTCCTGGTAGAACGCCAAGGCGCAGCGGTCGAGCCCCCCTTGGGCTTTGAGGCATTGGGCCACCTCGTCGCGGTCGCTTTGGCGGTAGGGTTCGATCAGTTTCGCCAGCACCTGCCGCACCAGCCCCTGCTGGTCGTTGGACAACTCGGTCACGGCAATACCGGGCAACGACTGCCCCGCGGCGCGGAAGCCGACGGCTTCTTCTTTCGGCAGCTTGGGCACCAGCGCCAGTTTCCGCTGCCGCCCGTCGAGCATCGTGAAGAGTTGGTTTGCCGCCAGGGCCTGGGGCCAGAAGACGTTGTCTTCGTGGCCGGCCGGTTCGTTGAACTGGCTGTTCGCCGCGTGCCCATAGAAGATCGGGCCGCCGAACGCCAGGTGATCGGCCGAGTTGCCGTCGCAGCGCAGCGTCATGTGCCGACCCGTCATCACGAACTCGAATTGGCCTTCGCCCGGTGTGCCGAAAACCGCGATGTTCTGCTCTTCGCCGAATCCCCCGGCGTCGTCCTCAAGTTGCCGGTCGATGCGGGCGTGCCAGTCGGGTTGGATGATTCCCTCGAAAATATCGCGGATAATCGCCTTCTGGTCGGCGCTGAAGAAGTCGCTGTTGATCACCGGCTCGGTGATGTGCCAGTTGTTGGCCACGCGCGTGCGCAACTGGCCGTGCCGCGGGTGCTTGTAATCCCAGTCGAAACAAAGCTTCTCGCGTTGGCCGGGGGTCAACGTGTCGTAGAGCACCTTGACCAAGGACTCGGGCGCCGTCGTCTCGGACGGCCCGGCGGCCCGGGCCCAGTTGGGCGGCGCGCCCGCGGCCACGGTCGCCAGCGACGCGGCGCCGGCCGTCTTGAGAAAATCGCGCCGACCGAATTCATGGTGCGGAAGGACGATCGGCGAATCGCAATCGGGACACGTTCGCGCGGGATGGTGCATGGATCAATCTCCTGGAATCACGGCGGTGTGGGGAAAAGATCACGGTTCGTATTATACCGCGCGCGGCCGGAAACGGGTTGTTTTTCGAGAGATCTCCTCTACACTGTCAGCTTTCCTCATTCCGGTTCCTACGGTGGCCGTGGTCAACAACCTGCCCGTCAAAACGCACGTCCACAAGGATCTGACGATCGAGGGCTATTCCCGCGCCGCGGTGCAGACCTATTGGCGGTTCCCCGAGTTGAAGCTGGGATTCGACCTGGGGGCGCAGCCCTGGTCGTTCATGGCCACCGGAACCTGGTTCGTCACGCACACGCACCTCGACCACCTGGCCGCGCTGCCGGTCTACGTCGCTCGGCGCCGGATGATGAAAATGGAGCCGCCCACGATTTACCTGCCCGAGGCGGCGGTCGAGAACGTCGAGCGGATTCTCAAGCTTTTCACGCGGCTCGACCGGGGGCGGATGCCCTGCCATCTGCGGCCCATCCGGCCGGGCGACGAGATCGAGCTCTCACGCGAGCACGTTGTCAGCGTCTCCGCCACCAAGCACACGGTTCCCTCGTTGGGCTTCGTGGTTTGGGAGCGGCGCAAGAAGCTGAAGGCCGAGTATCAATCGCTCGCGGGCGGCCAAATCCGCGACCTGCGGCTGGCCGGCACGGAGGTGACCGAGGAGCGGCGGGTGCCGCGGGTGGCCTACCTGGGCGACAGCTCGCCCGAGGGGCTCGACGCCTGCCCGGCCATGTTCGAGGCCCAGGTGCTGATCACCGAGATGACCTTCGTCGCGCCGGGACACCGCAAGGACAAAATCCACAAGTTCGGCCACATGCACCTGGATGACCTGATCCAACGCCGCGATTGTTTTCACAACGAGTTGATCATCGCCGCTCATTTCAGCACGCGCTACCACACGCAACAGATCCGCCACTACGTGACGCAGGCCCTGCCCGACATGCTCGACGGGCGGTTAAAGCTTTGGATCTGACCCGCTGCTCCCGAAGGGGCCAGCCCGGATGATTCATGGTCAGGGGGGAACGAGCGCAGACTACTGTCACACTAACCCGCGGCGCAAGCTGCGGGGGTCCGTGGCGGCCCACGAAACAGGCAGGATCATTTTTACGCCAAAAGCACACACGTTGCGCAGCAACGGGCGTGCGAAAAAAACGCGGCGAAGCGAAAAAATACGATCTCCGATAACCCCATGACGTCTGAGCGAGCCGCGAAAGCGGCATCCAATTGCGTCCGCACACTTCGCCCTACCCCACGCGCGTTTGGATCGCTTGGGAGGGGTTTCGGAGTCGTTTTTTTTCGCGTAGCGTCGAGGCTCGGCGCGCGGCGCCGATGCCCGATTGGCACCGCTCCTAGTCCGCCCCCTGGGCGCGTTCGTTAGCCGCGCGTTCGCCCTCCAGGGAGCGCGACAGGGTTGAGATCGTCGAATAGGTCGCGCACGCGTCGGCGCGACCAAGCTCCTCTATCGCGCTGTCCGTCCCGAGTACGCTTGCGATCCACTCACGGGCACGCGGGTCGCCCGCTAGGGCCTGTGACATCGCCGCGTTAAGAAGGCGCTCCCATGCGGCAGGTGTCACCACCTCGAACACGACGGACCCTTGCTTGCGCCGCGGGTTAGTGTTGGGTCGGCGCAAAAAAAAAGCCCCCTCAAGGTGGGGCAGGAACCTTGAAGGGGCCGTAATCGGGGTTACCCCCGACACAGGTTCATTTTACGCGCCTTGGGTGCCTTGTCAAGCAGAATTCCGTCACTGATACGGAAATTTTTCACGACCAGCCAAATGCCAAGGATCCCTTGTTCCCACCCGTCTACGCGGCGATTACGCCACCAACTCCTTGACCACCCGCCCATGCACGTCGGTCAGACGGAAGTCGCGGCCCTGGAAGCGGTACGTGAGCCGGGTGTGGTCGAAGCCCAACAGGTGCAGGATCGTGGCGTTCAGATCATGCACATGGACGCGATCCGTGACGGCGTTGAATCCCAGTTCGTCGCTGGTGCCCAAGGTCATGCCCGGCTTCACGCCGCCGCCGGCCAGCCACATGCTGAAGCAGTTGGGATGATGGTCGCGGCCGTCGTTGCCCCCCTGAACCATCGGCGTGCGGCCGAACTCGCCACCCCAAATCACCAGTGTCTCGTCCAATAGCCCGCGCCGCTTCAGATCCTTGACCAGCGCGGCGCAGGCCCGGTCGGTGTCGTCGCAGTTGTGCTTCAGGTCGGCCACCAAGTTGCCGTGCTGGTCCCATGCCTCGTGGAACAATTGCACGAACCGCACGCCCCGCTCGACCAGCCGCCGGGCCAAAAGGCAGTTGTTGGCGAACGAGGGCTTGCCCGGCTCGGCGCCGTACAATTCGAGTACGTGCCGCGGCTCTTGCGAGAGGTCCATCAACTCCGGGGCGCTGGTCTGCATGCGGAACGCCATCTCGAAGGAGTTGATCCGCGTGGCGATCTCGGGGTCGCCCATGGTCTCGAGCCGGCGCCGGTTGAGCCGGCCGATCGTCTCCAGCGAATCGCTTTGCAGCGCGCGGTCGACGCCCGGCGGGTTCGAGAGATAGAGCACCGGCTCGCCGCTGCCGCGGAACTGGACCCCTTGGTACATGGTGGGCAAAAAGCCGCTGCCCCAGTTCGAGTTGCCGCCGCTGGGGCCTTTCTTACCCGAGCTGAACACCACGTAGCCCGGCAGATCCCGCGACTCGCTTCCCAACCCATAGGTGGCCCAGGCGCCCAGACTGGGCCGGCCGAATTGCTGGCTGCCGGTGCTCATCAGAATCTGTCCCGGCGCGTGGTTGAAAGCGTCGGTGACCATCGAGCGGACGATCGCGATCTCGTCGGCCACGCCCGCCAGGTGCGGCAGCAGTTCCGACAGCTCGGCCCCGCATTCGCCGTGCTTGGCAAAGGTGAACTTCGGCCCCAGCAGCTTTGAGTTGGGGTTGATGAACGCCGCGCGGTAGCCCTGCAGCAACTCCGGCGGCGGCAGTGTGCCGTCGAACTTGGCCAATTGCGGCTTGTAATCGAACAGTTCCAAGTGGCTTGGCGCGCCCGCCATGAACAGAAAGATCACGTTCTTGGCCCTGGCGGGAAAGTGCGGCGGCTTGGGCGCCAGCGGGTTGAGCGCCGCCGCGTCGTCGGTCGCACCGGCGGCGCCGCCGGCGAGCAATTCGCCCAATGCCACGGCGCCCAGCCCGACGCCGCATTCCTGGAGAAACCAGCGGCGGCTGACCTGGGCCGGGTCGGCGCCGCGGTAGAATTGGCGGTGAAGGTGGTCTTGGCAGTTCATGTCATTCCTTCGTAATGGTTTCATCCAGGTTCAACAGCACCCGCGCCAGCATCGTCCAGGCGGCCAATTGCGTGGGTGTCGCACCGGCGGGCAACTCCGGCGGTTGACCAGGCGCCGGGAATGCCGCCTCGCGCGGGTTGGCCCAGCCGTCGGCGAAGTGTTTCGCCTCGCGGGTCAAGAGCGCCAACAGTTCCTGGCATTCCTCGTCGTCGGGCGCGCGGGCAAGGCAGCGGCGGAAGGCGTAGGTCAATCGCGCTTCGTCGGTGGGGCCACCTTCGCGCATCGTCCGCAGGGCCAATGCCCGGGCGCATTCGACGAACAGCGGCTCGTTCAACGTGACTAAGGCTTGCAGCGGCGTGTTCGAACGTACGCGACGGACACAGGAAAAATCGCCGTTGGGGGCGTCGAATGTTTGCAAGGCCGGATACGGCACCGAGCGATAACGAAAGGTATAAATCGCCCGGCGATGCCGGTCGTCGGCCGAGGCTTGCTTCCAGATTTTGGGCCCATAACTGACCGGCGGCTGGAACAGGAACTCCGGCGCCGGCGGGTAGACGCTCGGTCCACCCAGCTTGGCGTTCAGAAGGCCACTGGCCGCCAGCGCGACGTCGCGAACCGTTTCAGCCTCGACCCGCAATCGCGATCCGCGCGCCAAGAGCCGGTTGTACGGATCGAGGGCGTACAACTCCGGCGCGACCTTCGCCGATTGGCGATACGTCGACGACGTGACGATCAGCTTGTGCAGCGTCTTCAGGCTCCAGCCGCGGTCCATGAACTCGACGGCCAGCCAGTCGAGCAGTTCCGGGTGCGTCGGCGCTTCGCTCTGCGAGCCGAGGTCTTCGCTGGTGCTCACCAGGCCGGTGCCAAAATAGCTTTGCCAAACGCGGTTGACCAGCGCGCGGGCGGTGGTCGGCGAGTTGCGGTCGGCCAACCAAAGGGCGAACGACAGCCGCGAAGCCGGCGCGGATGAGCCCGTAGCCGAATTCGCAAGCATTCGAGGCGCGTCGGCGGCGAGCGGGTGCAGAAAGGCCGGCACGCCCGGCGCGACCGCCTTGTCAGGCTTGAGGAAGTCGCCTCGCAAGAGCATGCGCGTCTCACGCGGTTTGTCGCGGGCCACGAGCACGAGTTGTGAGGCCGCTTCCGGGTGCCCCCGCCAAAGCTCCTCGATCTGCGCGTTGACATCCTGCCATTCGGCTACCGTCGCGCGCCAGTAACTGAATACCGCCGCGGTCTGGGCCGGAGCGCGCTCGGTGGGAGAAATTGCCAGGATCTCACGGACGGCGGCGGGCATGGGATCGGCCATCGCGTCGGGCGCCGTTGTTACCGACAAGCGGAAGCGACCCAGGTTGTGGTTCTGGTTGTCGTCGCTGTTCCAGCCACCGTGGTTTTCGGTGAGGTAGAACGTCAACAGCGTGCCCGCCGCGTTCGCGATCGGCGTCTCCGCGTTGAACACCGCCTTGCGGGGCTGATTGCGCCGCCCCGGCCCGGCGTCGATCCCCCAGGCGGTCTCGTCCTTTTCATCGAGCGCCATCGCCACGGACCCCGTGACCCGCTTCCGGCCGCTCTTGTCGTCGTAGATCGCATCCAGCGGCGTCTCCAGCAGGCCGACGTCGGCCGTGGCCTTCACCAGATTGACCTTCGTCACCTGCTCAGGATGATCGGCCGGCGCGGCCTCGACGGCGAACTCGGTCAACGCTCCGGTGCCTTGGATCGACCGGCCCGGCCCGCCAAGCGGCAGGTCGTTGTGGTTCAACAACTCCAGCCGGAAGGCGGTGATGTTCCGCACGTCCGTCTTGACGGTCAACTTGGCCCGGTGTTTGGTCGGCGCGTAGCCCTGGCACAACAGCGAACCGTCGTCGAGCGCGATGTACTTTTGCCCGCCCGACGAATCGGGCTCGACCACCGGCCGCACGACCGTCCATTCCGGTTGGTTCGTTTTCGCGTTCGACTCCCACTGCGCCAGACGTTCTTGCCAATCGGGCGCGCGGTGCCACAAGTCGGCTTCGAGCTCGCTGATCCGGCGAAAGATTTCGGCCCGGGCGATCTGTTGTTCGGGCGTGTAGACCGCCACGTTGGCCTCGTGGCAATCGTTGAGGAACGCGAACATCCGGTAGTACTCTTCTTGTGAGAGCGGATCGAACTTGTGGCTGTGGCATTGGGCGCACTGGATCGTCAGGCCCAGCACGCTTTTGCCGATGGCGTCCATGCGGTCGAACATGGCCTCCATGCGAAACTGCTCCGGGTCGACGCCGCCTTCCTCGTTGATCATCGAGTTGCGCAGAAAACCGGTGGCCACGAGTTGGTCCTGCGTGGCGCCGGGCAGCAGGTCGCCGGCGATCTGCTCGACGATGAATCGATCGTAGGGCAAGTCGCGGTTGAGCGCCGCCACGACCCAATCGCGAAAGGCCCAGACCTGCCGCGACTTGTCTTTTTCGTAGCCGTCGGAATCGGCGTAGCGGGCGGCGTCGAGCCAGAGCCGTCCCCAGCGCTCGCCGTAATGGGGAGAATCGAGCAGGCGCTCGACGAGGCGATCATAAGCGTCGTCGGCCGTTGTGGTGCGGGCTTCCAACCTGCCCGGCGCGTCGGCCAGGAACGCATCGACCTCGGTGATCGTGGGGGGCAGCCCCAGCAGGTCGAGCGACAGTCGCCGCGCGAGCGTGACGCGGTCGGCCTCCGGCGACGGACGCAGACCCTCCTTTCGCAGCCGGGCCACGATAAAGGCATCGATCGGGTTGCGAATCCACGCCTGCGCCGCCGGATCACCGGGCGCCGGCGGCGCCGGCCGCTGGGGCGCGACGAATGCCCAGTGGCTCGACCAGACGGCGCCTTGCTCGATCCACTTGCGGATCAGGGAGATCTGCGCCTCGCTGAGCGTCTTGCCCGATTCGGCGGGCGGCATCCGCTCGTCCGGATCAGCCGACGCGATCCGCTTCCAGAGCTCGCTTTCGTCCGGCTTGCCGGCGACCAGGGCGAAATGTCCGTCCCGGTCGGCGAAGGCGCCGGCCCGCGTATCGAGCCGCAATTCCGCCTGCCGCCGGCCATCGTCCGGCCCGTGGCACTTGAAGCAGTTGGCCGACAGGATCGGGCGGATATCTCTGGCAAAATCGAGCTTGTCGTCGGCCGCGGCCGGCACGGCCCAGGCCCCGGCGAGCAAAGGAATGATGGCCAGCACAAGAACAAACGGTTTCATCACGAAACCTCGGTGAATGGAGGTGGATCCCTGTCGAACCGAGTCAAGCACTGGGCAGGATTGGGTGGGCGAAAGGTAAGAAGGCTCTCCTTCGGCGAGCAAACCGGGATGAACGCCAATCATGCTCGGGCTTCGTCTTGTTTGGTGACAACCATCGGCAATGCTCCTATTCTTCCAGTTCGTAGGCGGTCACTGGGTAAACCGTCTGCTCATCGATCTGTTCGTAGACAACCACGATATACGCATCCTCGGGAGTGTAGCCAAGAACCATCGGGCGGCCACTAGACCAACTCACTTCCCGGCGTCGCGGGTTTTCCAATACGTGACGGACATCCGCGAGTTGCCGCAACTTACGGCCCATTGTCATTCTAGTCCGGCCGCGCGGTTACCGCCAGCATGGCTTGCCTGTGGTGACTGTGGTGACTCTGGTGTCGGCGACCAGGGCATCGCGGTGGGGTGCCCGGCTCTAGCAACAATCGTTCACTCATCGTCCCGGCAATGGCCCAAAACCTCTGGGAAATACGCATGCCCGCCCGTTGTCGCCATTGATTTCTTGCTATCATGGAGTTGCTGACCGCGTGAAGTATATACTGGCGAGAGTTGAATGACGGCTCGTTCTGAGGCGACCGTTTGAGAGAGAGTTTCCATGCCGCTCTTGGACCATTTTCATCCTCCTCTCTTGGGCCATCGGCACTGGGAAGGTTTTCACGGATGGTGGGCCGCGGCGATCGCGGGCACGCTGAACGACGACCTTCTGCCGGCCGAGTATTTTGCCGAGTTCCAGGTGACGGTCGCCACCCGAGTCGAAGTCGACGTCGCAACCTTCGAAGACGGCGCGTCGGAGGCGCTTCGTTCCAACGGCGGCTCGCTGGCCGTCCAGGCTCGCGTCTGGACGCCGCCCACGCCCTTTGCCGTGGTGCCGGCCATTTTTCCCGACGACTTCGAAGTGCGAATCTTCAACAGCGCCGCGGGACCCACGCTGGTCGCCGCGATCGAACTCGTCAGCCCTGGGAACAAGGACCGCGACGACGCCCGCCGCGCGTTCGCCGCAAAATGCGGCGCTTATCTTCAGAGGGGGATCGGGCTGATGGTCGTGGACATCGTCACCTCGCGCCACGCCAACTTGCACGACGAGTTGACGGCCCTCTGGGGGCACACAGTCGGATTCACATTCCCAGGGCCGACGCCCCTCTATGCCACGGCGTACCGGCCGGCGCGGCGCGACCAACGCAACGAGATCGATCTTTGGCTGGAGCCGCTGGCCATCGGACGGCCATTGCCGACGCTACCGCTGGCGGTGCGAAGTCTTGGCTGCTTGCCGATCGACCTGGAGGGCACCTACATGGAAGCAAGAAAACGCGGCCGAGTCGATTGACTTCGCGCCCCGTGAGCACTACCATGCCGCCTCGAAGATCGCCGTGACGTCGTCGACCGTGACCTGCCGCGGATTGACCCGCAAAATCCGTTTGATGCCCAACGTCTTCTCCGCGAAGGGACGCAGTTGGTCGCGCCTCACGCCCAGATCGCGAAGCCGATCCGGGATGCCGATGGCTCTCTTGAGCCGCTCGACCGCCGCAATCGCCCGCTCGGCCAGGGCCGCCTCGCCCAGGCCGGCCGCGTCCTCGCCCAGGAGTCGAGCGATGTGGGCGAACTGCTTTATCCGCGCCGGCAGGTTGAAACGCATCACGAAGGGCAGTAGCAATCCATTTCCCTCGCCGTGCGAACAATGGGTCGCGCCGCCGAGGGGATATTCCATGGCGTGGACCAGCGCCACGCCGACGTTCGAGAACGCCAGCCCGGCGATCATCGCGCCCAGCGCCATCCCCTCGCGGGCCGCCCGGTCATCACCTTGGTGTACCGCGCACTCGATGTGCCGGCCGATCAAATGGATCGCCTTCTCGGCCAGGCAATCGCCGAGTGGGTGCCGCCCCTGGTATACCGTCCGCTCGCCGGAAGGGAGCGGAAACGCTTCGTTGTCAACGGCCGTATACGCTTCGATCGCGTGCGTCAGCGCGTCGATGCCGCTGTCGGCCGTCACTTTGCGCGGGCAGGTGAGCGTGAGGCGCGGATCGACGACCGCCAGCCGAGGCCGGAGGTAGTTGCTGAGGATGCCGACCTTAATTTGGTTCGCCGCATCGGTGAGCACCGCGGCGGCGGTGACTTCGCTTCCCGTGCCCGCCGTGGTCGGGACGCAGATCAACGGCAACACGGGGCCAGGCACTCGGCCGTCGCCGATGTAGTCGCTGGCGCTGCCGCCGTGCGCGAGCACCGCCGCGGCGATCTTGGCCAGGTCCATGTTGCTGCCGCCCCCCAGCCCCACAAGCCCGTCCGGTGCGAACCGGCGCGCCTGGGCGACACAACGCCCGGCCACGTCCAGCGACGGCTCCGGCTCACCGCCGTCATAGGTTTCGACGACGACTCCGGCCGCCGAGAGCGGCCCTTCCACCGGAGCCAACAGACCGGCCCCAATCAAGGCGCGATCGGTGACGATGAGCACGCGCGCAAGACCCATGCGCGTGGCGAGCTCGCCAAGTTGGGCCGCAGCCCCGCAGCCGAAAACGATTTGACCGGCCGAATGAAAGGTCCAGGTTTGACGCATGACGGGCGTTGGAGGTTGGAGGTCAACTCTTGGCTAGCAGTTCCTCGAGCAGCTTGGCAACCAGAGCGGGGTCGTCCGACTCGACGATGTGCTGGACGCGTGAAGCCGGCACCTTGAGCTTTTCGAGAGCGGTCTTGACGCGTTCCCATTGCTTGGCGCGGGCTTTTCCCTCGGACAGGTACAACTCGGTGATTTGCTCACCGAGCCGCTGCAAGACGAGCGCGTCGTGGTTCTGGTAGTAGTTCTTGATCATCTTGTCTTGGTACTTCGTCCGTTCGGCCATGGCGAGGCTCCTTGTGGGGTTGGGGGGGCTTGGGGGCAAGTTTCGGGGCTTCGTTCCGGGAGTAACCGATTGATAAGTCTATCCAGATTCCACTGGGCAGGCAAATCGGCCTGGGAACTTGGCTGCCTACGCCTTGGGCAATGCACTGGCCAAAGATTGACCACACGTCATCGGGACGACATCAGTGCCGCATGTCCAGTTTGGCGGACAAGCGGGGGTCCGTGGCGGCCCACGAAACAGGCTGGGTCATTTTCCAAAACGCCACGCACGAACATTGCGCAGAGTCTGCTCTCAAGTTGTGAAATCTTGATGGATCGCGGTTGCCTCGATGCCATGTACTCCTCCAGTTACTTTCCTGGTTGCCCCCTGCCGCGTTCATCTTACCTAAATCGGCACAACCGTCAAACATCCGTCGTTTGTGCCCGCCAATCTCACGCGTCGGCGCACCTTCCGCCAGACGATGACCACGATCGCCAGCGACATGATCGCGCGAGCGAGGCGAGGAGAGGCATCGCTCAGCCGGAACCACCAACTCAGACGGTCCTGGTCGGCCAACGCGATGTCGAAGTAGCCGTTGAACATCTCGTCGCTGCTCTGGGGCCCGATCGTCACCGTGGCATCCGAGTCGGGATTGAACGGATTGGCCGCCGAATTGTCGTAGTGGGCCGTGCAGCACAACCTGGTGCCCGCCGGTAGTCGCTTCGGCTCGGTCAATTCGTACCGGTGCTGCCAGTTGAAGTCGTAGCGTGGCACGTCAAGCAGAATCTCGCTCGAACCGCCGGGATAATGCGCCTCGTACCGGAACGATCGGCCACGCAGGTGCATGTGCGGAAACATCGACAGCAACAGCACGTCGACCGGCATCGTCATCGACTTTTCGTAGCGGAAGTCGGCGATCCGCGGCGGAATGCGCATGCTTTCGGTCAGGATCACCCGCGTGGCGACTTCCTTGTGGACCGTCGCCGGATCGGCGAATTTCAGGCCGATGCTCGTGCGGTCGCTCTGCTCCGAGCCAACCGCCACGTAGTGGATCACGAAGTGCAACTGCCAACCCGCGGGAATCAGCTTCGCCATCCCCGCGGGCAATTGCATCGCCGGCGTGCCCGGAGCCGTGGCGGCCAGACAGGCCGAGCCCAGTGCGCCTTGGTCGACGGGCCCGCGGCCGCCGGGCGGTTTGAGGAACACGGTGGCATGATGCACCACCGCCCGATTGCCGGGCCGAATCTCGGCCGCGCTGATCCAGCGATCTTCGCCGAAGCCGGGGTCGACGTCCATCCGTTGGTACTCGATAATTCCCTCGGCCGGAACGCGGAACGACTGGGGAATCGACACGATCCGGTCGGGCGCGCCGATCGACCACTCGTCGGAAAAATTCTCCGGCGGCGCCTCGGCAGGGTCGCCCTCCGGCGTGCCATGGCGAATCCAATCGAGTACAAGCTGCTGGTCGGATTCCGACAAGCGCGGATCGTTGGCGAAACGGCCATGACGCGGATCCGCATGCCAGGGCGGCATGCGGCCTTGTTCCAACACTTCGCCGATCGTTTCCGCCCAATCGACGGCGTCTTGATAGCCGGTCAAGGCAAACGGCGCGACGTGGCCGGGCCGATGACAAGTCTGGCAGTGCCGCTGGAGGATCGGGGCGATCTCGCCGAAATAGGTCACGTCGCCGCCCGACTCGGCGGATGGCGCGCGGCCGATGAAGCAACCGGCGGCTTCGGTCTCGGGCACGCTGACCGGCCGGCCGGCCAGCAACTCTTCGACGGCGACTGCCAAATCGTGCCGCTTGGCCTCGTCGCGCCGCACGCCCACCAGATACCGATCGTCGATCCGGCCGTGGTAGCGGACCACGCGCCGCTGGTCCAGCACGAAGGCCTCGGGAGTCCGCCGCGCGCCGAACCGATCGGCCACCTTGGCGCCGATGTCCTTATAACAAGGAAACGGCAGATTGTGCTCGCGGACAAATTGCGCCACATCGGCCAGGGAGTCCTGCCGGTTGGCGTCGACGCCGACCAATTGCACCCCGCGCGGCTCGAAGCGGCGTGCCAGTTCATTCAGCCGCGACGTGTAGAGCCTGGCCAAGGGACATTCGACGCCGAGAAACACCAGAACCACGAGTCTCCGCTCACGCCAGTCGCTCAAGTGGCGGGTCCGGCCGTTGGTGTCCGTCAGTGCAAAGTCGCCGATCCGTCGCTCCGACGGCTCGACCCGAGCGGTTGAAATGGCCAGCAAGGCCAGCAGCGTCGAGATCGTTCGTGAAGGCATGTTTGGTAGCGATAAGGACAAGACCGACGCTGCACTGGACCGACTCTGTAGTGCCACGAGCAAGCGGTGGCTGGTGGCAGAGCCTAAGCGATGCCCCGGGCTAGACAGCGACCGGGGCATCGCTTAGGCTCTGCCCCAGCCACCGTGAATGTCTCATTCTCGACCTCATTCTCGACCGCGTGAAGTATATTGCACTAATCTTAGCCCGGATTGTAGTTGATCGCCGGCCGGCCGCGGCGGATGCAGCCAGGGCGACGCCCAATGAACGACCGCCATGGCCAACAACCCCACCGCCAGGCCGGCAAGAACGTCGGTGAAATAATGCCAACCCGTCGTCATGGTCGACACAGCAACCAACAGGTTGAGCCCGCCGAACAAGGCAAACAGCGCCCGGTGCCGGCGAAATGCCCAGGCCATCAAGAGCGCCTCGGCCGTATGGAACGAGGGGCAGGTCACCAATCCCTCGGCGTCTCGCAGGCTGACGGTGCGCCGCTCGCCGCTGCGCAGCCCATGAAAATGGTTGAGGTAACGCGTCTGCTCGGCCGAGGGCTCGTAGCCATAGTGCGTGAACGGGCCGGCGGCCGGAATGGCGGCGAACACGGCCAGAGTACACAGCCCGGCGAGCATGTCTTGCAGCACGAAGGCTTCCAATCGCCTCCGATCGCCCAGCAACCCCAACACGATCACGATCAGCGGCAGTTGAAAAAGCAGCGTGCCATAGGCCAGGTCGAAGAGCAGCCTCACGGCGGGGCGCGCATGGGTCCATTCGCGTATGGAGGGCACCGAAACGCCGCACCATTGGTCGAATCCGGCCAGCGCGCCGTCGACCAACGGCCGATCGAACGTGGCGGTCGCGTACATCAGCAAGGTGAAGGGGGGCAAAAATGCGATCGTGAGCACCAGCGTCGTCAAGCAGAGCACGAACTTCGGCTCGCGCCGGCGGTGGTAGTAGATCGCCGGCAACGCGAGCAGGGCTATGTAGACCAGCGGCCGGACCACTTCCCGCGGCGGAAGTTCGAGGCCCTGTGTCGCGCAGAGTACGGCGTCGGCGACGACCGTCGCGGCGACGATGGCCCATTTGACCGCCGAGTCGCGCGAAAGCGGCAGGCGACCGGCGACGCCACGGAAGCGACCGCCCAGCCGCTGTAGTTCGCCGGCGCGGGAAGGCTGACGCGGGACAACAAGGTTTCCGTCGGCCATGCCGGGAGCTCCCAAGGAGAAAGCGGGCCGCGACTCACGAATTCAGCCCGATAAAACCTAGCTTGCTCCGCGGCTCGTGGGGTAGATTTCCAACCTGCCAAGACAACAATAATACTTCACGCGGCCGACATTGAGACATTCACCACTTTCTCGTGGCAAAATGTCTCATGGTCGGCCGCCTGAAGTATAGAATGCGGCAGGGCCGGCTGCGACACGTTGCCACGCCGGAAAAACCTGGGTATATTTTGAATATGAGTCTTTGGACCAGTTCACAGAGCGACCCGCTCGAATGGGCCGGCCTTGCCGCGCCGGATGCCCAGTCACGGCCCTCCCCCCCCGTGGAAGCATGCGTTGCCGTGCCTGGGTCTGCCCAATGTGTTGGATGGCTGTCGATCGTCAAGGACCAGTTGTGCGCCATCGAGCGACTGACTCCTGGTTGGGATTCCAATGGCGCGGACTCGCCCGACCCGCGGCTCTTGCGCGCGGCGTGGAACTTACTTGAATGCCTTTGTGAAGAGAGTGCGATCCCCAAGCCGCACGTCAATCCGACGCGCCGTGGGGGAGTGCAGTTCGAGTGGGAGAAGGGGCCGCGGTACTTCGAGTTGGAAGTCGATTCGGAACGAAGCGCGGCGTACTTCTTCGACGATGAGATTGCCCAAACTGAATCCGAGGGACGCATCTCCGTGGGCGACCCACTGGAGCCGATTTTGAAATTCGTGCAGCGCGTCGCGGAAGGCGATTGACGCGAACCGACGAGCGAAGTGGAGCGAGCGGTGGGCAACGACTTCATCGACGACCACGAAGTCGTCCTTCGACGCATCCCGCCAGGTGTTGATTGGTTTGAACCTCCTGATCGAATCACCTCGGCAAATTTCAAGCTGCGACCTGGAGAGGGCGGGCTTTCTGTCTATCGCGAGAAAGTCGTCACGCCGCGTCAAGTTCTCGACAAGTCAAACGCCCTTTCAGGAAGCCTCGTTTCGTCTGCGACCGCCGGCGAGATTCGCCGAGTTGTGAACGCGGCCGGCGAACCACTTCACCTGGATGTAGTACCTGTCGACGACCCAAGCGATCCGGGACATGCGGAAATTCGTAGTCCGGGCGGACGTTTGACTGCCAGCGCCAGCAAGGCACTCAAGATGCTCTTCAAGCTGATTCGCGTTCCGTGAAGCTGGGGCGACGTCTTCTGGCAGGACGCGGAACGCCACGGAGGGCGTTCCCTACAGAACCGGACGCGGAACGCCACGGTGGGCGTTCCCTACCGAACCCGAAGCGACGATGCTAGCTTTTGAGCGGGCCGTTGTAAAACAACCCCTCGGAGCCCGAATGAGCGGGCTCCGAGGGGCGCGAATGGCGAAACAGTGTTGACGCCGGTTCGCCCCGTGGGGGCGCCCGGCGGCCGCCTCCGGCGGCTTAGCTTCCCGCGGTCCCGAGCGACGTGGCAATGCTTTGGAACACGGCGCTGGCCTTCGTGCCGATCGACGTGATCGCCGTCAAGCAGACGATCACGATCAACGCCAGCATGACGGCGTATTCGACCGCGGTGGGTCCATCTTCCGAAACGAGGAAATGTTGCACCTTCAGAGCGAGATTCTTCATGGCATCCTCCGATTTCTGGGGTCAGCCCGCGCACGCGCGTCACAACGAGCGTAACGACGCGGGTCTGACCGTTTCGATTACAACTGTTTGCGCAGTCCCTCCGGGGAAACGGTTTCGAGATGAATCGAAAGGAATCACCAGATGGGAACCTGAACAAGACACGGCCTTGCGACCGTGTCGCACGGAGATTCGCGTGAACACGTCCATCTCCGTTACTGAAAACGTAGTTCAACTTCGCGGCATGTCAAATCGCGGACTTTAATAATTCCGTGAAATATCTTCACTGGGCCGGGATGCGGGCACAACAAACAAAGAGAACCACGAATAGCTCGGATAACTCGGATGACACGGATGGGCGAAAGGACGTGTTGGTCATCCGTGCTATTTGTGTGATCCGCGTCATCCGTGGTTTTCTTCTTTGTTTTGGGATGGCTTAGAATTGAATTACCGTACAGTCCACCACAAGTTCGCCCCATGATTCAACCCATGACACCGTCTCCAGGCATTTCCCCCTCCCGTTGGCGCTTGGCGCTGACGGGTCAGTTCTTGCTCGTGTTTTCCATCGTGGCCCTTTCGGGCCCGGGCCGGATCGACATCGCCGACGGCTTGACTCGCTACGAGGTGGCCAGGAGCCTGGTGGAACACGGCGACTCGGTCATTCGCGACGAGGCGATCAACTTCATGGTCTTCGACGGGCGTGGCGGCCGACACTATACGAACTATCGCTTTCCGCAATCGCTGCTGGGCGTGGGGGCGATCGTGGCCGCGGACCTGACCGGCACGGTTAGCGAGCCGCGGCGTTATTTTTTCTATTCGCTGCTCGGCGCCGTCGCCTGTGGAGCGCTGGCGGTGGTCTATTCCGTTTGGTTTCAATCGCTGGGGCACGCGCCGCGGCCGGCGCTGCTGTGGGGCTGCGCGGGCGTCGTTTGCACGCCGAATTGGTTCTATGGCACGACCACGTTTGACGACGTCTTTGGCGGCCTGGCTGTGGTCATGGCCGTGGTGGTAGCCCGCCTCAGCCGCCACGCGCGCCCGCTTCTGGGGGCCGGCGTCGCCGGATTGCTGACCGGTCTGGCGTTCAATTGCAAGCAGCCGTTGGGGCTGTTCGCGCTGGTCGCCCTGGCCGCCCTGCGCGAGCCGGGCTTGTGCTGGCGAAAGAGCCGGGGCCGGATCGCCTGTCTCACGGCGGGCGTTGTCGCCGGCGTCGTCGCGTACCTGGGCTACGACTGGTATAAGTTTCCGCCGGGCAGCATGGCGGCCAACGTCAAAGCCCTCGAATCCTATTTGCAACCCTGGCCCGGCGAAGGGGTTGTGGCTCTCGTGACGTTGGTTTTCAGTCCTGGCATCGGCGTTCTGTGGTACTGGCCGCCGGTCGTGATCGGCGTCGTGGGATTGAAAGCCTGGAACCGCCGCGATCCAGGGCTTTGCGCGGCGGCGGTGGCGGCTTCACTGATCTATTTCGGCTTCATCGCCACGCTGAGCTTCTTCGGCGGCGAGCCAGCCTGGGGCCCTCGCTACCTGACGCCGGCGATCGGCCTGCTCTGGTTGTTCCTGCCGGCAGGGGCCGCCTTGATGAAACGGCACATGGTCGTGGGGTTGCTGATGGCCGGCGCGATCGCGCAGATCATGGGCCTTTCGGTCGAAACGCTACGGCTCTACTTGGAGCGGCCGTTCGTGCCGGGCTATATGTTCGAGGCGCCCTTGCTCTACTTTCACCCCGCCGCCTCGCACCTGTTCCAACGGCCCCGCGAGATTTGGGAAATTCTTCACCTCGACGAAACGCGGATCGAGGGCTATTCGCCCGCCGCGCGGCCGTCGTTCCCCGTGACCGACCACCCCGACTTCCAAAACCGCGACATGCTCGTGTACCGCGTGTTGAATTCGTTCCGGCCCTGGTGGATCAGCCAGCGCTACTTGCCCCGCGACGAGCGGCCAGTCGATCTCGATCGAACATTCGCGCTCTTGGCGCTCTTGGCGGTGGCGGGGCTGGTGATGAGCGTGGCCGCGTCCGCCCGAGCGCGGGCGCGCCGGCCGCTCGATGCACCGCGCGAGGTGAGCGCCGAGTTGGAAGCGGCGTTAGCTTGACCGGACCCCGTGGGGCAGGTTTCTAACCTGCCATACCATGCCGTAGCGGAATCTACTCGTTCCCACGCTCCGCGTCCCCATGCCCAGCGGCGCTTGGTCATCGCAGGACCGCGGAGCGGCCGACGATGTGTTCGGGGCACCCGCGCAGCGGGTCGGCGGAGCGTGGGAACAAGGAAAATTGGTCAGGAATCGTTCAACAAGCATTGAGGATCATGTCGCGGGAGGAGCCACGCTCGATCAAGTTCGGGAGGGGCGTGAAAATTGGCTGGATTTTGAGTTTCACTTCGACTTGCGACTAGAAATCGAAGGTAAGCGAATCTATTTTGAAACCGTTCTCGTTCGTGCAGACCCGCGGGATCCGCTCATTGAGATCGTGAACGTACACCTCGCCTGAATCGCGCATGACAAGCACATCTGAACCACATGGCGATCGATCCTTTCCTTGGAGGTGCCCGCATTGCCGAGCGGAGCAGGTTTACCCCACGATCGTGGCGCATACAGCCGATGTGCTGTACGACGGTCGTCGTTGGGCGTGCGCGCGCCATTGAGCGGTGGGAGCGTCAAGGAAGGCAATCCGCGTGTGCGGAAGCACCCGCGGACGCGTGGAGACTGTCCGTCCCGAAGGCCAAACCACCGCTCGTTTTCACTCAAAAATCGCCAAAAACGCTTCAAAATCGTTCGATTCGACACCTTTCCAGCA
>DATKSN010000055.1:0-12571 GCA_035531595.1 Pirellulales bacterium | reverse complement strand
TCACCGGTCCCTAGGAAAGGGGCGGGGTTCTAGAATTATGCGCGCGGGCGGGGTCGAGGCGGGCTCCGGGCGGGGTCTGGGGGCCAAAAAAACCGGGACTCGCACCGCCTATTCCGGTCAGTTAAAATGAGACGTAGCAGGCGTCGGGACACGCCGATGCCATCTTGCGGGCCTCTGGCCACGCTTGGCAATTGCCGGTCGCCGTGCAGGGCGAATTGAAATTCGTCCGTCAGCCTGACTCGGCTGATGCGAGCAAGCCACGCCAAGTCAACTATGAGGGGGGCTCGCCGTTGCAGTTGGCCGACGTCAACCTCGGTGGTTTTTTGGCGCCCGGCTCGGGCTCGGCATCACCGCCGTAGAGCCTGGTCAATTGCCCTTGGGCATTGATCAGGCCTTCGGCCACCATTCGGGCAAAGCCCTCCTTCGGGGGGAGCCTAGTGGCTTCCAGCGCGGCTCGCATTTCTTCGATCGTGGGCTGTCTCATCATGGGTCTCCTCTATAAGTTTGGACGAAACACGCCCAAAATGCAATCGACATTCAGAACGGCGATTTGAATATGGGTTTCCGCCGAAATGGTGGTTCCTGGGAAAACCGGCGGACCCTCCAGAAACGCCCCACGCACCGTGTCGAAGGGGATTCTGCGTTGCGCCATGCGATTGAGACAATGATTGATGACCGCGCAGTCCAACTCCCGGAGCTTCTTGTCCTTGCCCTTGTTCACGGGCAAGGCTTTGCCGGCGGCGCCAAAATACGGTTCGAGCTCCTGATAGCTGGCCGCCAGCAGGGACGTCATGTCCTCATCGAGCAGATCGAAGCAGACCCCCAACTGAATGACCGTCCCGATGACGGCCGCCCGGCGGTGGAATTGCTCGGTGGCCCAGCGGAGAGCTCGACCCGGCGAGTGCTCCCAGAAGTAGATTCCCTCGCCAAGCCAGTCGTAGGCGTTCTGGCTCTTGCTCCACTCGGCGATGGGGATCTTTCCCAAGAGCAGACCGTCGGCGAAGGTCCGCGTGCATCCGTGATAGCCGACGACGATGCGGGCAAACTTTTCCATGATTCGGCACGCCTGGATCGGACGGGTTTGCCGCATTCTAACAAGCGAGCCGTCGAGTGTGACCAGCGTAAGAGCCATGCAAGTGTCGCGCGTCGCGTCGCCACGACGGGGGCCTGGGCACGTCGCGCCGGCGCGGCGGAAGCGGTGTCGAGGTGTTTCGCGCGTCGCCACGGCGCGGTAAGATGAGTGAGAGGCGAAAACGAGCGCCGCCAATCGGCGGCGGGTGCGTTCCTCTCCCAACTTCCTGGGGTCGGCTTGCGACCAGTGGCCTCGATCACCCGGCGTTCCCGCCGCCTTGCCCGCCCTCGCCTGGAAGTGATCGCTGAGCCGCCACCGTGGCCGACATTATAGCTGGTTTCCTTCAGCCGCCATCGGCCCCATCTGACCTGCCGCTCGTCTGCTCATCGCTCACCGGCGCCGGCCCCAGACTGAGCCAATAGCCGTAGCACGAATCGCCAGGCCGAACAACCTCGACGACCTGGCCACGTCGATCAAGGCGAACGACCGACTGGCCTTCGCCCATCTCCAGCCAGCCCCCGCCGCTCAAGCGGACGACCATGATTCTCCCCTGTTGACGAACCTGGCGTGGAGCCGGTACGATACTGTACAGAGTTGTGAACGATGGTCAAAGGGCGTGGCTCATGGGTGATCGATGCCCGTAGCATCTCGTCGTCGAAAAAATCCGCTCCCTGCCCATCGGCTGAAATCGCGTGCCAACACCTGTTCGGCCCGTTGCGGCCAGGCCCGTCAGCATCGGTTTCACTATGGAATCGCCAGGCGGCGGGCCAAAGCAGAACCGAAACCGCCGCCACGAATCCCACCGATCCTGGGCTTAACCCTGACGGAAGCCGCCGAGCGGGTCGGCGTTTCGCACCAAATGGCCTACGACCTCTGCGTGTAGCACGGACTCGGGTAACGATGGGCGGTGGTGGCTCACGTTGACCGAGTTGCGGACGTCGACGGAGCGGCCGTGGAAGGAGGAGGCGGAATGAGGGATGGGCGATCCGAAATGAGCAAGCACACCCTCGCCAACCTTGACGGCATGTATAAGCGCCTATACGGCCCCCGGATCTGATTCTTGCAGCCCACTGGCGGATGGGTATAATCTCATTAATGAGTGAACGGAAACCCACCATTACTCAATGGAGTGCGCTATGCCTGTTTTCGACTTAATTGGCAGGGTCGCCGGACTTCTTGCCTTTTTTCAGTATTTCAATTTGGGGCCTGACAGTCAGATCCTTTGGGCGACGATTGCCGTCTCAGCCGAGCTTGTGGTCAGGGATATTCGCCATCGTGACACTAGGGCATTGCAGTACAACCTGATGGCAATTGTTCTTGCCCTTTGGATGGCGTTCCGAACCGGTCAAGTGCCGTCGTGAGCGTTGCGTGCCATCCTTACCAAGAAAGGGCCGACATGCAAACGAAAGTCATCGAATTCCAAGGCGAATGGATCATCGCCAAGAATTGGCGGATGGAAACGACAGGCGGCATAAGGGGGTCACATGGCGATAGCGGCCCAGCCTATGTCAATTGGGACGGCGCTTGGGGTGGAACCGGCTGGGTTTCTGGGCACGTCCACTCGTCGTCGAGCTTTCCCTCCTTTCAAGAGGTTCGGCCGAAACCAGGACATCCTTTCCACTGTCGCCAGCAGGATGGCGGTTCGATGGTTGCTCATGTCGGCCTCCCTTCACTTTGCTTTCCTCAAGATACCGTGCGGGCGGACGGGCGAACAGCCGAGGCCGTGGGCGGCTTCGAGGAAACGCCAATGGACCAGAAAATCGTGGAGAAGCTGGAGCGGCAGATCGAGGAGGCCCTTGCCGACATCCTCATTCGCCGCAATAAGGGATGGCGGTGGCCACTGATGCCAGCGGGGGGACGTTGCAACTGATGGCGAAGGCGATGAGCGGCGGGAAGCGAAATGAACCAAATGCCACCCAGGTTGAAAATCGGCCTGCTCATGGCGGGGCATATCATCCCAGGACTTGTACTGGCTCAGCGTGAACTGGAATTTCGGGCGGCGGGAGTGCTAGAATGGCGAACATGGACGAGAATCCGTACGAATCGCCACAGTTCCCTGGCACGCCGCTCACCGAACCGAAGCCCGGCACCTGGCATCCATTCACCTGGTCGGTCATTGGCTTCGCCGGTGGCGTCGTGGTTGCTGCTCCCTTCATCTTGAGCGTGGACATGCCGACGAAGATCCAGGGAGGGATGATGTACGGCGGCATCATTGGTGCGATCTGCGGCTTGGCCTATGGCATCCAGCGCCGATGGGGAGTCGCCAGCCAGAATACCCTTCCGCACGCACCAGATTGAGCCACAATCAACGATTGAAGGTCAGGTCGAGTCGAGAGTTTGACCCAACATTTATTTCTATTTACTGAAATTGAATAAGTGATGGGAGGGTCGTCATCCAGGTCCGATGTTGATAAGTTGGGACGGCCCGGCGGGACGTTGACCGATGGGGATTTGTTCCTCGATCCCGCCGCGGCCGGTGCCGCGGCGCCCGGCGGCGCGGAGGACGTCGAGGATTAGCCGGCGGCTGGGCGGCGCGAAACTCGGCTCGGTCGCTCCCGCCGGAAAAACCGGCGAGCCGCGGGCACTTGAATCGTCGGCGCGACACGCGCCCCTTCGGGGCGGACGACATTTTTCGCGGGACATTCCTGGGGCTGACGCCTCGTTGTTCTACACATCTTGTAAAGAGGCCAGGGGCTTGCCCCCTGGAGTTTCACGCTCGTATCTACACACGCGGGCTCCCCTGATTACCTGTCTTTTCCCCGTGTCGCCCCGCCGGCTGCCACAGGCAGCCGGCGGGGCGACACGGACGGTGGGGATGCGGCCGCATTCGATTTAGAAACCAACGTTGGACCAGGTGGGGATGGAAGCACGGCCATCGGCACCCCGAACGAATGGTAAAGTAAACCGGCGGATATGAAAGCCCTGGCCGATAACGCGACCTGGCCGGCCGCCCAGACGATGCCGCCAAGTGCCGCCAAGAAGCAGACTTCCGGGGCGGCACGGTGACGGGTACAATCCTTTCAACAAGCAAGCCAGTCGGCAATCGTATGCCGGGCGGGCGGCACTCCCCAAGGGAAACGCACAAATGGCCGAAGGCACGATCAAGAAGTTGACGGACAAGGGTTTTGGATTCATCAGCACGGGCGGTCCCAAAGACCTGTTTTTTCATTCAAAGGCACTGCAAGGCGTTGGGTTTGACGACCTCCACGAAGGCCAAAAGGTGTCCTATACGGAAGGTCATGGGCCGAAGGGTCCGTGTGCCGAGAACGTCAAGCTGGTGTAGCTCCGCTACCGCCTACGGCGGCAGCGGGCCGGCGACCACGCGGAAGGTAGTTGGGCCAGCCTCTTAGCCGGCCAAACTACCGCTCCTGCCGGACAAGCCGGCGAGGGGGCGGATCACAACCCGTGACTTGCCGGCACGATCACCGGCGAAAGCAAGGCGCGGGCCACGATGAGGTAGATCATCCGTCTTGGGATTCTCGGCACTTCCCGGTCCACCACGGGTTTCAGCCCCAACCGCCCCAGACGCCAGGCTTTTTTCAACGGCCAGCAGTCGGCTTCTGGGCTGGCTTCTTGGCGGCGACGAAGCAGTATCTGCCGACGCCTTCAACCGTCCTGAGTTCGTAAGTCGCCCGGCTCGTCGTGGGAGCGTCGGGCTTCAATGGTTGATTTGCCAGAAGGCGATAGGTGTTGGGGCCGATCTCCAGATGGAGCAACGTCGAGAGTGCCTTCTTTCGTGCCGACAGGTCTTGCCGATGGCCGTCGAGCGGCCCGCCGATGAACTGGATGAATTCGGGGTGGTTGGGCATGGTGCGATCCTTCCGTGGAGGGTGATCCTTGAGACGTGCATTTTACCGTCGATCAATTCCGGTGCCAGCCCAGCCCTTGGCCCGCTTGGTGGGTTGGCAGGATTTTGCCGCTCACCGCAACCGACGCCCAGCGGACGATCTCAGTATATCGCCCAAATCCCCGGTGTCGCCAGTTCGAGCAGGTGCCCGTCAGGGTCACGGAAGTAGATGCTCTGGCCGCCCCGCTCCCAATTCACCCGCCCTTCGATGGCAACCCCGTGCAAGGCCAGCCGCTCTTCCCACTTCGGCAGGTCGTCGGCGGTGATCGAGAAAGCAAAATGGGCCGACCCATCGCCTCCGTGGGGAGGGATTACGCCACCGGGCACGACCATCGGGGCCAGCCTGCCACCTTTCTTGAAGAGCAACAGCACGCTTCGACCGCCGACGTTGAAGGCACACATCCGCTCGTCGAGCACCAGCGTCTCGAAGTCGAAGAGCCGACGATAAAACGACGCGGCCAGGTCGAGGTTTTCCACGTCGATGGCGGTTTCAATCACGCCAAGGATTTTCATGGCTTTCTCCCGCCTCAAAGCCTCGGCGCCGAATTGCTGAACGGCCTACTTGCCAGCTCGATTTCCGCCCGCCATTCTTCGGGGGTCCGGGGAAGCGGTCGCTTCGATTTCGTGGTCTTCTTCTTGGCCATTTCTTGGCGGCCCTATTCTTCCTTTTTTCCCTCGACCTTCTCGAACCTGACGAAGTACGACTCCTTGAACAAGTCCTCCTCTTCCTCGACCTGCCGGAAGCCGGCGGCCTCGATCTCCTTGGTGAAGACCTCCTGGCCGGCACGGACATGGCCCATCACCCAGTCGGTGCCGCGGCCCTTGATGCGGTGGAAGTCGATCAAGATCACCTGGCCGCCCGGCTTCAAGGCACGGTGGATGGACCGCATCGTTTTTTGGGGAAACTCGAAGTGGTGGTAAGTGTCGCAGATGAAGGCCAGGTCAACCGACAACGGCGGCAAGTTCATCGAATCCGGGCTACACACGACGCCGACCACGTTATCCAGCCCCTCGGCCCTGCAGGTCCGCTCGACATGGTGAACGAATTCCTCGGAAATATCCAGGGCGTAGACCTTCCCCTTCGGCCCGACCAATGGCGAGAACATGCGGGTGAAGAGGCCGGTGCCCGCCCCGATGTCGGCCACCACTATGCCGGGCTTGATCCCGCACGCCTTGACGGCCTCGTGACGATGGTCGTAGAGGTCACGGCCTTCCTTCTCAAACCGCTCGACCCATTCTTCGACCTCGGGTTTCTCGAACGGCTTGTTGATGCCCGGATTGACGCTCTTCTGCTGGGCGACGAGGGAGGCCGGTGCCAGCAGGAGCAGGGCGGCGAAAATGATGAGGGGGCGGATCATGGAGCGGTTCCAGTGGGTTGGGTCAGTCGTCATTATGCGCCAAGATCGGTCGGCATGGGAGTTGGCTGGCAACGAAAGGCGGCCTGAGCGGTGCTTGATCGTAAATCCCCAGAACCTTTTTGGCAGAGTCCGTGTCCAGGTTGGAGCGTTATGAGTAGGCCAGATACCCATCGGAAAACAGCCGGGCGGGCGGGACGCCCGCGCCACGACGGCCCTGTCTGTCGCCTTTCGCGGAGCGAAAGGGCGTTCTTTCGCGGAGCGAAAGGCGACATTACGGGCAAGGCTGCGACCCCGGACGACAAGGTATTCGGCGATGAGAGCTTGAAATCCCGGCGGAATGTCGCCGTTGTGACTGGCAGCTTCAGGAAAGGGACTTCATTATTCGCCAAGCTGAACTTGGTGCGGTCCGCTCTTGGCTCTGATAGCCACTGTCGATCAGCCAAACACTCCCTCGAACGCCCTGCCCACTCGATCCGGCGACGATTGGCTTGCGGCAGGCTGCCCCTGCTCGTCGAGGAATCGACCGACGAGTGGGTAACGTCCTTGAAGTTCGTCCGCGAACGGCAATGTCGTCCCGCCCAGTCCCCAGCGTCCTGGTGCCGTCTCCTGCCGCTGCAACTGCTCGACGGCGGCAACCAGGCGGGGATTGTCGAGTTCGTAGCTGCTCATCCCGTCGTGGTAGGTCATTCCTGGCACGAGCCATTTCCCCTCGGTGTCGGCCCAAAGATAGCCAGGGAAGTAGAGGTCGTGAAACCAACCGGTCTTTCGCTCGACCGAGACCAGACAAACTCGCTCAGGATCCCAACGAGCCCGGACCTGCGGCCAAAGGATGGCCTTGGGCGAAATGGCCTCGTTGAATTCGGGAACATACGACGCCCGCTCATCGTCGTCTCCAGCAACCGCCAGCGGCACAATGTAGTGAGCCAACCGGCGTCCCATCTGCGAGCGAATGATCTTGCCCTGCTCGACAAGCTCGACGCCCCTACGCAACGGGGCGAGCGAATCTTCAATCTGACGAACTTCCGGGTCCGTGCCGTCGATCAAGGCCGGAATGCGGCGAAACGCCTCGGCGTAAATCGACTGCCCCGTGCCGCCTCGCTCCATCAAAAGCGTCACCCCTTGAAAGACTCGCTGCGCAGGCGGTGCGCCCCAGCCCCAGAAGTCGCCCAACTCGGCAGCTTCCATGATCGTTTGGCGGTGAGCCCATGCATGATCGCTTTGGACGAGCACGTAGACCGACAAGATGCCGTCCACGTCCACATGGTTGTTCACGGCGGCCGTCCATGAGCCGGGCCGGGGATGGTCCAGAAACCGGAAGCCAATCTCGGTCGATGTTCCGGCCCGATACGCGATCGGCGTTCGGTTTGGTCGCCAGTGGCTCAATTCAAGATCGGTCTCGGCACGGAACACGCCGCCCCCGGTGCCGTCGCAGAAGATGATCTGTTCGGCCTCGGGGCGAGGATCGGCGTGGCCGACAATCTCGAAGCGGTCGATCATTGGATTCTCAAGGGAGCTTTACTTGTCAAGGTAACGACATCAGCCGGGAAAAACAACCATTGCCCGCCGACCACCATCATGGGAAAATACACGCAGGCTCCCCTGATTACCTGTCTTTTCCCCGTGTCGCCCCGGTAGCCGGCCAACATGTCCGACATCGAGAGTGGCCGACCATCTCGGCTACTTCGAGCCGACCTGCGGGTCGAGGATGAACTTCACCTGCGGATTTCCCCCTTTGCCGTCCAACGTCGACAGCAGAAACCACACCACCTCGCGCGGCCGATTGGGCGGGCGGAAGTTGTCGCCTTTTTGCAAGATGGGCCGGTGGTCGGGCATGCCGCCGAAAACCGCTTCGCCCACCATCTGGCAGGGAAACCAATACCCTTCGCCGTCGGAGTCTTCAAGGTAGAACTCAGGGTAACAGAACTTCGGTATCCACACGGTGCGCGCCGGAACCTCGCTGGCGCGGCACAGCGCGATGAAGATCCGCGTCAGATCCTGGTGCTCAGCCGTACGCGCCTTGAGCGCGCGCACGGCCCCCTGCGATTCGACGTCCTCGTGCTTCACGTTCTCGCGCACCCACTGGTAGATCGTCTCGACCTGCTCCCAAGCGGTTCGGTCGGCCGATTTCTTGGCCAACTCCTTGGCCAGGGCCTTGAACTTGCCGTTTTGGCTCTCGATTCTGGGACTCGGGCCCAGGTAGGGGCGAATGTCCTTGGGCAGCTTTTTCGAAGGGGTCTTGACGAAAATGCCGGGGTCGGCGGGGGGCAAGAGCGAGCGGCGGTGGATTTCAACGGTCAGCACGGCGCGTGCTTCCTCGCTCGCGGGAAGCTCGGGAATGGTCAGCACGAGTTGTTTGACCGTGCCCACCATCCGCTCGGTGTGGCTGGCGACGAAGGGCGAATAATCTTCGGCGATGACCGAGACCTGCTGCTCCGGCCAATCGACCGGCAAGGCGACGGTGCCCTCGATCCCCGCGCACGGGCCCGAGGCCGCCGTCACGACCATTCCGACCTCCCACGTTTCGACCCGTTCCGTATCGAGCCGCGGGCCTTTCGTCGGCTTGTCGGCGATCTGGGCCGGAGCCACACGCGAAAACGCGAGAACCATGACGATCGACAAAACCGGTAACCGACGCATCGGCGGCACTCCTCGGGGTTGGGCGGCGGAACTGGCCCTTCCATCTAGTGTAGTTCGCGCGGCCGAAAATGAGACATTAAAGCGGTGTAAAGCGGTGGCTGGTGGCAGAGCCTAAGCGATGCCCCGGCTAGAAAGCGAGCGGGGCATCGCTTAGGCTCTGCCCCAGCCACCGTGATTCCGCTATACTGAAAGCTACTGGAAACACCTTCCCCAATGGTTCTATCGAGCGACCTGATGAACACCTCGCGTACTTTGTGCCCTGGTCCCCGGACCCGTCGTGAGTTCCTGTCGGCTGGCATGTTGGGCCTCGGCGGCATGGCCCTGCCCGATCTGCTTCGGCTGCGTGCCCGCGCCGCGGAACGCGGCGCGGCCGTCGAACGCGACACCTCCGTCATCTTCGTGTGGATGCCGGGCGGGCCGCCGCACATGGATATGTATGACATGAAGCCCAATGCCTCCTCGGATTACCGGGGCGCATTCCGTCCGATTCCCACGAAAGTCCCCGGAATGGACGTGTGCGAACTCATGCCCCGCCATGCCGCCGTCGCCGACCAATTCTCCATGGTGCGTTCGATTTCGCACACCTTTGCCGACCACGGTGGCGGCCACAAGCGGATGATGACCGGCCGAGTGCCTTTGACTCCCGTCGACACCGTCAACGACGCGCCCGCCACCGGTTCGATCGTGGCCAAGTGCCGTGAAACGAGGGACTACGGCATCCCCAATTACGTCTCGATGAATCCCGGCGGCCGGACGGGCGACGTATTCGCCCAGGGGTCCGCGTATTTGAGCCAGGCCTATATGCCGTTCACGGTGGAAGGCGATCCGTCCGCCCCCAACTTCTCCGTGCCGAACGTCGCCCCGATGCAATCGATGGCTCAACGCATTGACGATCGCACCAGGCTGCTGGCCTCGCTCGACCGCATCGAACGGCACATTGACGCCTCGCGGATGATGGAGTCGATGGACACGTTTCAGCGGCGCGCGATCAGCATGCTGACGAGCGGACGGGCCAAGAGCGCCTTCGATCTTTCCTTGGAAACCGATGCGGTGCGCGATCGATACGGCCGGCATTGCTGGGGCCAGCGCGCCTTGATGGCCCGGCGCCTGGTGGAAGCCGGCGTCAGTTTTGTTACCCTCGTGATGGAGAATCCGTACCAGTCGGGTGTTTCCTTCCTCAAGCAGGGAGTCTACAACTGGGATTCTCACGCCGTGAATTGTCACATCTGGCACGACTTGCAAGCTCGTTTGCCGATTTACGACCAGGCGGTGACGGCGCTGATCGAAGACGTTTACCAGCGCGGGTTGGACAAGCGGACCCTGATCCTGGTCACCGGTGAATTCGGTCGCACCCCGCGGATCGAGAATTCCATCGGCACGCAGACCGGCGTGGCGCAACCCGGACGTGACCACTGGCCCCAGGCGATGTCGCTGATCATGGCGGGCGGCGGCATGCGCACGGGACAAGTCGTCGGTTCGACGAACTCCAAGGGTGAACACCCAGCCGATCGTCCGTTGACGCCCAATGATCTGTGGGCCACGGTCTATCGACACCTGGGCATCAACTACGACGACTCGTTCCCCGATCATCGCGGTCGGCCGATGCCCATTCTCCCCTTCGGCGATCCGATCGCGGAACTGCTCAGCGCGTAGGGCGGGCATCGCCGTTGTCCCGTAGGTCGCGTGGATGAACGGATGAACGTCAGGCGTCGGGAGTGTCGAGGATGTCTTGCAACCGCTGGCGGCAACAAAAGCAAAGGAATCGCCGTCGCGGTGACATCGCATGAACGATCAACACACGACGCTGGCCGAGGTGCGTGAACTGGTCCGCGAGTTCGTCGAGGCGCGTGACTGGCGGCAGTTTCATACGCCGAAGAACCTTTCCATGTCGCTGGCGATCGAGGCGGCGGAGCTGATGGAGCATTTCCAATGGCTCACGCCCGAGCAGTCACGCGCCGTCGCCGACCAGCCGGAAAAGTTGGCCGAGGTAGGCGAAGAACTGGCGGACGTGCTCTGTTACGCCCTGGCGCTGGCCAACGAGTTGAAGCTCGACGTCGCCACGGCCCTGCGCGACAAGATGCTCAAGAACGCTCGCAAGTATCCGGCCGAAGAGTACCGGGGAAGATACGGGCCGGAGGACGGCAAGGCGAGCGGGGGGCGTTAGCCCCCTGTTTTCTCGTTCCCCTGTTTTCTCCTTTCTCCTTTCTCCTTTCCCCTTTCCCCTTTCTCCTTATCTCCGCCTACTCCACGCTTCCGCGGTTCAAACAATCGATCAATTGCCGCAGCTTGCCGAGGCTGCGGCGGTTGAAACGCAGGATGAGCCGCGGCAAATGAGCGAACTTGGGCTCGTCCTGCTCCTCGGGCAGCGGGCTGCCGATCTCGAAGCGTCCGTCGCTCGTGATGTCGCTGAATCGCTGATGGATCGCCGCGAGCAGGTCGTCGCTGGGAGGCGTTTGCAGCCGCAACACGAGCTTGTTGCGGACGTATCGCATGCTGTGGTAAACGCGGAAGAAGCCGAGAATTTCGTCGAGGGCCTCCTCGACCTTGTCGGTGAGCTTGTAAAGCGAAAGATCCTCGGGAGAGATCAGCGCCTGGCCCAAGAGCCGCCGGGCGACGAACTCGTGCCATTCTTGCCAAAATGTGCCACCCGGCTCGTCGAGGAACACCACCGGCACCATGTCGCGCTTGCCGGTCTGCAGGAGCGTGAGCACTTCCAACCCTTCGTCGAGCGTGCCGAAGCCGCCGGGCAACAGGCAGACCGCGTCGCACTCCTTGACGAACATCAGCTTGCGAGTGAAGAAGTATTTCATGTGGACGAGCTTGGGGTCGCCGGCGATCACCGGGTTGGCCTCTTGCTCGAAGGGGAGCATGATGTTCAACCCCATCGAGTTCTCGCGGCCGGCCCCCAGATGCCCCGCCTCCATGATGCCGCTGGCCGCTCCGGTGACGACGAGCCAATTTCGTTCGGCCATGGCGCGGCCGAAGGCCACGGCCTGTTGAAAGGCCGCCTCGTGCGGGCGCGTGCGGGCGGAACCGAAAACCGTGACCTTGCGGCGCGAACGATAAGGCGAAAAAACCTTGAACGCGTAACGTAATTCCCGCAAGGTGCGGCTCAGGATCTTCAGATCGCCGCGGCTGGTGTTGTCGCGAGCCAGCTTGTCGGCCGACTCCTTGATCATCTGGATCAGGTCGCTGACCCGGTCGGGTTCGTCCACGTCCACCGTCAAGTGCAACGGCGCCGCCAGTGCTTGTTCGTCGGGTTTCGATTCGGACGAAAGGGGGGACGGTGGGATATCCGCGTCGGACACGCTAGCTACCTTGCACGCAGGGGTTGGCAACCGATCGCGATTCTGTAGGGAACGCCCTCCGCGGCGTTCCGTGAAGCGGGTACGGACGTCCGCTCCGCGAGGCGCGGAACGCCGCGGAGGGCGTTCCCTGCAGATGCGTTTGCCGCGGCAATCCGAGCCTTGAAGCCGGTCGTTGAGTCCATTGTATCCCGTCCGCCGCGGTAGGCCAGTAGCTAGTGCCTGTCGGAAAATCCGCTTGGCCCGTATTTTCCCGGCAACTTTTGGAAAAAATCTCCGCGAAGATGGCAACCTTTCTCAACCTGGCGTGTAGAATACGCGGGGTTTTGGTTGAGACACGAGGTCATCTTCA
>DATKSN010000054.1:0-7387 GCA_035531595.1 Pirellulales bacterium | reverse complement strand
TGCGCGAGTTGCTCCCGTAGCTGGCTTCGCAAGAAGTCAGGCCGTAGCTGGCTTCGCAAGAAGTCAGGCCGTAGCTGGCTTCGCAAGAAGTCAGGCCGTGGACGCGAGTTACGCCGGAATTCTTGCGAATTCTGCTACAGCCGCGAGCCGATGTCGTACCTGCTTCACGGAACGCCACGGAGGGCGTTCCCTACAGATGCCGCTTCACGGCCACGTTCAATCTCGGTTTCCAAACAGGCCCGTCGCGTACCAAATGCCGTTGCCGCCACGCTTCATATCGTAGCCGAAGCGGGGTTGCCGCGAGCGCACCGCGTTCCAATGGCCTGACGAGTGGCGCCAGCTATCGACGCAATCCACGGCGGCGTCGACCAGGCCCTCGTGCGGCCAACTTTCGGCGACCACTTCCTGCGCCCGCAGCCCGCGCGGCAGCAACCGGCTCAAACGCGGGAACCTCCAACCCCAATGATGATGACCTTGCACTCGAATCCGGGCCTGGTACGTCGAATGGCTCTTCGCCTCGGTCGCCAACATCGGATCGAGTTCACCCTTGGTGCTGGCCGGCGCTTCGGGATGAATGCGCACCGCGAAGACCATGGTTCGCTGTGTGAGTGTGCCGGGCGGCAAGTCAAGCACCACGGCCAGGTGTCGCGGCTGGAACCGATAGAACTTGCCGGGCACAAACGACAAAACCGTCACGACATGCCCGTAGAATTCGGTGTCGGCGTGGGCGTAGTCGATGATCGCGAACCCCGGCTGGCCCTTGAGATCGGCGAAAGCCGGGTGATCCAGCAGCCTCGATACCGCGCCCGCCATCGTAATCTCGACGTCGAGGGGCAATCGCACCGCCACGTATCGCCGGAGCAACTCGCGGATGGCGCTATCCGACAGCGTTTCGGCGTCGAACTTTCGTTGGGTCGCGTTGACGTTCGATTGGAACTCGACGAACATCATTCTTTGCTGGGCTTGGGCAATACGCACCGCCTTACCATAATCGGTATGCCACTCGATGACGTTTTCTTCCTCCTCCGTTTTTGCGGGCGGCTCGGCCTGGCCGACCGGCGATGGAATGCCAGCGGCCTCTTGAGTACTCTGCGACTCCGGGGCCGGCTCCTCGATAAGGACCGGCCCGGCAGCCCCCATCCAGGTTAGTAGCTGAATAAGGCCCATTGACAGTAGAATGCGAAGCATCTTGAAAACCTCCTGATGGGCGAGAGTGGCGAACTTGCACAGTCCGTCGCAGTCGCTGTGACGCCGAAAGCGTCGTGTGGGTGAGTTTGTGGATTAGGCAGTTTTTGCCAATTGGATGTTACTGGTGTATCAGGTAGTTTGGTCAAACTCAACCCACTTACCTGCCTTTTTTGTTCCAGGGTCTGACCATGCGACGACGACTCTTGCCAGCCAGCCAAGCCGTGGCTATTGTCTTAACCCTTTTTGTGGGCATTAGTTATGGATCGTCTCCGGCCGCGGAAACAGCGAAAAACCGATTGGTGCAAGCCGTCAGCCGACTTGATCGGTATTTGACCAAGGACGGTGCCAATGGCCGAGCCTGGAAGCGATATTTGCTTTGGGACGATCTGCAGCGGGCTCTCGGGCCGTCTGATGATCTGGAGCGTCGGCGCATCGAAGCGGTGTACGATCGATTCCGCGCCGGCCACCGAGGGCTGGAACTGGCGGTGTTTCGGGATGTGGCCCTTGCGCTTCGGGTCTATTTCGACGAAACATCTCCCCCGATCGACGCATTGCCGGCGCTGGCCCGGTCGGCAAAGGAGCATTTCATCGCCCGCACCCCGGCCGACCTGGCACGGGCGAAGCGCCCCTTGGTCCAGGCTCTGGGCCGGCTCGACCGTTACCTGTCGCCGGCCGGCGCCAACGGCCGGGCATGGAAGCGGTTCTTGATGTGGGACAATCTCCAGCGGGAACTGGCGGCACAAGGCGGCCCGGACTATGTCGCTTTGGATGCCGTGTACCATCGCTTCCATTCCGACCATGTCGGGCTGGAGTTGCCCGTCTTTCGCGACGTCGCCCAAACGCTCTGGGCGTACCGTCACCTGGCCGAACAGGTGTCAAACGCGGGCTTTCACGCCGAGTTCGAGGCCCATCTGGAAATGCTTGCCAAGGGCCTGGCCGACTACCGGCAAGACGCCGAAGCGCCATTGGAGTCAATCGGCGAGGCACTCGGTTGGCTCCAGCGGCACCGCCAAGCGCTCGATGTCGTGCGGGCGATCCGCGCCCACCTGTCGCAACCCAATCTCTACGCGCAGGTGTCGCAAGGCCTGATCGCCGCCGGCAGCGGTCGAACGGTCGACGAGACCGCCCCGGTTCGAGACTTCATTCTCGGCACGTCGATTTCGGGCACCGGTCGCACCGTGGGCACGGCCTCGCTACGGCTGGTGCCGGACCCCCACCGGGCAGTCATCGAGACCGTGTTGGATGCCACCAATCATTCCCGCACCGTAGGACACAACGGCCCGGCGATCATTTTCAGCGCGGGTGAAACGCGGATCACGGGTTGCAAGCGGCTCGTGATCGACGCCGACGGTGCGCGCGGCGCTCCAGCCAAGTCTTCAGCCAGAACGCGCACGCGCGTGACGGGGGTCGGGTCGACCAAGCGTCGTCTGATGGGCCGTATCGTCCGCCGCGTCGCGCAAAAGCGGATTCCGAGCCAGAAATCGGCCGGCGAGCAAATTGCCGCGCGGCACGCCGAAGGCACGTTCAACGCCCGGCTTGAGGCGGAGGTCGGCGCGACGCTGAGCAACGCGAACCAGACCTTTCAACAGCGTTTTCGCAACCCACTTGTCCGCCGCGGCGAGTTTCCGCGTCTGTTGCGCTTCAGTACGACCGAGGATGCGCTGCGCGTCGAGGGCTTGCACGATGGTCCGGCGCGGCTGGCGGCGCCGTCGCCCCCACCCGACGTGTCGGGCCGGCCCGACCTGGCCCTGCGGTTGCACGAGTCGCTGGTAAACAATTTCGCGACCGGTTTACTCGCGGGGCGGACGATCGACAAGGACCAGGCCGAGCGGATCGCGCTGGACATCGCGGGTGCGCTGCCCCCTCAACTTCAAGACGACGCGGGCCGCGAGCCGTGGGCGATCGAATTCGCCGGCCCCCAACCGATTTCGTTGCGCATTGAAAAAGACCGCGTCACGCTGACCATTCGCGGGCGGCGGTTCAAATCCGATCGCAGGGTCTTCGACTACCCGATGAACTCGACCGTTGGCTATCGGCTGGAAAACGCCGGGGGGGCCGTCAAAGCGGTGCGCGAGGGCGAGGTCGAGGTTTTTCCGCCCGACTTCGTGCCGGGCCAGGGGGGGCAGCTCAGCCTTCGACAATCGACCCTTCGCAATCTGCTGAAGCGCCGCTTCGACAAAATCTTCACGCCGGAGATCGTCTCGCAGGGCTTGGTGTTTCCCGGCCGGATGCGCCGGGCGGGCAAGCTCGACCTGACTCAGCTTCAAGCCGATCGAGGTTGGTTGACTCTGGCCTGGCGACGACGCGCCACGAACCATGAGGCGCCCAAATGACCCGCTACGTCGATATCGTGTTCGATTGCCTGCCCTTGCGTTCGATCGGGCGCATGGACATCCCGTTGGATGCCTCGCCCAAGTACCGCGCCCGTTGCGAACGGATCAAACACGCGCTGGCGACGCACGGTTCGCACAACAGCTATTACCTCTACAACGCCAAGTGCGGCTTCCATCTGACGAATCAGGCCGACGTCGGAATGTTGGAGTTCGCTTTCGAGGGGACGGCCCTGACCGACGAAACCGACCAGACGACCTTGCGCTGCGACCTCGCGGTCGAACTGGCCCGGGAAACGTGCGACTGGCTGACCGAGCCGGTCGTGGCCTGGTTCCAGCAGACGGTGCCGCGGAGCGTGGCGGTCGAGTTCGACCGCTACATTGCCGCCGGCGACCTGGCGCAGACCGTCGAGCGCATCGCCCGACTCCAGGCCGAGTCGGAAGACAGGGGGGGCTACGTGGGCATGTATCTCTGAGAGGCGTTAGGTAAGCGGGCGGTTGGCACTCGCCAGATCCAAAAAAGGCGTCGCGGCACATGCGGCGCGGCGCGGCGGTTTCGGCGCAGCCGAAAATGGCCAAGAAAAAACTGGCAAAACCGTACCTGTACCGACAAGGAAATCCGTCTCGGCGGATTGCCCGGCTTTGGATCCGTTAAGACTTCTTCACCCGCGACGCCCATCTGTGCCACTCGCGCCGAAGCTTTCGTCGGGTAAAGGTACGGTTTTGCCAGTTTTTTCAAAGCCCGCGAAGGCACCCCTCGAGCCGACAGCACGACGCCAAGCGTCGACACGTATCGCCGAATTGGCGCCCAATGCGAGTGCCCACAAGGCCTGGCGACGGAGTACGGGGTCCTCTTCTCTGTGCTGCCTTTTACGTGTCGTCCACATGAACCTCGTCCAACCACCGGTTATACTTATGTAGTATACATACTAAGGATCTGGCGGCAGAACCGCCCGGCAGGCGGGACGCCTGCACCACCATGGCGGTTCTGGGATAGGCTCTAAGAAAAACAACCATCCAATGAGGTATTTCCATGATGCTGATCGCTCGTTCGAACTCCGCTGATTTCGCCCTTCCGTCCGCGTGGTACGGGGCGCTCACCTTGTGCGCCATGGTCATCCTGTCCACTTGGCCAGACCGGACGTCGGCCGCCGAACCGCCGGCCAAGGGCGAGCGGATCGTGTTCCTGGGCGACTCGATCACCCAGGCCGGCGCCGCTCCCAGCGGCTACGTGTCGCTGGTCAAGGAAGCGATCGACGAGCGGCTCGCCGGACAAGGTATCGAAGTCATCGGCGCCGGGATCAGCGGCAACAAGGTGCCCGATCTCGAAGCTCGGCTCCAGCGCGACGTGCTGGCCAAAAAGCCCACACGGGTGGTGATCTACATCGGCATCAACGACGTCTGGCACTCGCAAAACGGCCGTGGCACGCCCAAGGACCAGTTCGAGCAGGGGCTGCGCCGGCTGATCGCGGCCATCCAGAAGTCGGGCGCCCGGGTGCTGCTCGCGACGGCCAGCGTGATCGGCGAGAAGGTCGACGGCTCGAACCCGCTCGACGAGATGCTCGATGAATACTGCCAGATCAGCCGCCGCGTGGCGCGCGATACGAAGTCGCAGCTCGTCGACCTGCGAAAGGCCTTCCTCGGCTACCTGAAGGAGCACAATGCGGACAACGCCGAGTCCGGCGTGCTCACCATGGACGGCGTCCACCTCAACGCCGCGGGCAACCGTTTCGTCGCCGGCCAGATGCTAGAGGCGCTGGGCCTCGCGCAGCCCGGCAAACTGCTGCGGCACGTCGTGCTTTTCAAGTTCAAGGATGACGTCTCGGCCGAGCAGGTGCGTGAGGTTGTTCAGGCCTTCGCGGCGTTGCCCGGTAAAATCGACGTCATCGTCGACTTCGAGCACGGCACCGACGTTGGCGTCGAGGACCGTTCGGCGGGCTTCACGCACGCCTTCCTGGTCACATTCCGCGACACGGCCGGGCGCGACGCCTATCTTCCCCACCCAGCCCACGAGGAATTCAAGAAGCTCGTCGGCCCGCGCATCGACAAAGTGCTCGTGTTCGATTATTGGGCCGGCAAGTAGGAACCGAAGGGGCGCGGTGGAATCGTCGAGGGGAGTCAATCGCACGTCGGCGCGGTGATGGCTCGACCACCTCGCCCCTACGGGGAGGACAACCGTTTTTCATGGCGCGTTCCTGGGGCTATCGCCCCAGGCTCGACAACCACGCCGCTACGCGGCGGAATGCGATCATGCTGCTCAAGAATGCTTGGTTGGGAGTTCGCCTCCTTCTACCAAAAGAACGGCTACCGTAACCACGACGTTATTTGTGAAACGGACCACGAAGCGATGCCCCGGCTGGAAAGCGACCGGGGCATCGCTTAGGCTCTGCCCCAGCCACCGCGCCCCGGCTGGAGAGCGGCCGGGACCACCGAACTATACTGAGCTTTGAGGAAACTCAGGGCATGGCCTATAATGGCCGCTCTTGGGGTTGGTCACATGGAGGTGGTTGCAATGTCTCGCTACCGAAACGGGCGCCCGGTTTCGATTCCGGCCGCGGTCGGCGTTTTCTTCGCCGGCTTTTTCTTCGCCGCAATGCCGGCCTTGGCCCAAAGGCCCATGGATCCGACGGACATCGGCCGCGTGCCGGGCACGAATCGGTTTCCGCCCGATCTCTGGAGGGGGGTCAGTGAAGCGACGCCCGCCAGGCCGGGGTCGCCGCGCGGCGCGAAGCAGAGTTGCCCCTTGTGCGGCGCACCGCGCCGCCAAGACGCGTTGGAAACCTCCGCTGCGCTCGACGCGCAGCCCGCCGACGCGGTTGAACCCACGGCGCTGGCCAATTATCTCAAGGAGTTGTTGACCCGCAACGTGGAGGAGCACCGTCCGGCCACGAAGCAGCGCTTGAAGACCAACGAGAAGCTTCGGCCGGGCGAGCCGGCGCAGGTGATTCTGGAATTGAAGGAACGGCTTGGCAACGGCGCCCTGGAGGGGACCGAGTTCGCCGACTCGCCCGATATGTTGGTCAAGCTGGTCCGCGCCCTGGAGGCCGAACAGCAGCCGGACGCGGCGATACATGAGCGGGAATGGAAATACGTCCGAGAGCCACAACGCGCATTCGCGCGCTGGGGCGTCGAACCTCGCGCACGGATCGACGCGCTGCGCGGCGCGAGCGGCAAGCTCGACCAGGCGGCCAACGACTTGGAAGAGCAGGATTTCTTCGAACGGGCCGACGAACTCCGCGCCCTGGCCCACAAGCTGCGGCGCGACGCGCGCGCCGCCGTCGCCGCCGCCGGGGCGGATGCAGGCGCCGGGGCGGATGCAGGCGCCGGGGCGGATGCAGACATTGACCGGATCGATCGCGCGTCGAAACGGCCCGCATCGCGGCGCATGAAGGCCCCCCACGGCGACGCCGAGGTCGAACTGTCCGACGACATCGAGCAACTCCGCGACGAGTTGCGAAGCGTGCGGCAGGCCCTGGAAACGCGCTGGAGCGAACCGCGGCACTGAAGCCGACGGCCACGGCAAGGTCGCCCGCTCGCCCGACACGACACGGGCGGGTTGGTGAGGTTGTTTACCGGCGCGCATCAGGAAACGCGAACACGCGTAAACGCGGCTTCGGCGCAGCCGAAACTGCGCAAGAAAAAACTGGCAAAACCGTACCTGTGCCGACCAGGAAATCCGTCTCGGCGGATTGCCCGGCTTTAGACGCGTTAAGACTTCTTCCCCCGCATCGCGCATCTGTGCCACACGCGCCGGAGCTTTCGTCGGGTAAAGGTACGGTTTTGCCAGTTTTTTCGTGACGAAGGCGCAACCCATCGCGGCGCCAGTTTGAACTCCGCGCCGACACGCCGCGAACACTCACCGGAATTTT
>DATKSN010000053.1:0-3404 GCA_035531595.1 Pirellulales bacterium | reverse complement strand
GAAGATGACCTCGTGTCTCAACCAAAACCCCGCGTATTCTACACGCCAGGTTGAGAAAGGTTGCCATCTTCGCGGAGATTTTTTCCAAAAGTTGCCGGGAAAATACGGGCCAAGCGGATTTTCCGACAGGCACTAGCTAGTGCAAGAACGCCCCGAAAATCATGAAAAGGATACCGGCGCCGATCGCAAAGATGCCACAGATGATCCGTAGGACGCCCCTCATGACCGCGGAAGAGCCTCGATAGGAGTTGCTTTTCCCAAGAAGCAGGTTGACGGTACGGCGCTTTCCCGTTTCTTGAGCGGTTTGCGTTCGAATATTGTTTGCGCCTATGAGCATGAACGCGATGCCAAAGATCACCATAAACCCGCCGATGAGCAGGCGCGTTCCAAGCGGCGTGTCGGCGAAAATGACGATCGACTCCATAGGCGACCTCGAACGGTACTTGATGACGCTCACAGGCGATCCTAGGGGGAGAAGTGCGCGATGTCAAGGAGTAAAGTCTTTCAAGGAAAGAACTTATTGAAGCACGTCTTTGCGCGACATGCACTCGGGACGCGGAATGGATACAATACTTACGCCGCTCGACTTGGCCGTGAGGCGCGTTGCGTGGCGGCGCTGGATTCTCCCCCGAGGCCCCCATGACGCTGACTTTGTCGATCATGGTGTTGATGATCTCGATCAACGCCATGTTTGCCGCTTACGAGATCGCTTTGGCCAGTATTTCGGTGGGCCGGCTGAAGGCCCTGGCCGATGCCCACCGCAAGGGGGCCAAGGCGGCGCTGATGATGAAGCAGAGCATGGAAGCGAGCTTGGCGACCTTGCAACTGGGCATCACGCTGGTGGGCGCCATCGCCGCGGCGACGGGCGGCCACGGCGCGGCCGAGGATATCTCGCCCGTTTTGCAAGCCTACATGGGCGGCTCCGAATGGGCGGCCGACGTGCTGGCCGTGACGCTGGTGGTGATCCCCTTGAGCGCCGTGACGATCGTGGTGGGTGAACTGATTCCCAAGGTGTTCGCCTTGAAGAATAAGGAATGGGTTTGCCTCAAGTTCTCGCCTCCGATGCGGGCCTTTTCGCGCTGCGTGTTCCCGGCCGTCTGGGTGATGGAAGGTTCGGTCAAGGCCTTGTTGGCCTGGAGCGAGCGACGCTGGAAGCCGCAGGTCGAAGGGCACAAGGCCGAGGTCACCGAAATCGAGGAATTGCGGGCTGTCGTGGCGCTGGCGCGCACCAGCCGGCTCATCGGCGGCCAGGAGGAAAAAATCATTCTGGGCGCGGCGCGGTTGTCGAGCCGCTCGATCGCCGAGATCATGATGCCGTTGCGTGACGTCGTGACGCTCGACCTGAATCAAACGATGGCCGAGAGCCTGGTGCTGGCCCACACCGACATGCATACGCGGTTCCCGGTTTGCTCGCAGCCGGGCGAGCGGCAGTCGATCTGCGGATACGTCAACTTCAAAGACATCGTTTCCGAGTTGCGGTTGGCGCCCCACCAGCCGTCGCTACGGGGCATCATCCGTTCGATGCCCGACCTGAAGGCTGAGTTGTCGATCGCCTCCAGCTTACAGCGGATGATCCACGAGCACGTTCACATCGCGCTGATCCGCAACGCCGAGGGTGCGATCGTCGGCCTGGTCACGATGGAAGACATCCTGGAGGAGTTGGTCGGCGACATCGAGGACGAATACGACCGCGCGCCCAGCCATGTTTCGGAGGGTCTGTCGGGCTGGGTGATGGGGGGGGGCGTGTCGTTGGAACGGTTTGAACAGGTCACCGGCGCGCGGGCCGACCGGCGGCAATTGCCCGCCGAGTGCCGCACGCTGCACGACTTGATCGTAGCCCAACTCCAGCGCCCCCCGCGAGGCGGCGACATCGTCCATGTGGGCGGTTTGCGGGTGTTGGTCCGCAAGCTGAGGCGGCAGCGGGTGCTCGAAGCCCAAGTCTCGCGCGGGCAAGTCGTGGAATCAGGAGACAGGAGCCAGGAGACCGAAGTCAGGAGACCGGAGAAGGCGAGCGGGGGGCGTTAGCCCCCTGTTCCTCCTTCCTCCTTCCTCCTTCCTCCTTCATCTTTTCCCATGTACGAAGTCGAACAAAAATTCCCACTTACCGACGCGGCGGCGTTGTTGGCCAAACTGGCGGCGCTGGGGGGCGTGCCGGACGAAGCGAAGGAACAGGTCGATTGCTACTATGCCCATCCGGCGCGAGACTTCGCCACCACTGACGAGGCGTTGCGAATCCGCCGCGTGGAAGCATTGAACTTCATCACCTACAAGGGGCCGAAGCTCGACCCGACCACCAAAACCCGGCGCGAGATCGATTTGCCTCTGCCGCCCGGCGCCCAGGCGGCGATCGAGTACGGAGGGTTGCTCGAGGCGCTTGGTTTTCGGCCGGTGGCCGAGGTCCGAAAACGCCGCCGCCGCATTGCGTTGCAGTGGCAAGGACGCCAGGTCGAGGCGGCCATCGACGACGTCCAGGGCGTCGGGCGGTTCGTCGAACTGGAGATGCTTGCCGACGAGACCGGTCTGGAAGCCGCGCGTGCCGCCCTGGCGGCATTGGCGCGCGAGTTAGGCTTGTCGGGCGGCGAACGCCGCGGCTACCTGGAAATGTTGCCGGCGGCGAAGTGATAAAGAGGCCACGGACGGTGGGAATGAGGCCGCTTTCGATTGATACTTCACGCGGCCGGCTTCCACACGAACCCGCGGCGCAAGCAGCGGGGGTCCGCGGAGCGGCCCACGAAACGGTAGGGATCATTTTCCGTAAAAAGCACGCTCGTTGCGCAGCAACGAACGTGCAAAAAACAAAACGCCGGCGAAGCGAAAAAAAACGACTTCCGAATACCCCATGACGTCTGAGCGAGCCGCGTAAGCGGCATCCAATTGCCCTGCCACCCTTCGCCCTACCCCACGCTCTTTTGGATCTCTTTGGGAGGGGTTTCGGAATCGTTTTTTTTCGCAGAGCGACGATGCTCGGAGGGCGATTAGTCTTCGTACCGCGGACGGCCTCCCGCCGCGCGTTCGCGCTCCAGCGCGCGATTCAACGAGGAAATAGTAACGTATCCGGCGACCGCGTCTGCGCGCCCGAGTTCCTCGATCGCGCTGTCCGCGCCCAGCACGTTCGCGATCCATTCGCGCGCCCGAGGATCACCCGCGCGTGCCTGGCAGGTCGCGGCGTCGACGAGGCGCTCCCACGCGGACGGCGTGACAACGTCGAAGACCACGGACCAATAATTCGGCTCTTCGTGATCCGCGGGAGGCGGAGCGCGCGGCGGATCGGGAACAGGGAACTGGTCGGGGTCACGTCGGCGTAAGGTACATTAACAAACTACTAGAGGTGATCGGCGAAGCCGTCAACAAAGATTCGTCGAAGAACGCGCCGCCGTTGGCCAAAGCTTGCAAAGGAGATCGGA
>DATKSN010000052.1:0-2154 GCA_035531595.1 Pirellulales bacterium | reverse complement strand
ATGAACGGCTCGGGGGAAGAAGTCTTAACGCGTCTAAAGCCGGGCAATCCGCCGAGACGGATTTCCTGGTCGGTACAGGTACGGTTTTGCCAGTTTTTTCTTGCGCAGTTTCGGCTGCGCCGAAGCCGCGTTTTGTGGGCCCAACACAGGGCGAACGCTACGCTTGTTCATATGGAACGGCTGCGCACGTGCCGTAACCAGCAACCAAGAACTAGCAACAAGCAACTTTTCGACGGCCACCGGCAACTACTTCTCCGCCGTATCGCCCGACGCCGACAACAGCTCCAGCGTGATCCCCTTGAAGCGCACTTCCGTCGGCCCACCGGAATGAAGCTGGAAGGCGAAGATGCCGCGGCGTGCTCCGTCGGGGTCGTCCAGTTCGACGCAGGTCTGGTCGTTGATCGACGTGCGGATGCGGCTGCCGATGGCTTCAATCTGGTAGGTGTTCCACTCGCCCGGCTTGACGTGGGTCTCGCCCGAGCGGTCCGACAACAGGGCGCGGCCGTGCTCTTCGTAGAGTTTACCCCACCAGCCCGGCCCGATGTCGGCCTGGTAGCCCTTGACCTCGCCCTGGCCCACGGTTTCGCCGCGGAACTGGATGCCGCTGTTTCCCTCGTTTTTCAGCAGTTTCACTTGCAGCGTGAGCCGGAAGTCGGCGGCGGCCAATTCGCTTCGCAAGAATTCGTTGTGATCCAGCCCGGAGGTGCGGCCGACAATTTCGCCCTCCTCGACCTGCCACAGCCCGGCGTCGCCCTGCCAACCGGTCAGGTCTCGGCCGTTGAAGAACTTGGCCACGTTTTCGGCCGTGGCCAAAAAAGGCGTCTGCAGCGGGCTGGCCAGGTAGGCGACCAGCGAGCGGATGTCGTGTTCTGTAAAAGGCTTGAGCTGATCGTCGGGCATCATCGACTTGGCGCTCAACTCACGGACCTCGATCTCGCCCTTGGGCACGACAACCGTTTCGTTGGCCGATGCCAGCGTCACGGCGTCGTCGTTTTCGGCCCGGACGATGCCCGTCAGCGTGCGGCCGTCGAGAGTCTGGATCACGGTCGCCTGGTAGTCCTTGCCGATCAGAGCGCTGGGATCCAACAGGTTCGAGAGGATATAATCGAGATTGGCGCGGTTCGATCCGGTCAGTTCCGGTCCGACCTTGCCGCCCGTGTCGAAGAGCGTATGGCACTGCTGGCAGGTCTTGGCGTACAGCGCCCGACCCAGCGCGACGTCGGGCGGCTCGGCGGGCGGCTTGGCGAACATCGCTTTGAACTCGGCAAGCAGCCGCAGCCGTTCGGCGGGCGTGTCGTTGACCGCCCCCCAGACCTCGGCGATGCGTCCGTTCAATGCATCGCTCTTGAGGTTGCGCAACTGGCGGATGATCTCGGCCGACAGGTCCGCGGGCGGAAGCCGCTTTTCGGCGATCGCATCCAACAGCGCCTGTCCGTACTCGACCCGCGCGGCGAGCGTCGCCAGGACGTCGCGCTTTTCGTCGAGGTTGAAGCCTTCGTAATGGTCCAAAAGCACTTGGGGCGTGCGCGGATCGTCATAGGCCGCCAGGCCGCGCAGCGCGGGCCGCCGCAAGGCGGCATCGGCCAGCAGACCGTGCAGAAGCCGTGGCAGCAGAGGATCGCGGGCTTTGACCAGCGCCAGCAGCGCCTGCTCGCGCAGCGGCGTCTCGGTCGTCGTGTCGCCGAGCACCTGTTCCATCGCCTTGAAGGCGACCTTGTCGCCGAACGTCAGCGCCAACGCCGTGGCCTGGGAGCGCACGGCGTCGTCGGCCGCGGCCAGGCGGTCGTAAATCGGCCGCCAACCCTGGGGCATCGGAAGTTGCCGCTTCCCTCGCAGCCCCTCGTTGATCTCCACGAGCAACTCGAGTTGCGCGGCGCCCGGTTCGGCGCGGCGCAGCCGATCGACGAGCAGGTCCATCGCCTCCGGCGTGGCGAACGTCGCCAAGCGGCGAGTAAGGAAGCGGTCGACCAGCGGCACTTGCGATGCCTCGGCCAGTTCGATCGCCAGCCCTGGGTCGTGCTCGACCAACGGCTCGGCGCCGTACCAGTACATCAAGGGTAGATTGTGGTCTTGGGCGTCCTCGGCGTGTGCCAATAGACCGCGGAGGATCTCACCGCGCTCGGCCCATGGCAGCCGATCGAGGGCCGAAGCAAG
>DATKSN010000051.1:0-16448 GCA_035531595.1 Pirellulales bacterium | reverse complement strand
TGAAGATGACCTCGTGTCTCAACCAAAACCCCGCGTATTCTACACGCCAGGTTGAGAAAGGTTGCCATCTTCGCGGAGATTTTTTCCAAAAGTTGCCGGGAAAATACGGGCCAAGCGGATTTTCCGACAGGCACTAGCTACGTCCGGCGGCCCAAGAATCCAGCCCCCGCGGCGACCGCCTTCTCCTGCCTTTCGCGCCGCCGCGCCGGCTGGCCCGGTTCAAGGTAGGACCCATGCTAGACTTCACCGCCCCGACACCGCGCGCCGCGCTTCGCGCCAGCCTTGAAACGCTACGCGCCCAATTCAACGACGGCGCGACCAAGTACCCGTGGTTCCAGCACGTTCTGGCCACAGGGCCAATTGACCACACCGATTTCCCGTGCATCGACCGGCACATCATTCCAGAGCACTTGGCAATTCAAGATTCGTTCGATGTCACAACGACAGATTGCACGCCCCAGCTTTTCCACGAGACAATGGACCGGTGGGACGACCGGTGTTTCGCCGGGCTGGTGACGTGGTACTGGTGCCGTCGCGCTCACATCGGCCAAAAAGTCGTGGACCCTCAAGAACGAATCGAATGCGCAAAGTGCGCCCAACTGTTCGAGCCGCTTGCACGCCAAACCGCGCGGTTGCTCCTTGAGTCGGGCTTTGAGGGGGGGGTGAGTGAATGGCGGCAACGCGACTCGGGCGGGCATAAGTATTGGCTGTGGTTCCTGCATAAGACGTTGAAGCCGGAGCCGATCGTAGTCGGCCGTTATCAATTCTCACTCATCAACAATCTCTTCCTCGCCTCGGCCCTGACGATCGACACGATGCTGGCGCTTGCCGAGGGAACCGGCAAAGACGAACGCGGAGGCAATACCCCTTCGCCGCCAGCGAGCCGGGAAGAATTGACGGCGATTCTCGCGAAGGCCCGCGCCAAACTGGAAACCGAACGCGGCGGCCGACGCGCCAAGACGCCGCCCGCTGGTTCGCGCCGTTCTCGTTACGCCGAACAATCGCTGCGTGCATTTTCTCTGGCCCTGGCGAGACACGGCAACACACGCTTGCGGATTTACGCCGTCGGCAGCAAGTACGTTCGCGACGATGGCCAAGTCGCCGTGCCGCGCGCGATGATCCCAGCCGGCGGCCCGAAGAACTTTTACATCGGAGCCGATTCCCGCGCCCTTTTCCAGCCGCAACACGTTTCCTTTCACGGCCTAGGCTCCGGCGCTTTTGCCAGACAGTCGGGCGTGGTCGAGCGTGTCGGATTCTTCCTCTATGGTCCGGCCTCCGGCGATGTTGAGGTCGTCAAGACGTTCCGACGGCGCGCGAGCGACGCCGGTGCAATTGTGTTGGCCGATGGGTTGGTCGACGGAATTCAGACGGTCCACGACCCCACCGCCTTCTGGACGTTGGTTGTGTTCAGCCATCTAATGGGCACCGCGTGGGTCAGCGAAACGGCAATCGACGATCACGATTCGGCTTTCGTTTTCCACCCCTTCGGCGCGTCGGTCGAAGCATGGAGACTGATCCTGGCTCAACGCGATTTAGAAAAGAAATCGCCGACAGCGCGACATAAAGCCTCCGCTGACGTGTTGCCACGATCCGACGCAATTGCCGAGTTGGAAACACGGCTTTCGACCATTCTGAAAAAATGGCAGGAAATCGAGGGCGAAATCGGTGAAGATGTGCTAGGGGCCGCCGAACGGTTTTACTACGACGAATTCTGCCCGTGGGCGGCCGATGTGGTGCGGACGTTCGGTTTAACCCCGTTTTCCCCAGACCCAGGCGACCCGCCAGCTATCAGTCGCGATACCCTAACTTTGAACCCATGTCAAAACGTGACAGGCACTCCGAACACAATCGCAGGCGGAAAACGGGTCATCTTTTGGTCCGCCGCGCACCACAAACCTAGCCTCTGCGAGCGAACAGAACCGTCATACCTTCCAACCGTTCAGGCATGGGCATCGAAGTGGCTCGTCTACCAAAAGGAGCATGATCCGGGCTGGCGCACGTTCCACCAAGGCTTGAACTGGGTGCGTGACGCCTTCAAAGAGCTTGCGGCGCTGGCCAACGACGACTATTTCGCGGGAACACCCGCGCCCGTTCAACTGGCGAAGCAAGAGTCGCCAGAGAGGTCCGCACGCGAGGCCGGCGCCGCCTTGCCGCCGGAATCACCACCCGCTTTCCACCGAAGCTCATACTTGGGATTACTCTTCTACGACGCGCGTCGCACCGTAGAGCGCGAAGGCGTGGCCGGAAGTGTGGACTTGTCGCGCTCGCAACTTAACTGGGCCATTTTGAAGAAACTGGCCGAAAACCACGACGTTCCGTTGTGCGACGATGCCATCCGCGCGGTCTGGGAGAATCACGGTGTCGCAAAGAGACCATCCGATGGCACGGTGCATGATGCCGTCAGCGCGCTACGTGCGGCAATTCGCCCGCTTGGGCTGACGATTGAAACAAGGCGTGGCCTGGGGCGTTTGCTCACGCACCTGCCGGCCGAGAAAACACTACCACCGAAAACGGCGCGACGAAGAAAAAACAATCGCCGCGTACGATAACACGGCCGGCGGCGTGCTGACTGCTTGGCACGACGGACTACACTCCGAACCACTTCCTAGGTTCACTCCGAACTACACTCCGTAGTTCGCCCGCACAATTCATCGTAGTTGACCTTGGTTCCATCCAACTCACTGCGAGGATTGTCATGGCGATTGACCTGGCGAACGAAACCCCCCTTTCCCTGTCCGAGGCCACGGCGCTATTGCCCGGCCGGCCCCACCTTTCAACGGTCTGGCGCTGGGTGCTAAAAGGCGTCCGCGGCGTCCGCCTCGAAACCCTCGTCTCCGGCGGCCGGCGTTACACGACGCACGAAGCCTTGGAGCGGTTCGTTGCGGGAACGACCGCCGCGGCGCACGGCCAACCGGCCCCCGTCCGCACGCCGAAGCAACGCGCCCGCGCGATTGCCGCGGCAGAGGCCGAGTTGGAACGTGCCGGCATCGCCTGACCGCCGCCCCTCCCCCCAAACCCATAACGCCAAGGGCCGGCGCTTTCGACGTGCGGCCGGCCCAAGGCAGGAGTAACTTTCCACCATGAATTCTAACAACCCTAGCCCTAACTGGCAAAAGGTCAGCAAAAGTAATCCCTGTCCCATTTGCGAAAAGGGCGATTGGTGCCGAGTTTCGGCCGATGGCGTCTTGGTCGCCTGCCGTCGTAAAGCGGACGGCGCCCACAAGGTCAAGACCGACAAGAGCGGCGCGCCGGTCTACATTCATCGCATCGGCGCGGCGAATGGTAGCGATGACGGTAACGGCTACGTCCACCCCGGCCACCGGCGCCAGGCGTCGGCGGGCAAGTCGCCACCCATCGGCCCCGCCAGCGGCGCAGCGGTCGAAAAGGCCGACGCGGACACGTTGGACCGCGCGTATCGCCTGTTGCTCGACCAATTACCCTTGAACGACAAGCACCGCGCTACGCTCCGCCAGCGAGGCCTGACCGACGTCGAGATTGACCGCCGCGGCTATCGTTCCTACTCCTTCGCCGAACGGAAGGGGGCGGCCACGTTGTTGCTAATGGCCCTTCGCGAAGGCTCGCTATACGAGCGCGTGCCCGGCTTCATCCGCACCAAGCGAGGTCCGGCGTTGGCCGGTCCCGAGGGAATGCTGGTTCCCATCCGCGATCCCGCCGGCCGGATCGTCGCCTTCAAGGTGCGGCGCGACGCCAGCAACGGCGACAAGTCCAAATACGTGTATGTGTCGAGCACCAAGCACGGTGGCCCCGGTCCTGGCGCGCCCGCCCATATTCCGCTCGGGATCGTCGGCCCGGTGGAGTTGGTGCGCCTGACCGAAGGCGAGCTAAAGGCCGACGTCGCGACGGCGCTCTCCGGCGTGCCGACGATCGGCGCCCCGAGCGCGGCCGGCTGGCGTGCCTGCCTGCCATCGCTGAAAGCCCTGGGGGCCAAGAGCGTTCGCGTGGCGCTGGACGCCGACGCGCGGCGCAACGCCCACGTGGCCCGCGCCATGCTCGATTGTTTCGCGGGGTTGGCCAAGGAAGGGTACGCGGTCGACTTGGAACGGTGGGATGAATCCGCCGGCAAAGGCATCGACGACGTTTTGGCCGCCGGCAATTTGCCCGGCGTTCTGACGGGCGGCGAAGCCCTTGCCGCCGTCAAAGAGATTGCGAAGGCCGCCGGCGTGACGAACGCCGACGAAGCCGCCGCGGCGGCCCTGGGCCGGCTGGAAGCTGTGCTGTCGGACGGGGGCCCGGCCGCATTGTTCCGCGACGCGGAACTACTCGGGGCAGTGGCCCAACTGAAGCGGGGCAATCCAGCCGAGTTTGCCGCGGTGCGCGAACGGTTGCGTCAAGCCGGCCTGCGGATGCGCGAACTGGACGCGGCAATTAAGCCCTTGCTGCGACAAGCCAGGGACGCGGAAGCGCCGGCGAGCCAAGAAGCCGAGCGTTACACGACGTCGGAAACCGGTTGTATCTGCCGCGTGCGGCAAACAGAGGATGGGCCGGTCGAATCACCGTTGTGCAATTTCGACGCGCGGATCGTGGAGCAAGTCACTCACGACGACGGCGCCGAGCGGCGGAACATGTTTGCGGTCGAGGGGTCGCTGATGGGCGGCTGTCCTTTGCCGCGAGTCGAGGTGGATTCCGATGACTTCCACTGGATGCAATGGCCGGTCAACGCCTGGGGAACGCACGCGGTTGTCTACGCTGGCCGCGCCACTCAAGATCACCTCCGCGCGGCCCTTCAACTGTTGTCGGGCGACGCGCCGCGGCGGATCGTCTACGGCCATACCGGATGGCGGGAGGTCGAGGGGCGATGGTGCTACTTGCACGCGTCCGGCGCGATCGGCCCCGATGGTCCCGCCGCTGGCGTGTCGGTCGGGCTGTCGGACACGCTGGCCCGCTATGCCTTGCCGGCCCCGCCGACGGGCGCCGCGCTGGTCGAGGCGGTACGGGCCAGCTTGCGTCTCTCGGACGTGGCCCCGCCGCGCATCGTTTTTCCGCTCTTGGCGGCGGTCTATCGGGCACCGCTCGGGGGAATCGACTTCGCCTTGCACCTGGCCGGCCAAAGCGGTGTCTTCAAGAGTGAACTGGCTGCCTTGGCCCAACAGCACTACGGCGCGGGGTTGGATGCTCGTCACCTGCCTGGGAGCTGGCTTTCCACCGGGAACGCCTTGGAAGGCATTGCCTTCGCGGCCAAAGACGCGCTTTTGGCCGTCGATGACTTCGCCCCTGCGGGGACAACCGCCGACGTGCAAAGGTTCCACCGCGAAGCCGACCGGCTGTTGCGGGCGCAAGGCAACCAAGCGGGCCGGCAACGCATGCGTGCCGACGGTACGCTTCGACCCACGAAGCCGCCGCGGGGGTTGATCGTCAGCACGGGCGAAGACGTGCCGCGCGGCCAATCGCTTCGGGCGCGGTTACTTGTCGCCGAGGTTGGGCCGGGCGATGTTGACAAGGGCCGCCTGACAGCCTGCCAAGGGGACGCGCGGGAGGGGCAGTACGCGGCGGCCCTGGCTGGATACCTGCGCTGGTTGGCCCCAAAGTACGCCGCTGTCCGCGCCGGTCTGACCGCCGAAACTGCCCGGCTTCGCGACGCCGCGGCGGCCGAAGGTCAGCACGCGCGGACGCCAGGCATCGTGGCGGATCTGGCCATCGGGCTACTGTACCTATTGCGGTTCGCGGTCGAGGTCGGCGCACTGACCGCCGACGCCTTTGAGGAAACGTGGCGTCAGGGTTGGGCGGCACTAGGCCAAGCAGCCGAAGCCCAAGCGGGTCACCAAACGGCGAGCGAACCCGGCCAGCATTTCTTGCGCCTGCTGTGGGCGACTGTGGCCAGCGGGCGGGCCCACGTCGCCAACCCAAACGGCGGCCAACCCGACGATTCACCAGAGGCGTGGGGTTGGCGGTCTGACGCCCGCGGCACGTCCTGCGAATGGGAACCACTGGGGAAGCGGGTCGGGTGGACCGACGGCGAATCCCTCTACCTTGAACCCGAGGCGAGTTTTGCGGAAGCCCAAAAGCTGGCCGGCGAGCAAGGCGAAAGCCTGGTCGTATCGCCCCGAACCCTTTGGCGCCGGCTACGCGACCGCGGGGCGTTGGCCAGTATTGACCGGCCGCGGGAAACGCTGACCGTTCGCCGAACGGTCGAGGGACGCCGCCGCGATGTTATCCACCTGCACCTAACCTCCCTCACCGCACAAGACCCGACCAACCCGACCAATTGGCCGACGACATCGGAGAATTCAGGGGGCCACGGTCAGGTTGCTGGTCGGGTGAGTGGTCGGGTTCCGCCGGCGACGGCCGACAACCCGACCGCTGGACCCGACCAATTCCCCGTAGAAAAGGTGTCTCGGGTCGGGTTGGTCGGGTCAAGCGCAGTGGAAAGCAGGGATATGGCGGAAAGCAATCCACGATCGGCCGGCGCGGTCGAGGAGGGCGACGCATGACCCACACACCGACGAATTGGCCGTCCGCGGCAAGTCCAGCGGACAGAATCGTGGCTGACTTGGCCCGCCTCGGGGTGGAGTTATATATTGAACGCGGCAGCCTGCGATTCCGTGCCCCGGCTGGCGTCTACACGAACGAATTGCGGGCGGTCGTGGCCGCAAATCGCCCCGAAATCTTGGCCCGGCTGGCGGCGGAAGTAGTATCCAATGGGCCTGGTAAGAAAACCGGCGAAACCGCCGCAGTAGGCTCGCACGCGGTCCCCGAGGCCATTCGGCGGATTCAACCCCCGCCGGCGACGGTCGCGGGAGCCGACGCCGCAAGCGGTCGGTCGAGCGTTATTTGCGTCGCGCGCGAGGCCGCGCCGCCTACGGCCGCAAGCCACAAAGCCGGAAGAATGAACGCGGCGCCAAACCGCGGCCAACGTTGCTTGAACCACGTTGATCCCAGCGATTGGCTAGACGAACCGCCGGTCGATGGTCACATTCGAACCAACTGCCGGCGCTGTGGCACGTTCATCGGCTTTCGGCCGGTCGAGGTCGCCCAAGCCCAGCAACGGGCCAAGTACCGGGCCGACGCGCGTACAATGTTCAAAACTTCAGTGCCCAAACCCATCGTCAGTGGGGCTGGCAATTGCACAAAACCCAATTGATTTAGGGAAAATCGCGATGGGAGAGACGAAAGGAACAACCGGCTACAAGCGGCTACACGGGCTGACGATCGAGCAACAAGACGCCGGCGACCTGCCGGTAGTGCCGGAAGGCGAGCAAGCCGAAGTCATCCGCCGGCTGGGCCAGCCGCAGCCCAACCGCAGCTTGGCCGCCGTCGTGGACGCCTGGAACAGTTTGCCCGAGGCCATCCGCGCGGGGATTGTGGCGATGGTCAAGGCGGCTGGCGCCGCCGCCACGTAACCAGCCGTCCGCGGCCGGGATGGGGGGATGCTTACACCTACGAAGAACTGGTACGTGTAACCACCTTAGCTCTGCTAGCATTCTCTGAATCAACCAGACATTTTGTAAAATCTACCATCGAACTTGAGGTGAAAGTTAAGCCCTAAACCCACCCCGAACCACCGCCTCCATTGCCCGCCGTGCCAGTTCCTCGTCGTTGGTCCGAAGAATCGCCGACGCCCGTTCACGCTTGAACGTATCGACGAATGTGTCCGCGTTCATCTTCATCTGCTGTGTCATACTCACATGATCCTACATCAGTTATGGTCTGGTTTCGTGTTTTCCGGCGCGCGTCGGGTTGGTGGGCGGTGCCCACCCTACGGTTCGGCGAAACTGAGTTGTTCCCTACTTTCCACGCTGGCGCGGCGGTTCGACTCGTCCACTATCTCTGCCATCACCGTCAACTGTACGGCCGCGTCCAGCGGCATGTCGGAGATACCGAGCGCCAGACGCGAGTGTTTGTTCCGCTCGCCGAACACCTGCTCGAACAGGTGCGACGCGCCGTCGAGCACGTCGGGGTGCCGGCGAAAACCTGGGGCACAATGGACAAAACCTTCCAGACGAACAATTTGCGCAATGCGCTCCAAATTGCCGACGGCATTCTTGAGCTGCGCGATCGCGTTGATGGCGCACAGCCGGGCTGCTTGGTATCCTTCTTCAACGCTGATCTTCTCGCCGAGCCGGCCAGCGTAGGCGATTTTGCCGCTCTTCCAAGGCAATTGCCCGGAGGTAATCACCAGATTACCTGTGCGAGACCAGGGCCGATACGCCGCTACGGCTGGCGGCGGGGGCGGCAATTCAATTCCCAACTCGCACAGTTTGTATTCGATGGTCATAGATCCCTCCGTTACCCCTGCTACCGGCTGGACGTGTCACCGGATACGAAACCCGGCTACAGCAGTTCGGCGATGGGCTCGCCCTCGTTAAGGATGGGGATCGGGCGGCCGGCGCGGTTCAGGAAATGGATCGTGGTGTCCACGCCCAGAAGCTGGTAGACGGTGTGGAGCACATCCGCGGGCTTGACCGGTCGCTCGATCGGCCACGCGGCTTTGTCGTCCGTTTTGCCGACGATCCGGCCGGGCTGGATTCCTCCGCCGGCCAAGAGCACCGAGAAGGCGTTGCTCCAGTGGTCGCGGCCAGCATTCACATTGACCCGCGGAGTACGGCCGAACTCGCCCATCACCAGGACGATCACGTCGTCGTACAGGCCGCGTTGCGCAAGATCCTCGACGAGCGTGGCCACGGCGGGGTCGAGAGAGGCGGCGTGGTTCTTCATGCCAGGCTCGATGTTGCTGTGATTGTCCCATTCCGCGGTGTGAATGGAGACGAACGTCACGCCCGCTTCGATCAGCCGGCGAGCCAACAAGGCGCCTTGGCCCACCGAGTTCCGGCCGTAACGGTCGCGGAGCCGAGCGTCTTCCTGACTGACGTCGAACGCCTTGCGGGCCCGGCCGCTGCTGATCAGGTCGAAGGCAATCTGATTGAACCGGTCGATGCCGTCTATCTGGCCGCTCGTGTCCACCGTGCGGCGCATGCGATCCAACCCGGTCAACAGGCGTTGACGATCGACGACCCGACCTGGGTTGATGCCGACGGGGAACTCGAGGTTCTGCACCTGGAAGTGGTCCGAGTTGGGATCGGCGTCAACGCAGAACGGGTTCGTCGCCACGCCCAGGTAGGCGCCAGTCTGATAGCCCGGGCGCATGTTGAGATACCGCCCGGGGGGGATCGCCACGTACGGCGGCAGTCCTGGCTGGTTCGGCCCTCGGACCTTTGAAATGATCGAGCCGACGCTGGGATACATCGGCGCGGGGTTTGTGTTGGTGCTTCCGAAGTAGCCGGTCCACACCCAACTTTGGGCGGTATAGTGATCGCCGTTGTCGTGGCAGACCGAGCGTATTATGCTCAGTTTGTCCATGATCGCGGCGTGCTTTGGGAAAAGCTCGTTGATAAACACGCCCGGCACAGCGGTGGCGATGGCCCCGAACGGGCCGCGAAATTCGCTGGGAGCTTCCGGCTTCGGGTCGTACGTCTCGATGTGGCTCGGCCCGCCGTCCTGCCAGAAGAAGATGACCGACTTCTTGTTGCTGGGCCGGCCGGCGGTTGCCGCCGCGGCCCGCTGCTTCAAAGCGTCCGCCAATGTCAGGCCGCCCAGCGTCATGGTCCCCACTCGTAAGAAGCCCCGCCGGGAGACTCGGGCACGATTCTGACCGCGACCGCCGAAGGTGATGTCGAGCATCGCATATTTCCTGTTCGTCTGGAGTGGTGTTTCCTCGTTGTCGACGTCGGGCTTGCCGTCATGGTGCGTGCAGACTTCTTGGTCGGCGTCCCAGTGGAATATCCTGCTTCGGGTGTAACAGGGCAATGTGCCGACCGTATTCGCGTTCGAACGGCGAAGGGTCGAAGTTGGACACCTTGAGCAGGTGCATTTCCTGTCCCGGAGCAATCTCCAGCCACGCCGGCTCCAGCTCGGCGGGGACATTGGTGTGATGCTTGGCCGCCCGCCAGCCGAACGCGGCTTGAAAAAATCGCTGGGTCGCCGCCACGTCACGCGTGGCCAAGGTGAAGTGAGTCATTGTTATGATGTTGGGTATCACAGCGTCTCGCCTCCATTAGACCACTTCCAGCGCGGACGCAGGTCGGCGTTGACGACCGCACCTTCAGGCCACTCGTCGCGGCTGAGCATCACAATGCAGTTCGCGCATTCGAGGCCCATATCTTCCGAACTGCGTGTGTCGGTCCCGGCCAGGTGCGGGCTGAGTACCACACAGTCGAGCTGCGACAGCGGGTTGGTCGGCAACATGGGCTCGTGCTGAAAGACGTCCAGCCCAGCGCCCGACAGATGCCCGGATTGCAGCGCCGCAAGCAGGTCCGTTTCGACGACCAAGCCGCCGCGCGCCGTGTTGATCAGCACGCTGCCGGGTTTCATCTGCGCGAAGAACGCCGCATCGCACATCCTTTGTGTCGCGCCGTTCAAAGGGCAGTGCAGGCTGACGAAATCCGACTGCGCGAGGAGTTCATCCATCTCGACGAGGGCGATACCGTGCTTCGCGACAAACTCCTGGTCGGGAAAGTTCTCGTGAGCGATGACGCGCAGGTCGAGCGCCGCGCAGCGAACCGCCGCGCTCTTGCCGATGCGGCCGAGTCCGACCAACCCGATCGTGCGGCCGCGTACCGGAGCGCTCAGTGTCTGCGCCCAGCGACCGGCTCGCAGGGTGCGGTCGTTGAGCGCGACGTTCTTCGTCACGCCCAACAGCATCGCCAGCATGTGCTCGGCGACCGCTTCATGGTTTGAGGTCGGCGTGATCGTCACCGCCACGCCTCGCTCGGTCGCCGCGGCGATGTCCACGCGGTCAAACCCGACGCCGGATCGGGCGATGACTCGCAGGCTGCGCGAGGCTTCGATCACTCGCCGAGTGAAATAATGCTCGCCACCGGCGATGACTGCGGCGGCGTCTGTCAGTTCGGAGATCGTTTCGTCTTCCAGCCCCAACCCGCGAGTGAACGTTGAGTTCTTCGGATAGCGGATGTCGAAACCGGCGTCCCGCAGCCGTCGAGCGTACGACGCCTCCGGCTGGTTCAAGAACGCTTCGGGCGAGATGAGCACCGTGGGCATGCCTGTTCCTTTTGCTTTTGCTTTTATTCAGACCAGCTCGCGGATGACTTCGCGCTCAACCAGGTTGATCACTGCCTTGTGCGATCGCGTTCCGGCCCGGGCCTCGGCCCGCAAGATGTCCGCCAGCGTCAGCGCGCCGGCGCCGAGTCCCAAGGCGCCGATCCTTAAGAAACGTCGCCGCGAGACCCCGTCGCAGAATCGATTTTCACGGCCGAGAATGGACAGCATGTACATTTCTCCTTGATAAGCACATTCTTTTGCAACCAGACGCAAACACTTCCGATCCAGGCAGTAGCGCCCCGGCCACTCTCCGTTAACGCGCGTGCATCACCCGCAGGGCGATCTCGCTGGTGTATTTTGGCGTGGGAATCGAAGTGACGCCGCCCGACGATTTCACGTCATGTAGGGCGGCGACCTGGCCGGTGAGCACATCGATCCATTCGGCCCGATAGTTCCCCTCCGGCAAGTCAAGCGACATGTCGCCGCTCAGAATTCCGTTCACGTAGACGGCGTACTGCCTGCCCGGCTCCACGAGCGCGTAGCAACGACCGTCCTTGGGGAGCTTGTTCTTGACCACTGCGGCATCGGGCTTCATGCGCAGGAACTCGAAGCCAGCGAGGAACTCCCGAAGTACGTTCAGTTGTCCGCGATACCCCCGATTGCCACCGCCGGCCTGCGTCGAGGGATACTCGAACGACCCGTCCTCCTGGCCGGTGGCAAAGGAGTAGTCGAGATGGTTGAACAGGCCGCCGCCGGCCAGCAGGAACTCCCAGGCTTCGCGCCGATAGGGAGCATCGGCCGTTCCCTTGAACCCGGTTTCGTTGTCGCCGATGACCTTGTTCAGGGAGTAGTTCTCAGGCACGGCGTCCGGCGGACTGGCGTAATGGAAGTTGAAGATGGAAACGGCCGGATGCGGCCGCTCGACCTTGCGGTTGCCGTTGGCGATGTTCATCGAAATCAGATGCTTGGACGGCAGATCCTTCTCGGCGGCGACGAGGCAGTCGACCATGTGGTGTTGCCATTCGATGCTGACGCCGCCGAAATACGGCTCGTTGCAGACTTCGTAGTAGAGATTGTCGAACTCGGCCAGTTCGGCGGCGATCTTCCGCGTCATTTTCTCCTGGACTTCCAACAGACCGGCGGACTTGTCCAGCGTATGCGCCTCATCTTTGCCGCAGTTCCCCAGGCCGTTGACGTTGTTCGCGGCGTTCTGGGGACTGAGCTTCCAATGCGTCTCCGCGTACATTGGGCAGAAGAGATTCATTTCGACGACGACTCCCCGTTTGCCCGCCTGGGCGACAAAATCCTTGAGCCGGCGGAAGTAAGCGTCGTCCCACTTCGACAGGTCGAACTTGTTCCCGCCCCCGGCATACCCTGGCTGGTCGCTGCGCGCCCAGGGGCACAGGAACCGCTCCTCTTTTGGCGCAAGCGTGTTGCGGGCGAATTCGATCACCCCCCGCAGCTCGACGTACGTCCCACTGAACGCGCGCGTCAAGTTCAGGCCATGGGCCGCGAGTTCGTCAAGATACCGGTTGTAATCGAAGTCCTGATTGAGCACCGCGCCATAGTGTTCGCCCGACGTAATCAGGATGGCCGGCTTGTCCCGGAAGAGGAAGTAGTGGGGGTTTTCTGGATGGAGCGAGAGCGGCCCGGCGGAATCGAAGAAGGCCAAAATATCTTTGGCCACGAAGAACTCCGGAACCTCCTCGTGCCCGCGTTCCGGCAGCGGAACCAGGGTGATGTTGCCGCCCAGCCGCCGGTAGTTTTCCGCGAGAGTCAAGGCGTTCTCCCGGTAAGGCACGGGCTTGTCGGCTTGGCCATGCGCCTGACGGATGGGAACCTGGTGGCGGGCCAAGGGGCTGAGAATATCGACGGGATTGTATTGGCGATAGCAGTGCTCGAAGGTGAGCAGATCAATGCCGTGAGCGGACGCCGCCTCCTTCAGCCCCGGATAAGTGCGCATATCGGTGACGGTATAGATCCCGTAGATGGACCGTACCCGCTGTGGATAACGGCTGGCCCAATTGTAGGCGGTCAGGCCGCCGCGGCTTTGGGCCAACAGATTGGCTTTCGCCCGCACCGCGTAGTGCTTTCGCATGTAGGCGTAGAGGGCCTCGTGACTCTCGACCGCCGCGGCTCGTCCGTAATTTTCCCCGGCGTCAATGCCACAGACATAATAGCCGTGATCGAGCAGATCTTCGACTACGTTACTCAACGGCGAGTTGGCCCTTTCCAGGTTATCCACCAGCCAAGGAATGAGGGTGGGGAAGTAGATCACCCATGGCCGATTCGGCTTCACGGATCCTGTCGGTTGTAGAATCAAAACCTTCTCACCATGAATCAGCGGGAAGGCGGCGGGATGACTGCGTTCCCGCAGTTTCATTTCGATCCGATTGCTCCATGTCGCGCCGGCATCATAATCTGCCGCCGCCGAACCTTGCAACTGCAAAAACGTGGGCAAAGCGAGACCGCACATGCCCCCCGTCGTCGCCAACATGATGCGGCGCGAGATTCGTTCCAAGAACGTGGAACTCCGATCGGTTGGCGTGTTCAGCGACATTCAATCTTCCTTTCTCGGATGAGCGGACGCTCACAGTTCGAGCTTCCACGGGGCCCGCGGTTCGCGAAACAGGTAGGCGTTGGCTTCGACGTCGGGCTTGCCGTCATGGTGCGTGCAGACTTCTTGGTCGGCGTCCCAGTGGATCTTGCGGCCGGTGCGGTAGGCGATGTTCGCCAGGTGGGAAATCATTGTGGCCTGATGACCACTGAGCACGTCGCTGATCGGCTGCCGGCGGGTCTTCACGCAGTCCAGGAAGTTGAGTACGTGCGGATAGTGCTGGTCGCTGCCGCCGCTTTTTTGGGCCGGCGCGCGCTCACGGCCGTCCTCCGTTTCGGGAAACAACTCCCAGCCGCCGCGGTCGACGAACAGCGTGCCGTTCGTCCCCTCGAACTGCATGCCGTGGCCGTGGTTGACCAGCTTGCCGTCGCCGCCCAGCGTATAGCGCAGACTCTGGGCGTTTCCGCGGCGGACCGACGCCACGTAGATGAACTCGCCGAAGTCGAAGACCGCCTCCAGGGTGTCGGGCGTGTCGGTGTTGTCGTTCAGCACCAGCTTGCCGCCCGCCGCTTGAACCGAGAGAGGAGCGGGGATTTGCATGCCCCACAGGATGATATCGTGCAGGTGCGTACCCCAATCGTTGATCAGCCCATTGCCGTAGTCGTAGAAGTAGCGGAAGTTGTAATGGAAGCGGTTCGGATTGAACGGCCGCTTGGGCGCCGGCCCGAGCCACTGGTCGTAGTCGACCTCTTTGGGCGGATCGCCGTCGGGCGGGTTGCCAAGTCCCTGGGGGGCGTTGTTCTCGCAGATCCAGCTTCGGCAACAGTGGATCTTGCCCAACACGCCGCTCTGGACCAGTTCAACCGCCTTCTGGAAGTGCGTTCCGCTGCGCTGTTGCGTGCCGATCTGCACGACCCGATGATACTTTTCGGCCGCCTGAACGATGGCCCGGCCTTCCCGAATGCTGTGGGCCAGCGGCTTTTCACAGTAGACGTCTTTACCCGCCCGCATGGCGGCGGTCGCCATGTAGGCGTGCCAGTGATCGGGCGATACGACGACCAGCGCGTCGATGTCTTTGCGGTCAATCAGTCGGCGAAAATCGCGGCAGGTTTCGACCTTGCCCGGATTCCGCTCCGCTTTCTGGACGTCCTCCAGCGCCTCCGCAAGGCGGCGGGAATCGACGTCGCACACCGCGGCCACCTCAACCTCCGGCACGCGGAGAAAATCGCGCAGATTGGCCCGGCCCATGTAGCCGCAACCCACCAGGCCGATGACCAGCTTCTCGTTGGCCGACCGAGCCGCCGACGCCTTCCGCGGCTGTGCCAGCCCCAGCCCACTTGCCGTCAGCCCCACGGCCGCCAGTCCCCCGGCTGCCCCGCCGGCCAACTTGCCTGTTTCCGACAGAAACGCGCGCCGCGTGATGTCTTCATTCATAGTTGTTCTCCTATCCCGTAATTATTCATGGTTCTAGGGAAGTATAGCCGAGCGCGGCGCTGACTTCGTGTGCGGCATCAAGGGCACTTTGGGCAAAGCTCGCCAACCGCTGCTTCGGCAAGCGGCTGGCCGGGGCGGAGATCCCGATCGCGGCGACGGTTCTGCCCGTCGCGTCACGAATCGGCGCCGCCGCGCAGCGAACGCCTTCTTCGTGCTCCTCGTCGTCGGTAGCGAAGCCCCGTCGCCGCGTCCGGTCGCACTCCGCCCCTAGTTGCGACAGTTTTCGGATGGTCTTGGACGTCTTGGCGGGCAACTCGGCCGCTTCATGTTCATAGAGCGCTTCGAGTTGCGGCAGCGCCAGATCCGCGATCAGCGCCTTGCCGATCGCCGTGCAGTGCAACGGGGCGACCTCTCCGCACCGGCTTGCCACGCTCAGTGCCTGGTCGCCTCGCGCATGGTCGAGAAACACCACCGTGGTGCCTTCGCGAACACCCAGGTGGGCGGTCTCTCGCGTTCGCCGCGCCAAATTCTGAAGTACTTCCCGTGCCGATTGGACCAAGCTGTCGTTTTGCTGCAACTGGCCGGCGAGCTGCAGGATCGCCGGACCTAAGCGGTACGTTTTATCACGCGGATCTTGCACGAAGAATCCCTTCATCTTGAGCGTCGTGGCCAGGCGATGGACGCTGCTGCGGTCGACGCCGAGAACCCGGGTCAAGTCGTTGAGCGACAACTGCCTGCCAGCCGCGCCAACGGCCAGAAGCAACTCCAACCCACGATCAAGGCTCTGAATCGGCGCTTTGCCGGGGGTTGGCTTTTGTTGCATAATGTGCAATATCGTTTCCTTATGATCCACAAAGATCAAAGATAACCGCCGCGCATGCGGCTGTCAAGTACGCTTGGCGATGGAGGGCGATCGAGCCAGGGCCTACCGCCGCCGCCAACGCCCGCCACTGAAAAAGCGATTAGTGGGTATCCTCGTGCCGGCGGGCCGCCAGGGCAATGCGGTCCAGCACGCGCATGTTGGCCAAGCCGTCCTCGGCCGGTGGGCGCAGTGGCTCACCCGCCAAGAGGCCGTTCCACACTACGTCGGGCGTGGCTCTGTCGAGGCACTTGACGGCCAGACGCATCCGGTGCGCCAGGTCGCCTTCCACGCGGACCTTTCCCGCCGGATTGATCCTCATGGCAAGTGGTTCTCCGCTGGTTCCGGCGGCAGAGGAACTTGGGTGGGGTGCCTGAGGTAGCCGATCAGGTCGCGGCGCTGCTCGGGCGTGAGCGGCGGCGGAGCTGGCTACACGTCGGAGCAGTCGTGCTCGACCAACGGCTCGGCGCCGTACCAGTACATCAAGGGTAGATTGTGGTCTTGGGCGTCCTCGGCGTGTGCCAATAGACCGCGGAGGATCTCACCGCGCTCGGCCCATGGCAGCCGATCGAGGGCCGAAGCAAG
>DATKSN010000050.1:0-29526 GCA_035531595.1 Pirellulales bacterium | reverse complement strand
CGCGGCCAAGAATGAGACATTTTGTCACGAGAAGGTGGTGGCTGGTGGCAGAGCGTAAGCGATGCCCCGGCTACATAGCGACCGGGGCATCGCTTAGGCTCTGCCCCAGCCACCGTGAACGTCTCATTCTCGGCCGCGTGCAATATATCTTTTGAACGTCAGCATCGTTCAGAGCGGCTCCCGGAAGAGCTTTAGTTGCGGAAGTGCCTTTTGCATCATTGCGAAGTGCGGATCCCGTGCCCATACCTCGATATCGTTCTCAATTGCCAGGGTGGCGATGACCGCGTCCGGAAAAGGAACCGTGATCCCGCGGGATCGCAAAGCCGCGAGAATGTCGCCCACCTTGATCCAGAGCTCGTCCGACATCGGAACGAATTGGAACCGGGATAGGACGGCTAGCAGCCGTTGGCGATGCGCTGCGTCGCGACTGCCATGCAGAAACTCGGCCTGCGTCACGCCGCAAACCCCCACAGGCAGGGCAGGCAACAACACTTGCAGCGTCGCGTCTCTGCCGTGCGACCAGTCGATGACCACGGAAGTGTCAACCAGTATCATGGCAGGTGATCGTGCGCGTGCTTCAAATCATAATCCCGTTGCTCGCGCCACGCTTCGTCATCATCGCCTTCGAGGTAGCCCATGCGCTGGCCAACGGCAGCCAACCGATGAAAGGAGTCGAAATCGACAGCAAGCATCTGCCCGATGACCGGCCAATACGGCTCGAAGCTCGAATCCAGTTGCCAACCCCGCAACGTCGCCTGACGCTCCGCCCACATCGCCTCGGACTCCGGAACCGTCCGCAGCAGGTCGTGAAACGCCCCGCGCGCTCCAGCATCAGGACCGGCCAAGATCGTGATATCGACGATCCGGCCGAGTAGCGGCTTCAATTCCGGCAGGTGCAGTGTTTCCGAGTCGACCGTCTTGCGAATATGAATAGCGCTCATGGCGATGCTCTCCAGGACTTGGCTTCATTATACCCATTTTCCAGCCGCGAAAGAACCTAAGCAGCGATTCCGCCGTAGAATACTATACTGCACGCGGCCAAGAATGAGACATTTGGCACGAGAATGTGGTGGCTGGTGGCAGAGCGTAAGCGATGCCCCGGCTACATAGCGACCGGGGCATCGCTTAGGCTCTGCCCCAGCCACCGTGAACGTCTCATTCTCGGCCGCGTGCAGTATAACCGAACCAAAGTTGGAACTGGCACGTCGGAATCCGCCTCCGCCCGAGGCGGGACTACGAACGATGGATGAGCTTTGGCTGGCCGGCTTCGACTTCGGCTCGACGACGTCGCGCTGCGTGCTGGCGCGCGGCTGCCCGCGGCGGCACCCCGTGACGGGTCGGATGGAACTGTCCGATTTGCAAGTCGCCTACGCCCCCGAACCGGTCTTCACGCCGTTCGACGGCGACTCGCTCGACGCGGTCGCGCTCGGCGCGTTGCTCGACCAGTGGATCGGCGAATGGGGCGTCGCGCCGAGCGACCTGGCCGGCGGCGGCGCCATCGTCACCGGTTTGGCGGCGCGGGCCGCGAACGCCGAGGTCGTCGCGCGGCTTGTCCGCGGCCGCTTCGGCAATGCCCTGGTTGCCACCGCCGATGATCCGGCGCTGGAGGCCTGGCTGGCCTTCATGGGCAACGCGGCGCGGCTCTCGCGCGCCAAGCCCGATCGGACGTTCGTCAACCTCGACATTGGCGGAGGCACGACGAACTTCGCCACCGGTCAGGCGGGCCAGGTCCAGGGCGCCGGCTGTTACTACGTCGGCGCTCGCCACCTGCGGTTCTTACCCGGCACCTATATCCTGGCGGGCGCTTCGCCGTTCGGCGCGCGGTTGCTCGCCCAAGGGGGCTTGGCCCGAGCGCCGGGAGAGGCGTTGACGCCCTCCGAACTCGACCGCGTGCTCAACTTCTACGTCGGCACACTGGAGGCCGTCGTCCGGGGCAACGGCGAGGTTCTGGCCGGCGACCTCGCCGCGAGCCACCGGCAGTTGGCGTTGCAGGTTCCGCCCCCGGCCGAAAGCGTGATCACGCTTTCGGGCGGCGTCGGCGAGTTGGCTTATCGCTGCCATCGCGGCGACGTGCTTCCTCCGACCACGGCCTACGGGGATCTGGGGATCGATCTGGCCCGCCGGATCGCGGACTCGCCACTCTTGTCACGCGATCTGGCGAGCGACGTTCCCGATGAACAGGGGCGTGCCACCGTCTGCGGAATGGCGATGCACAACACGGAGGTTTCGGGCGCCTCGTTGTTTCTACCGCGGCCCGACCTGCTCCCTTTATCCGCCATGCCGATCGTGGGGCGCCTGCGGGGCAACTCGACCGACGACGACATTTCGGCCCTGCTCACGTTGGCCGGCGCCGGCGCGCACCCGGCATGCCTGACCGTCGATTCCCTGGCGGACGATCCGGCGGCGGTCGCGTCGTTCGGCGGGCGGCTTGCTTCGGCCTTGGAGACGCGAGGTTTTCCACCTGACAGGCCGCTCGTCTTGCTGGCCGCGGGCAATTCCGGCAAGACCTTGGGATATTACGCCACGCGCTGGGGCCGGCTATCGGTGCCATTGATCGTGCTTGACGAAATCGCTCCTCGCGACGCGCGGTTTGCCAGCCTGGGCCGCCTGCGCGGTCATGTGGTGGCTGTGGGATTCCACGGGATGAACCTGACGTAGGGTGGGCGCCGCCCACCAAACGGACTTCATCGCTGAACGGGACGGCTTGTCAAATCCCATCGGGGTTGTTTTCCAGTTCCACCAGTTTTTGCTTCAGCGTCGGCATCGCTTCCTCGGCCGCCGCCTCGCCCACATCGGCCAGTTCGCGTGCCCGGCCGAAATCGGCGAAGTCGAACTTGGACGTGTCGGGCGTCAGCAGCAAGTCAATCGACTGCATCCGCGCCGCCGTGGCGGCCACCACCTGGACTTCGCCGACCCGCAGCAGCGTTTCCAACAGTCCGGGGCGTTTCCGCTTGCTGACGCCGCGCTTGGCGACGGATACTCCGAATTCCGGCGACAGCTTCGAGGCGACGTCGATGCCGACCACGAAATTGGCGCCGTGCTCGCTGAGCACGTCGGCCGGCAGGTTGTTCAAGACGCCCCCGTCGACCAGTGCCATCCCGCCGCGCTGGATGGGCTGCGCGAGATAGGGTACGTTGATACTTTCCAGCACGGCGTGGATCGCGTCGCCCCGCTCGCGCACGACTTGCTTGCCCGACACGAGATCGACGGTCAGCACATGGAATGGGAGCAGAAGCTGCTCAAGGGTCAGGTTCTCGACGTAGGGCCGCAGCAGCGCGTCCCATGCGCCGCGGCGAAACTGCCACCATAGGTACGAACGGCTACCGCCCGGCATCGCCCGCACCCAACGCGGCGGCGTCAACACGCGGGCAAACTCGTCCAAGGCGTCGTCGGGACGCCAACCCCCCGCGTACGAGAGTCCCATCAACGCCCCTGAACTGGTGCCGGCGATCAGGTCGAAATGAATCTCCTCGCGGTTGAAGGCCCGCATCGCGCCCAAATGGGCCAGTCCCCGCGCTCCGCCACCCCCGAGCGCCACTCCCAGCCTCGTTCCGCGCAGGTAGTGGACCAGCCGTTGGACGCCTTGCCGTTGGCGCCACGACGCATGGTGTGGGTCGTCGCCCAGCGTCACCTTGAAACTAAGTGGTGAAATCGGCAGCTCGGCGCCGTGCGCCGGTGGAAATCGCTCGCTCGGGGGTAGAATCCACACCACATGCAGGCGCTGTGCCAGTTGGGGGGCGGCGGCCAACAGCAACCGCAACTTTTCGAGCGCCGCCTCCACGTAACGGGGTTCGATCAACCACCAGATATCCTCGCATGGGGCCAGCATCCGCGCCAGTTCTTCGGCCGTCCCTTGGGGCGAAAGGTCGAGAAAAATGCGCGTGTGGTGTTCGAGCACTTGTCGCACGCGGACATGGACCCGATCGATCCGCTCCGCGCCGGACAGTTCGCCCGGAATGCGTTCGACGAGATAACGGCCGTCGGTCGCCCATTTCTCGCTTCGATCGGTCAAGACCTCCAGCGAATCGCGGCGCGCCACCAGCGCCTCGGCCAACGGCTGGATCAACCGCTGCGTTCGGGGACTGGTATTCACCAGACCGACGACCATGGGACGTTCGCGTCTCTTCCGCCTCGTCGTCTCGGCTTGCAGCCGCAGCACGAGCGCTCGGCTCAGGTTGACCGCGAAACCAGGCACCGAGATCAAGAGCGCCTTGAACGGCGCGGCTTCGAGCTGAAGAAGCTGGCTGTCGACGACGGCGGTGACGGTGGCGGTGCGGACCTGATCTGTCAGCAGCGACATGTCGCCGAAATGATCGCCACGGCCCATGGTTTCGAGCAATCGCGACGCGCCGCCCGGCGTTTCGAGGGTCACGCGTACCCGCCCGTGGGCCACGATGTACATGCTGGCGCCCGGCTCTCCCTGCCGGCAGATCACCTCGCCCGCCGCGAAGAAAACCGGCCGCAGCGAGTCGACGACCGCTCTCATTTCAGGGCCGCTCAAGCCGCGGCAGAGCGGGCTGCGGCGCAGCAGTTGATCCAGCGGAAACAATGCGTCGTCGATGGTGGGGCCCCTCTCACGCCGGGCTTTCGACTCGAGAATTCTCAATGGCGAGATGTTCCGCCCCGACTTGTTGGTACAGATCGAGTAGCGCCGCGGTCGCCTGTTCCGCCAGCCGATACCACTCGGGGCGGGCGACACACGCCGGGTGTGCAAGGATATACTGCTGTAGCATGTCTGCCACCAAGGCCGCCCGATCCAGCAGTTCATGGCAGCCCGCCGAGCCGGGCCGGTATCCCTCCATCCACTCCGCGCCGGACTCGGCGGACAATTCCCTCGCCTGCCTCTGCCGGTCTTGCTCGACCTCGTGGCTGTTCAAGCTTTCGACGCTCATGAATTCACTCCTGGAGGCCGGCCTGCCGCAGGATGCCTTCTGGGAAACCTTGCCCCAGCCGTCGTCCACAAGTTGCCGGATCAGATCCCTGACCTTCACGCGCCGCCTCGACTTGACACTATTTTATTGTCCCGAATCTTCAAATACGATGCAAGCGGAATCTGTTGAGGAACGCCCTCCGTGGCGTTCCGTCAAGGTGGCTGGTGGCAGAGCGTAAGCGATGCCCCGGCTCGATAGTGACCGGGGCATCGTGGCCGCCACAATGCTTGCCGTGCTGTTGGCCCGGCCCGAACCGCGGGTCATCGAGCGGATCGTTCGCCTGCCGGCCGAGCCGGAAGTCGTGGCGGACACGCCGGCCAGCACGGCCGTGGCACGCGCCGAAGCGCCCAAGCGGGTTGAACAGGGACGGCCCGAACGCGCGGCCTACGATCGCCGCGCGGGCGATTACGACTACCTGCGTCTGCGCGACCGCGTGCTCGCGCAGGGGCTCGACTCGTGGACGTCCAGTCGCTCGACGAGCGGCGCCGCGCCGTCCGACACGCCGCGCAACCATCGGGAGTTGTTGGAGAGCGTATTGAAATCGCTGTAATGTGGGGCTGGTTTTGAAGGGGCTATTTGCCATTTGATACTTCACGCGGTCGAGAATGAGACATTCACGGTGGTTGGGGCAGAGCCTAAGCCCCTTGGGACTGAAAACAAGACCACCAGCTAAAGCGGGTCGCAAACCCGGCGAATCGACATCAAAAGGAACTAACCCATGCAACACGTTCGCTCGATCGTTTGGGCCATGACCCTCGCCTGGACCATTATGCCCGCCAGTGCCCAAATGGCGGTCGCCCAGGATGGCGCGGCGGAACCCGACGACGAGAACACGCCTCCCACCGTGCGATTGAACGTCCGGCCGGCGGCGCCGCCGCGGCCGGCGTTGAAGTACCAACTGCTGCCCGACATCCGCGACCGCCGGCCGGGCAACGCCGCCGTACACTATAACAAGCGTGGCCTGCGCTATCCGGGCAATCAGCCACCCAACGATCCATTCGCCTATGAGTGGCTCGACGCGCCACTGGGCGACCTGCCGCTTGACAAGGTGCGAGCTTGACGACGCGCAGCGACTGCGCAACTTTGGGAGGCTTTTGAAACTCCAAGCAAAGTTGCAAATCGTCGAGGGGCGGCTCGACGAGGCGCTCCACACGCTGCAAACCGGTTACGCGATGGGCCAGCACGCTGCCCGCGGGCCGACATTGATCAATGGCCTGATTGGAATTGCGATTTGCGGCATGATGTCGAGTCGACTCAGAGACCTGATCCAGCAGCCCGGAGCGCCGAACCTCTACTGGGCGTTGACAACATTGCCAGATCCGCTCATCGACCTGCGCGCGTGTATGGAAGCCGAGTCGCAGATATTGTACCTTTCGTACCCCGAGCGCCAGCCCCGCCAGCCCTTGTCCCTCCCTCGCTAGAACAACGGCTTGCGTCCCAGTTTGCGCCGGACGACGGCCCATTGGCCGACATGCATCAGCGGATGAAGGCCCTGCATGTTGAACAGCGCGCCGATTGTCTTGGCGAACTGTACCGGCGAGGGCTTGTCGAGATCGGCGTCGCTGAGCGAATCGAGGGCCGCCAGCGTGGCGGCGCGCTGGTCGCTCCAGAGCTTGAGGTATTCGGCCTTGCTGTGAAAGGCATTGGGGTCGTCGAGCTTCGCCGTCTCCGGCGTGTACTTCTCCTTGAAGCCGTCGGGCAGCGCCGGCATCGCCCCGGGGCAGGCGGCGTTGACCAGGTCGTGCTCGGCCTCAATCAAGTGCCCCAGTTGCCAAGCGATATGGTTGGCTTCCGGTGTTGGCCGCACCAGAAGTTCGGCTTCAGTAAGATCTTCCAAGTAGCCTTGGGCGATTTGCCGAGCGGATTCGAGCGAATTGCGAATGACGTCGTGAGCGTTCATGAGGGTGGTCCTTAGTTGTTATACCGCACGCGGCCGGCTCCGACACTAACCCGCAGCGCAAGCAAGGAGCGTAACGACTGGCCTTGCTTGCGCCGCGGGTTGGTGTGCCGACTTACGAATGTGTCATTCCCGGCCGCGTGCAGTATAGGTTTCAAATCCTAACCTCTAGCGTCGAACCTCTCGCATCTTACGGCGCGACGCGCCGAATGAACAGGGGGCTAACGCCCACCGCTCACCCCCGGCCCCCTCCATCAATCGAATGGGCTGCTGGGAACCGGGGGTGAGGCGCGCCGCGATTCGACGAAAGCGTCTTCCTCGGCCACACGCCGCGGTTTGGCGATCCGCACTTGCCGAACCGCGGCCACGACCGCCGGCAGGTTCGCCAACAACACGGCCGCGGCCACCAGCGGTACGACGCAGGCCACGACCACGATCTCAGGGCTCAGTCCGGTCGACCGGTTCCCCGCCTCCTCCAGGGTCCAAAAGGGATTGCTCATTTCGATCAGCGAATAGTCGTTGCGTATTCCAGGCCTCATGTAATGGATCGTCATCGGAACGCCGGTCCCGGCCAATACGAGCAGCAAGTGCAACAGCACGCCCACCGGCATGCTCAATGCCGAGATCTTTCGCAACAGGCCAATCAAAATCCGCCCGACGCCCAAGTAGACGACCATGTACGAGACCACCAGCAAGCCGTAGACGGCCAAGGTCTGGTTGTAGTTGGCTCCGAAGCCCCACGACGATGCGCGCTTGGAAAACGCCAATTCGCCCACGAGCAATGCGAGCAAAGCAATGCCGTAGACCGATAGCAGGTTGACGACGGCGAAGAGGTAGCCGGTGGCCGGTCCGGGGTTGAACCATGTCAGCAAGGCGCGGCCCAGGAAGCTCTGCGGAAGTTGACGCTTGACCCGCCGCGACAGTTCGCCCGACTCGCCCGAAAGGAAGGCGCCCATCACGTACCAATGGAGGCCGCTGACGGTCAACAGAACCGCCACGTAGCCGATATGTCCCTCCTGGAAGAAGCCCCAACCCATCCAGCCGATGAGTGTCGCCTGTTGCGCGAGCATCACGATTCGCAGCACCCTCGAGCGGTTGTCGCTGGCAAACGTGAGTTGGGCCGCCGTGGCGAAGTAGAACAGGGCGAAATAGCCCAGGTAGCCGGTCAACAGACCCAGGTTGACGATCCAGAAGTCGGTGTCATCCATCGGGATCGCCGCTCCGGAACCCAACGGCCCGATGACGAGCACGCAACCCATCAGGAACACGTAACCCAGGCCGAGAATCAAGACCACCGAGAGCACGCTTTGCCAGTGCTTTTCCCGCGTGGCCGTGGCCACCAGCATGCCGATCATCGAGAGTCCGAGCGATACCAGCAACAGCACCATCATTACGTAGAGGATCACGGGGAACGCCACGCCCCGGAGCATGTAGGTGAAGCCCAGGCAGGGCGCGATCGCCGAGAAATAGACCAGCATCTGCAACACGGCGCTGCCCAGTTTGCCGCTGACGATCTGCCGTGGGCGCAGCGTCGTCACCGAGAGCAACTCGTAGGTGCCGTCCTCGCGTTCGCTCGCCAACGAGCGGAAGGCGCCGAAGGGCACGATCACCAACACGGCGAACGAGAGGATCACATAGTAGCCGTTGAACATCCGCAGGCCCTCGGCCGCATAGCGGACGCCGGGACCGATCATGGCGATGCCAAACAACGACCAGATCCAAGCGCACGCCAAGACGAGCGTGAACGTGAGCGCGAATTGCCGGCTCTTGAGCGCCTGCCGGGTTTCCTTGACCAGGATCGGGTTCAGCCACTGGCTTAGTTTGTCGAGCAGCGCATCGACGCGATCCCAACTCATTGCACATGCCCCTTGGTGACCTGCATGAAGACCTCCTCAAGCGTCTTGGTCTGGTGTCCGAACGAGGCCACGCGAAAACCGGCCTCGATCATCGCCCGCAACGTCGCGGCTTCGTCATCGCGCGAGCCGCCGTGGACGTAGCTGAGTTGGTCGCCTTCGACGTAAACGTGCAGCACGCCGGGGCGCGGGGCAAGCCAGGCCGCCAGCGGCCCCGCCGCGTCGAGCAGCCGCACCTGCACCTGCGATTCGTGCCCGGCTTGTTGCCCGCGTTGGATTTCGTCGACCGAACCGACTGCCAACAGCCGCCCCAACTCGATAATGCCCACCATGTCGCACATTTCGGCCAACTCGGTGAGAATGTGCGAGCTGATCAGGATCGCCTTGCCGTCGGCGGCAAGCTGGCGGATCATCTCGCGAAGCTGGATGCGGGCACGCGGGTCGAGTCCGGCGGCCGGCTCGTCGAGCACCATCACGGCCGGATCGTGGATCATGGCGCGGCCCAGGCACAGGCGCTGCTTCATGCCTTTGGAAAGCCCGTTGATCGGTTTTTCGGCGAGCGTGTCGAGCTGGGTGAAGCTCATCACGTACCGCAGCGCCCGCTGCCGCTCGCCGCCACGCAGGCCATAGGCCCGCGCGAAGAAATCGAGGTACTCGCGGACGTTGATGTTGGCATAGGTGCCGAAGTAGTCGGGCATGAAGCCCAGCCGCCGGCGCACCCGGTCGGGATCGTCGATCACCGAAAAGCCGTCGACGAAGGCGTCGCCGTGGGTCGGCAAGTCGAGCGTGGCGAGAATCCTCATGCTGGTGGTCTTGCCCGCCCCGTTGGGCCCGATAAAGCCGAACACCTGACCGCGCGACACCGCGAAGCTGATGTCGTTTACCGCGCGCGTGCGGCCAAAATAGCGGTGCAGGCCGCGCACTTCGATCATGGGATGACCGGCCACCATCGGCTACCACCTCCCCACGACGACGTGCAAACCAGCCTCAGGTCGGGGCGACGGCACGCCCCACACGAGCTCCGGCGAGCACTCGACGAAGGCCAGGTAGCTCCGCGGCGGCAAGGGCGACGGCAACGCGCCGGACACGCCCGGCGTCTCGCGCAGTTTTTGTTCGAGCCGCCCGCTACTCAGGCTGGCTTCCGGCAACGACGAGACGCCGCGCGCGCGCCAGGGGTTGTAGCGCCGGCCTCCGAGTGTCGAGTAGACCGAGGCATCGAAACCCTCGGGAACGGCCGGAGTGCCGGCGCGGAACATCTTCACCAATTCGGTCTCTTCGGCGGTGACGTCGGCCGGCTCCAGCGCCACGCTGGCGCCCGGGGGTACGTCGATCGCCCGATAATGGTTTCCCTCGTCATCGGCCAGCAAAAGTCGCTTGATGTGGGTTTCCAGACGGTTTTCGATTCGCGGCGGATCTCCCTCCTTGGCGGGCCCGATCCAGCGCAGCCCGGCGGTGCTCGGCCGCGAACGCACCGTGAGCAACTGCGTCTGCGTCCGCGACGGGAGCCAGCCCCTGGCCAGGTTCTGCTCTCCTTCGGACCAGATCAGTCCCAGGTTGGGGAGCGTCCGCTGGCTATCGGAGCCTTGCGGTTGAATCGGAATTACGGCCACGTCGTCAGGAAAATTCATCCCGCCCGACGGCGACAGGCCCGCGTAGTAAGTCACTCGCGACCAACACACCGCTTCGCCTCGCCGCTGGTCGATGGCGGTATAGCTCCTGGCGCGCGCGCGGATGCCCAAGCCGTCGGCCAAGATCGCGTAGCCGAACAGGCTCGACGTGACGACCAACGCGCAGAACGGCACGATCACGAGCAGCAGGTGCAAGCGGCCGCGCCGCTTGAGCCAGTAATAGTTCAGCGGCCCGATGAGGATCACGAACAGCGTAATCAGCACACGGAACTCCGTCACCGGCGCGAGCCCCACGCCCGGAATCAGCCAGTTCCAGAATTCGGCGTTGTCGCGGTCGAGCGAGACGCCGTGGCGGCGATACCAGGCCCAGCGGTCGGGCGTGAGCGTTCGCAGCATCGCGCCCCACACCTCCGGCCGCTCGGCAAACGGTTCGCCGGCGGCGACGGCGACGACCATGCCCAGCTCGACGGGTCGCGTGACGAACGCGGGGCGTTCCGGGGGCGCCGGCGGCGCCGGCGCCATGACGACTTGCTGGCCATTGACCGTGACGAGGCCGCTCATCGACTTACCGAAAGGCGGCCCCAGTTCGCGGACGTAGTCGTTCTTGTTGGGCGAGTTCCAGCCTGCGCGCGGCGCGGCGCCGGCCGTCTCCGCCGGAGGCGAAACGCCGAGCAACCGCTCTAATTCCGCGAGCCTGGCGAAATCGTCGCCCACGTCCGAGACCAGCAGATTGCCGCCGGCGGCCGTCCAACGCCGCAGGGCCGCCCAGCGCGGAGGGTGCTTCGTGGCGAGCAGATCAAGCTGTTTCCAGGAGACACAGATCAGGTCGACGCTGGTGTAATCGATCCACCGTTCGGGCAATCGGTCGATGGCCACGGCCGCCTGCAGATCGGCGGGATAGGCTGCCGGCTGCCCGGCGTTGACCGTCCCGTAACCTTGCTGGATACTCTCGACCGGTAAAACCTCGGCGAGCACTGCGAGGTTGGGGAAGCCAGGAACCATCGCCCCGGCGGCCAGGGGAGCCGCCGGCGCCACGATGACCGGCCCACCGCCGACCCCGACGACCGGTGGGGCGGGCGCATTGTCGGTGACGATGAGCACGGTGGGCAGCCCTTCGCTCGAGAACTGGTTCCAATTGGTGACGCCAACATTTTTTTGCGACAGCGTCTTTTGGAACCGCCCATCCTCCCAGACGTTCAATTCGTAAGACTGCCAGGGAAAATACTGGGGCACCGAGAGCTGGGTCGTGAGGGTCGCCGTCGTCGCGGCGGGGATGTCGATGTCTTGGCTGACGGTCAACTCGCGTTGCGGCCACATGGAAACGACCTTGAACTCGACGTGCAACGTGCGATCGGCGTTGACCAGGAGCGTGGGGGTGATATCGATCCAGACGGGCCGGTAGCCGTAGCCATCGACCCATTGGGTGTCGACCACCAGGTTCAGGCCGCTGCCCGCCGAAGCGTACGCTTGTCCCGACGCGGCTTGAACCACCCCGGCGGTGCCGGCCGCCGACAACACCGCGACGAGTAGCGGAATTCGTAAGAATTCCGTCCGCTGCAAGAGAAGTAGCGGAATTCGTAAGAATTCCGTCCGTCGTTGCGGGACGGCCTGAACTCTTGCGAGTTCAGCTACGGTCGGAACTCTCACGATTTCCGCTACGTGCGAAAGTCCTTTTCCCACCGTCTGGTTACTTGCGCGGTTTGCCATCTTGAGTTCCTTCGACCTGGCCCTTCGCCAAGGGCACACCTGAGGCGAACGGAGAACCGCCGCCGGGGCCCGCGGCGCGGCGATCGGGCACGAGTAGCGAAAAAAGCCATACGCCGAAGAACACCGCGCCGTGGAACGCCAGCATCACGACCAGCGATGCGACGCCGACCGACAGCGCAATGGCCCAGGGCGAACCGCGCAGAGCCGACGCCAAGATCAGCGAGAAAACGGCGCACGCCGCAGTGACCGCCAAAACCCAGCGGAGCGAGAATTGTGGGATCAGCATACGCTCGATTGTGCCATGCCCCACGCCGGATTCAAGCCAATACCATTCAACGACCCGACCGAAGGCGAGGATCGTCGCATTGGGTTCTGTAGGGAACGCCCTCCGTGGCGTTCCGTTGATACCATCAGTAGCCGGCCGGGACCGGCTCGCCGCCCGCGCGGGTAATCAACGCCCGCACCGCGGTAGGCGAAACGCTCGACGGCAAGAACCTCGTCGAGCCGTCGGCGAACCCGACCACGGCCCCGCCCGGATGATGGCCGGCGATCTCGTTGCCGCCGGGGCCGTTGATGACGCACTGCATTTGCGAGAAATCGAGATCGCGTGGTTCCATCCAGGGGATGCCGGCGCCGGCCGCCTCGACCACTAGCAGCGTGTTCGACGTGCCATCGCGGATGGAAGCAAGGAAACAGGGCTTGTCGCCGTCGAAGAGCGCGCCGGGACCGTTGACCACCGCGTAGTTGGTCGTGGTCGAGCCGGGTGCCGAGGCGTCGGAGGGACAGCGGAAAACGACGGGCATGAGGCCGGCGAGCCGGCTGTTGTTCGGGCCGTCCCACGGTTCGTCGAGACGGTACTGGTTGTAGAGGGCGCCGTCTTCCAAGTAGGGGAGAATCAGCACGCGCCAACTGTGCATGGGCTTGCCGTTGGCGTCGACCGTGTAGGCGGGTGGAAACGAATTGTACGTGTCGGCGTATTCCTGCATCGCCAAGGCGATCTGCTTGACGTTGTTCGTGCATTGCGAGCGGCGTGCCGCCTCGCGGGCGGCCTGGACGGCCGGCAGCAACAGCGCCACCAGCACGCCGGCCAGCAGTAGACCTCCGACCCCCACGACGATGGCGACGACCACGATCACGCTGGCGCCGGAGGAACCGCGCGGCGCCGGCGGATAAGCGGCCGGGCCGGCCGGCGCGGCGGGAATGGTGACCGTCGCGCCGCAGTTCCGGCAGGGCCCGCTCTGGCCCGCAAAGCGGTCTTCGACCTGGGTTTGCGACCCGCAGTGCGGGCATTGGAACATGATCGGCACGGGTAAACTCCTAGCGCGTTCGAGGCGATCCAACATCATTTGTGAGCCAACCATGATGTTAGACGCTGGCGCGCCGCGCGGCAAGGCGATACTCGGCTTGGCATGAGAGGTTGATATGAAGCGGCACTTATGGGAGAATCATTCTGCAGCGAACGGGCTGCCGGCCAACTCCAAGAGAAAAACCATGCTCCGCATCCTTGGCACATCCAAGCGATTATGCGACGGAATCCGCCGGCGGGATTTCCTGCGTGTCGGCGGCCTGGGTTTGGCGGGCCTTGGCTTGCCCGCCCCACTGCGCGCGGATGCGCAGCCGGCCGGCTTCGGACGCGCCAAGTCGTGCATCCTGCTCTACCTGTATGGCTCGCCGAGCCAACTGGAGACATTCGACGTCAAGCCCGCCGCGCCGGTCGAAGTGCGCGGCGAACTGGGCTTCATCAACACGGTGATCCCAGGTTATCAAATCGGCGAGCTGTTGCCGGAGATTGCCAAGATCGTCGATCGCACGACCGTGATCCGCTCGATGAGCCACCCGTACCCGGTTCACGGCATCGCCTACGCCACGACGGGGCTACCCGACCCCAAGGGGCAACTCGAGGTCAGTCCTCGCGATCCAGAGCATTGGCCGTTCATCGGCTCGGTCGTCGATTACCTGGCCGAGCAAGCACGAACCGCGGCGGCACCGGCCTTGCCCGCCAACTTAGCCTTGCCCTTTCCCTTGAGTACGCGGCGCGCGAACCAGCCCTACCGCGCCGGGCCGTACGGCGGCTTTCTCGGACCAGGCTACGACCCGGTCTGGACCGACTTCCAAGGCGAAGGCACCAAGCCCTTCGTCCAAAAGAACCGCGGCGTGGTGCGAGAATTCCGTGACCCTTACGCGGGAATCAAGCCGGACGGGAGCTTTCAACTCGCCGCCGCGACCTTGGCCGACGAGCTCACGCTCGACCGGCTCGATCGCAGGCGGTCGCTCCTGACACAACTCGACGACGCTCGGCGGAATCTCGACGCCGCCGACCGCGGCCAGGCCGCCGACCGCTACCGGGCTGTGGACCGCTACCGGGCGATGGCCTTTTCGTTGCTCGGTTCGCGCGGCCTCCGCGATGCGCTGGACGTGCAGGCCGAGCCCATGGACTTGCGCGAAAGCTACGGCATGACGCTCTATGGACAGGGGGCTTTGGTGGCGCGGCGGCTGGTCGAGGCGGGGTCGCGCTTCGTCAGCCTGTTCTGGGACGAATACGGCCTGGCCGACAGCGCCTGGGACACTCATTACGAGCATTTCCGGCGGATGAAGGACGAACTGTGCCCCACATTCGATCGCGCCTATTCCGGGCTCTTGCTCGACCTGGAGCGCCGCGGGCTGTTGGACGAAACGTTGGTGGTTACGATCAGCGAGCACGGCCGCACGCCGCGGCTGAGCAACGTCGCCGGAGGCGGCCGCGACCACTGGTCGAACGCTTATTCCGCCATCGTGGCCGGCGGCGGCTTTGCGCGCGGCAAGGTCATTGGCAAGACCGACCGCGTGGCCGGCGAGGTGGCCAGCAAGGCGGTATCGCCCAAGGACATTCTGGCCACCATCTATCATCTGCTCGGCATCGACCCGCACACGCAGATCCACGATCGAATGAACCGTCCCTTCCCCATCGCCGGCAGCGGCGTGGTCCGGCACGAACTCTTGGCCTGATCGCGGCCCTAGGGTAGGTTCATCCGACTAATGCGTACCTCGTTTCATGAATTCCGAGAATCTTGAGCTTGAAGAGCGGGTGCCCTTGAGGATTTCCCTTTGGATGGAGTCGGTCAACTCGCGGTAGACGTCGCGTCGCAAGTCACTCAGCTTCTCGTTGTAAAGCTTGATGACGTGGAAGTGGCGGGAGAACACCGAATCGCATCGATCACCAGCCAAACGAACCAGGGACCAAACTCGAACCAACTGACGACGTAGTCGAAGAAGAACGGCCCGGTGTAAGGCGTGCCGAGCAACGGGACATCGCCAAAGTGGTATACGAGCCAAAAGCGGAGGTAGTAGATCAGCGCCAGCCCGCTGACGGCCAGCCAAGCGCGGTTGCGCGCCAACGGCAAAAGCGGCATGGCCCAACTCCAGTACCAGGGGTTGAGCGTGGGCAGCAGCAGCCAGAACCAGGCCACGGTCAAGAAGGCCACGCGGAGCCAATCGGCCGCGGTCGCGGCGCGCGCCCCTCGCCAGGCCAGCGCCGCGGCGACGACGAGAAACACAACGGAGGTCAACGCCCGGCTCATGAGGAACGCGGCATCCGGCGCCCCAACCGAAAACCGAGTCTCGACCGTCGAGAGAAGCCATTTTCGCCATGCTTCAGGCACTACGGAGAACCACGCAACCTCCTTGGGCGGCAACGATTCGGCAGGCCGCAGGTTTTCCATCACCAAAAGGAACAGGAAATCGTTCATCTCCCAACGGCTGAGAAACGCCCGCAGGCTCTCGCTCGGATCGCGGGCATGGGTGTCGCCTGTCGCCGGCGGCAACGGCGGCGCGTCAGCGTCAACCTCGACGCTGTTCGACGCCCATGCCTCACCCGACGGCCTTGCCGCGCGGGGGAACATCGGCCAAAGCGCCAGAGCCGTCGCGACGGCAAACAGCGAGGCCGGTCCCGCGGCCGCGCGCCACCCCAGCTTCCGCGCCAGCGAACCCAGCCAAAGCGGCGCCAACACCAGCGGGTAGAGCTTCGCGCCGATGGCCAGCGCCAACGCCAAGGCCGCCACCCAGGCGGCGTAGCGGTTCCACCCGGCCGGCGCCTCGCGCCGGGCCGCGGCTTCCGCAAGAATCGGTTCACAGTACAACGCGCTGACAGTCCGCTCCACGGCCAACGTCGTCAAGAACACGGCCAGCGCGTCGAGATGCCCGCTGTTGGCGATTTCCTTGATGACCAACGGGCACCAGCCATAAGCCACCGCCCAGCCGGCGTGCCGTCTCGTCCGCTTCAGCAGCCGCATGACTAAAACAAGGGTGCCCAGGTCAAAGACGACGAAGCAGGTTTTCATCAGCGTCATTCGCGCCCAGACACTCGCATCGCGGGGTGTGGCCCACGTCGCCAGGGCGAACACGGCCTGGCTGACGGGCGGATAAATCGTCGGCAATTCGCCGTAGTGCATGCGCGAAAGAACTCGCCGCAACGCGGGCGAGCCGTCGCGCAATGCCACCAGCCGAGCGAGATCGGCGGGCAGCGCGTCGTCGGCCTCGGCGGCGAGCACCTGGTCGGGGGCGTAGCGGAACGGGTTGACGCCCCGGGTCGAAACCGCGCCGTCCCACAAGTAACGGTAGATGTCGATTTCCTCGATGGGGTTGGAGAAGAGCAGCGTCAAGCGAAAGACGATCGACGCCGTCAGGATGATCGCCGTCAACCGCCGGCTTGCGGGAACGGCCAGCGCGAGACGCAACCCGCCCAGGTAACACGCGAAACAGAAGCCGAACAACGCCAAGATCGTCAGCAGCGAACGTCCACCCGAGCCTTCGACGTGCAGGCTTTGCCCGCTCGCGGCGATGGCCAGGTAAGCGAGCCACGACAGCGCGGCCAGGGCCAAAAGCCGGCGGTGAGCAGTCGCCGATGTTCGCTCGGAAGCGGCGTTGGTGTGAACGTGAGCCGATGGCATGGGAAGAGACTTGCCTGGGTCGTAGCCGGCACGCGCCGTGTTGCCCGGCCGCGAAGCGGCGACAGAGCGTAGTCTGGAGCGTAAGCCCCAGGAATACCAAACAACCTCCGGTTGTCTAGCCCTGAAGGGACGACATCCGCTGGGGTCACGCTCTCTGTCGCCCCTTTCGGGGCTGGACTTCGTGGATCAACGGCCTCCGCCTGGCTGACTGGCGCACTCCGCCCCCCTGATGATCGGGCATGGGCCGGAACGTCGCCCGGCGGTCTCGTTTGCCGTTTGGCCGACGCGTAAGACGCTCGTGCTATCGATTGCGGGACTATTCGTCTGGATTCTGTCCGGCGTGTTTTTTCGGCACGTAGCCGATTGGTAGTGGGCCTTTTCCAAGTCGGTGTTCGCCGCGCTCTCCCGCCAGACCGTGCAGCGACCGGGGCATCGCTTAGGCTCTGCCCCAGCCACTCCGGCGCGGTTTCAGCGACCTACCGGCGGCGCCAGAAGCCGAATTTTCCGATCAGATACAGAATCTTGTAGCCCGCCCGCAGGGAACCCCAAAGCGTGCCGCTGATCTTGCTCCGGCCAACACGCCGGCGATACGGAACCGGGATTTCCAGTGTGCGCAGCGCGGCCCGCGCCGCCTTGATCTGCATCTCGACCGTCCAGCCGAAGTTGCGATCGCTCATGCCCAACTCGAGCAGCCGTCGATAGACGATGGCCCGGAACGGCCCCAGGTCTGTGTAGCGAGCGCCGAAAAGCAGACGCATCAGGACGCACGCCAGACGATTGCCGAAACGGCTCTGCGCCGGCATCGCGCCCGGCTCCCGTTTGCCTAGCATCCGCGAGCCGAGGACGAAGTCGGCGCGGCCGTCGAGGATGGGCTCGACGAGTCGCGGCAGCCAATCTGGATGATCGCTGTAGTCGGCGTCGAGGAACACCACGACCGTTGGCGGCGATTCGCCGCCGCCGAGCGCGCGCTCCAGCACGGCCATGCCGCGTAAACAGGCGGCGCCGTAGCCGCGATGCGGCTCCTTCACGACGGTTGCCCCTCGCTCCGACGCCACGCGGGCCGTCGCGTCGGTCGAACCGTTATCGACCACGATCACACGGCCAACCGGCGGCAAATCGGCGAGCACAAGCGGCAACGACGCCTCCTCGTCGAGCGCGGGGATGATCACGGCCACGCGGGAAAGATCGAGCGGTGTCGCACGGGCGGGGGTGCGAGTGGGAACTAGCATCGGAGTTTTGGACAATCACGCGTTTCTTCGTAAGAGGCCAGGGGCTTGCCCCCTGGAGTTTCACGCTCGTTTCTACATACGGGCGCTCCCCAATTTACCCGCTTTCGTCCGTGTCGCCTCGCAGGCCGCCTTCGGCGGCCTGCGAGGCGACGCGGCGCCTGAATCGCCGCCGCCGTGGTCGTTTGGGGCCGGCCATCGTAGACGTCACTCCTCGTCCGTCGCCGTCTCGTCGTTCGAGTAAACCCAATCCGCGCCGCCGGCCTTGGCGTGACACTCGATGCAACTCGTGACTTTTCCGGCGATCGGCTTGCCGGCTTTGCCGGCGGGCTGCTTGGCGACCGCGCCGTTGGGCAAGTAGCGCAGCCAGTACCAGTCGAAGTGTTGGGGATCGCTCCCCTTGACGCGGTACATCACGCTCACGCTCGTGAGCGTCTTCTGGTCTTCGTCGAATTCCTCTTGCACGAGGATCGAGCCGTGGGCCGGGGCGTTGGGATTCTTGACCGCCACCGCGTTGGCGTAGGTCTTGACGAAGGCCCCGTGCGGCGCTTCGCCGGCGCGCGGCTCGGCCGAGTCGGGCCAGGCGGCCCATTGCTTATAGGGCGTCTTGCCGCGGGTCAGGAATTGCCAGAATTCGCGGTGAAACTCGGCGGGTGTCTTTGGCCGCGGCTTGCTCGGCGGCCTGAGCCGGCTGCTGCCCGAACCTTGCGGCCAGGCTGACGATGAAAACACGAACAGCAACGTCGCGGCGAGCGACAAGCCCGCGAAACCAAACAGTCTTGATCGCATGGGTAGGTTCCTCCAAGTGGTGGTTGTGCTAGCCCGGATTATTCATGGTCCCGTAGCTGGCTTCGCAAGAAGTCAGGCCGTTGTCGCGAGTTACGACCAGTATTCTTGCGAATTCTGCTACAGCACACTGTCGCAAATCGTCGGGGAACCATGAATAATCCGGGCTAGTTTCCTTGTTCCGCGTGAGCGGCGTCATTCAGGCGCTTTCCGCAATTCGGCGGGAAGTTCGACCTGGTCCGGCAACACGAACGGCTCCTTGCCGGTGACCGACCAGAATAGCCGCGCCGGCCCGCGCGGGTACGTCTTGCCATCGACCCAGGTATGATACACCTTGCCCCACATCGTGCGAACCTGGGCGAGCGTCTGTCGCTGCTCGTCCCCGGATTGCGTCAGGCTTTTCAGCAACCCTTCGTCAACCTCGAACTTGTGGTCGTGCCAATAGATCTTCTCCTCCTCAGGCATCTTTTGGTACACGGCGTCGCTCACGAGGTACTCAATTCCGATCAGCCGCGCGTCGGGCCCCGTGCCGTCGTAGAGGACGCACTGGTTCAGATCCGGGTGGACGGTTTTGCAATAGTGGTAAGCCACTCGGTACTCGCTGGGATCGTCGTTCATGAGGTGGACGCCGGCAAACGCGAGCGGGCACTTCATCAGCTCCGCGATCGGACCTTTCGCATGGATGTCTTCGTGGTCCTTCGGGGGTTTCTTCTTCGCCTGCGTGCCGAAAACGTCTGCGACCGCGCAAACACAGAGAACGCCGGCGACGATCGCGCCTCCCAAACACACAACAATTCGACGCTTCGATGAAATGAATCGCATCTTGAACTCCCAACGATGGACAGAAATAAACGGCATCCGATACCGCAGTCAGGCTGGAAAGCCTGACCTACGCCAGTCTTCGCCGCGTGTCAAGTAACACCACCCAGCCTTTCCACGAATTGTCGACTTCGGCAGCCTCCACACGACTCAATTGCCAACGTGCCCAACGGCGTCGACAGGTTCCGGCCTTGGTTCGATTTCTGGCCGCGGCTTGTGACCGTGCAGCTTCAGCCAACGGGCCCGGCGCACCCAGTAGAACCGCACGGGCAGAAACAGATCAACGACCTCGTCGGAAATCAACAGGCCGCCGAGCACGGGCAAGGCCATCGGCGCGAGGATTTCGCCGCCGACCCCCTTGGCGAAGACCATCGGGAAGATCGCGATGATCGCAACGCCCTCGGTCAAAAGTTTGGGCCGCAGGCGGTGGACCGCACCCTCAATCACCGCTTGGCGGAGTTCTTCCAGGCTGGCGATCTTTTCCAGCCCGCCGCGCTTCTCGATCGCCTCGCGGAGGTAGACCAGCATGATGATGCCCGTCTCGGTGGCCATGCCGAAGCAGGCGATGAAACCGACCCACACGGCCACACTGAAGTCCATGGGCGGAGTCGACCAACCCTGCACGATCTTGGGAAAAAGGTACATGAAGAACGCGCCGCCGGCCAGCGCCTCGGGGACGGCCAGCATCATGAGCACGGCGTCCATGAAGTCGTTGTAGGTCAGATAGAGGATCACGAAAATCAGCACGATCACGACCGGGAAGACGAACCGCAGCGTCTTGGCCGCGCGCACCTGGTGCTCGAACTCTCCGCTCCATTCGATATGGACGCCCTGAGGCAGCTTGACCTTTTCGGCCACCACCCGCTGCGCCTCGTCGACGAAGCCGACAATGTCGCGGCCCCGCACCATGAGCGTCACATAGTTCAAGAGCTGGCTGTTTTCGCTCTTGATCATGGCCGGTCCGTCCACCACTTGAACGTCGGCCAGCGCGCTGAGCGGAATGAGCGGCTTGCCGCGCGCGGCGTGGCCGGGGGTGGTCGCGTGACCCTGATTCGTGGTGGCGACGGAGGTCACGCCCGACTCGCCGTCGCCGCCGCCCTCGGCCATGCGCGCCGTGCGTTGCCCGCCGTCGGCGGCCATGCCCCCCCCGCTGACCAGCAGCCGGCGGACGCTCTCTTCATCCTCGCGCTCGACCCGAGCGTAACGAATGCGCACCGGAAAACGGTCGCGGTTCTCGACGGTGTACGTGATCGCCTTTCCGGCCAAGGCGACCTCGATTTCGTTTTCGATGTCCTCGACCGAGATGCCGTAGCGGGCGGCCTTTTCCCGGTCGATGTCGATTTGCAAATAGCCTTTGCCCATGAAGGGCGCGGCGACCACGTCGCGGGCCCCATTCAAGGGCTTGAGGGCCGCCTCAACCTGTTTGCAGACACGATCGATGGTATCGAGATCGGGGCCGAACACTTTGACGCCAATGTCGGTTCGCACCCCCGTCGAGAGCATTTCGATGCGGTTGATGATCGGTTGCGTGAAAATGTTGCTCCAGCCGGGCACCTGCAAGACGCGCCCCATCTCGTCGTCGACCAGATCACCCTTGGGCCCGGTCTGACGCGGCCAGAAGAAGACGCGTTTTTCAAAGTCCGCGGTCAGTTGATCCGTCAGCGCCAGGAAGGGTTCCAATGCCGCGCGATCCGGACGTTTGCCTAATTGGGTTTGCAGGGCCGCGGCGGCGAACTGCTCAACCGCGGCGCGCCGCGGCGCGCCGCTTGAATGGCCCCCCTGTTGCGACGCCTTGGCCAGTTCTTCCAGGACGTACCAGCAATACGCCTTGACGCCCTGGTCGAAGAGCTCCCAATTGACATGTTTGACTCGGTCGCGCCAAAGATCGGATCGCTCGCGCTCGACGGCCTTGAGCAGCTCGCCCGCGAAGATGCGGTGCTCGCCTCCCAGCACCTCGCTGACGTCGCTGACGAGCTTGCCGAGAAACGATTCCTTGAGTTCCAAGGCGCCGACGACGTCTTCGACGGCCCCGCGCTCTTTCAATTCGCGGCCGACGTCCTGGCTGAGCTGCGCCACGTCTTCCAGCGCCGGATTGCCGGCCAACCAGGGTCCGTATTGGGGAGAAAGCTTTTGGGCGATTCCATCGAGTTCGACGGTCTCGTCGGCGCCGGCCGGCCATTCGAGTTCGCCCGCGACGCGCGAGCGGCGGGCGGTCTCACCCACAGCGTGGCGCGTGAGCACCGACCCCAGCCCTTCTTTGAACTCCTCATAGCGCAGCAAGGCCAGTTCGCGCAACTCCTCGTCGAAGCGTTCCAAAGCCTTTTGGGTGGCGTCATTCACAAGATTGTTTCGATCGTCGCCGGAAATCGGGGCCAGATAGCCCTGATCTTCGAGGGTTTTTAGCGCCACTTCGACTTGCGCGCGCGCGTCTTCGAACTTGAGCACGCGCTTGGGCCACAGTTCCTTGGGGCGGAAGTTGACGAACGTCTCGACCATGTCCAAGGGGGCCGGATCGGTGGGCGTGTCGGCGCGGCCGGCCTTGCCGATCACACTTTCGACTTCGGGAAAGCCGCGCAGCAGCGCGTCGCGGGCCTTGAGGTCGTCGGCCGATTGCGTGACGCTGGCGCGCGGCACCGTGATCGGCATGTCGAGCGTGGTTCCCTCGTCCAAAGCGGGCATGAACGCCACGCCGATTTTTGGGAAATGGTACGACCAGAGCCCGATCACGATCAGGCTGACCAGCGTGATCGTGCGCCAGAGCACGAGGCGCCGCGTCCTGAAGGCGACGAAGAAAAGCGCCGACAACGGTACGCAGGCGGAAGCGATGATGAGCCATTTGAGGACGGTGACCAGGTTGACGGAGCCCACGAGCCAGAGAGGTACGATGAACGCGCCGAACTTGGCGCCCACCAGGTTTCCGGCCCCGACGATGCCGCCCGCGAGGGCCATCAGCGCGAGCGACAGCAGCGCGAGCCCGCAATCGCCGACGAATGCTTTGAAATCGGGACCGCTCTTGCCCGTGATCGAGATCACCGTCAGCGACGTGACGAGTGCGAAAACAGCCAGAAACGTCTGCCGCCAGGCGATTTCCGAAGCGCCCTGGCCGATGATCGCCTGCAAGGGGAACATGCCCGAAGCCAGAATCAACAGCGCCGCGAACATCCACATCACCAGGTTGCGCCGCGGCAAGGCCCAGGTCAAAAGCGGCTTGTAAATGTTGATGAAGCTGCGGACGATCCAGTTCTCTTCTTCGCTTCGCAGCCGTCCCTTGATGAACGTGGGGATCAACGCCGGCACCAGCGTGATCGAAATCAACGCCACCCCCAACAGGGCGAAACTCTTGGTGAAGGCCAGCGGATGAAAATACTTCCCCTCACGGCCGCTGAGCATGAACACCGGAATGAACGTGATCAGCATGATCATCACCGAGAAGAAAATCGGCCGCCCCACCGTGCGGCAGGCGGGAATGACCAGTTCGCGGATGTCGCCCGTGACCTTGCGATCGCCAAAATGCTCTTTCAGGGCATGCGTGGCGTTTTCCACCATCACGATCGCCTGGTCGACCAGGATGCCGATCGAGATCGTAATGCCGGCCAGCGACATGATGTTGGCCTGGATGTCGATGACGCCGAAGGCGCGCAGCAACCACATCGTCAAGAACGAAAAAAGCACCGCCAGCGGCAGCGTGACGCAGATCACGAACACGCTTCGCAGGTGCGACAAGATCAAGAGGATGGCGATCGAGGCGATCAGCATTTCGTGCCACATCACTTCGCGCAGCGTGTGGATGGCCCCGTGGATCAGCCGGGTGCGATCGTAGGCCGGGACGATATGCACCCCCTCGGGCAAGCCCGGCTGGATCTCCTGGATTTTCGCCTTGACGCGGTCGGTCACGGCCAGCGGATTCTCTTCGTGGCGCATCAGCACCACGCCGCCAGTCACCTCATTGCCGTCCTTTTCATAGACACTGCGGCGGAACTGGGTGCCCAGCTGCACCGTGCCGATGGTTTTCACGTAAATCGGTGTCCCTTGCACCTCCTTGATGACCGTGTTTTCGATGTCCTGCTTATCTTTGATCCAACCGACGCCGCGGACGATGTATTCGGCATTGTTTTTTTGCACCACGCCGCCGCCGCCCGGCATGTTGCTCTGGGCGACCGCCGAATACAGTTCGCCCAGCGTGACGCCATAGGCGCGCAGGGCCTCGGGCCGGACGTCGATCTGGTATTCCGGCGGCGTGCCGCCCACCACCGCCACATCGGCCACGCCGGCCGCCGCGTTGAGCTGCGGGGCGATGTAGAATTTATTCAAGGCCCACAGCCGGCCCGAATCGACCGGATGGGAGGCGCCGGCTTCGACCGTGTACCAGAAGATCTGCCCCAGCGCCGTCGCGTCGGGCGCCATGTAGGGGACGACTCCCGGCGGCAAGAAGGTGCTGGCCTGCGTGAGCTTTTCGGTGACGCGTTGCCGCGCGAAATAGAAGTCGATCGCGTCATCGAAGATCAGCGTGATCATCGAGAAGTTGAACTCGCTCGAGGATCGCACCGCCCGCACGCCGGCCAGCCCCTTGAGCTTGAGCGAGAGGGGATAGGTCACCTGGTCTTCGATTTCGCGCGGGCTGCGGCCCATCCAATCGGTGAAGACGATCACCTGGTTTTCGCTCAGGTCGGGGATGGCGTCGACCGGCGTGTGGTACATCGCGAAGACGCCCGCCACCGTCAGCGCCGCCGCCAGGATGAGCACCAGGAAGCGGTTGCGGATCGAAGCTTCGATGATTTTTTCGATCATAATCCACCGGGTTCGCGACGATCGTCCAGAGACGGTGGCTGGGGCAGAGCCTAAGCGATGCCCCGGTCGCTTTCTAGCCGGGGCATCGCTTAGGCTCTGCCACCAGCCACCGCTTTCTCGTGGCAAAATGTCTCATTGTCGGCCGCGTGAAGTTTGCTTCAAAGCGGCCACTTTTTCCAAGGTGGCCTTGGTATCGGCCAAGGCTTCCTCCTCGCAGCCGGCGCAGCAGACGAAGACCGTCTCTCCCGCGATGTTCAGCTTGACCGGCGCGCCCATCGAGCCTAGCCGGTTGTTCTTCAAAATTGGGCAGAACTTCTGCGCAAGGGCGACCGCCCGATCTTCGGACGTAAGACCGGCCAAGGCGGCCGCGATCTCGGCGTCGGGATCTTCCGGCGTCGACGGGCGCACCGTCGTGACGCTCGAACCGCCCCCCTTCGAGCCGCCGCCTCCGAAATAGATCGAACCGGCGGCCGGATTGAGCCGGGTCTCGGCATCGACCAGGAACGAGCCCGTGGTCACGACCCGTTCGCCCGCCTTGAGCCCCGATAAAACCGGATAAAACATGGCTCCTTCGGGATCCGTCATGCGCGGCCCCAGTTCGACCTTGACTCCCTCGAATACATTCGGCTGCGTTTCGCGGTACACGATCCGCTGTTTTCCCGTATCGATGACGGAGCTTTCAGGCACGGCCAAAACGAGGCCGTTGTCGAGCTTCTCGATTCGCTCGGGATCACCTTCCGCGGCCTTGGCAAGCATGGCAATCTCCTTGGGCGGCACCTCAATGGTGACGTTGGCCGTCGTGCCCGGCCGCATTTTATGCCCGACGTTTTCCACCTCGCAGCGAATCGTCACGGTGCGTGTCGCTTCGTCGACGTGCGGAAAAACGAATGACAGATTGCCGTGGAACGGCTCGTTGGGAAAAGCCCGGCTCGTGGCCGTGACGCGCAAAGCGTCGGGGCTGCCGGATGGCAGCGGTTTTTCAGTCAGCGCGGACGGCAGGAAGGAGATGTCGTCTTCGTACACCTGGGCCTGAATCCAGACCGTCGAAAGGTCCGCCACGTCGTAGAGCGGCGTTCCTTCGTTGACGTACTGCCCTTCGACGATGTATTTCTTGATCACATGGCCGCTGATGGGCGAACGGATCTTGAGGTGCGTGTTGGCGGTGGCCGAATTGAGGATCTCGTCGATTTGATCGCCGCTGATTCCCAGCAACTCCAGCCGGCTGCGCGCGCTTTGCGCGAGCACCTGATTACCGGCGCGATGGGCGGCGACCAGATTGCGGGCGGTGACGTTCAACTCCGGGCTGTAGAGCGAGGCCAGCACGTCGCCCTCCTCCACCATCTTGCCGGTTTCGTTGACGTACAGCGTGTCAATCCGTCCCTTGACGCGGGCGGAGACGTTGCGCACGCCGCGCTCGTTGAACTCGATGAAGCCGACGGCGTTGATTTGTTTCGACAGCGTGACGAAATCGACTTTCCATTCCCGCACTCCGCCCAGCACCACGCGGTAGGGCGAGAGTTGCACCCGGTTGACCACGCCGGGCGGCAACGCCTCTTCGTGCGTGTCGCCTTTCTTCCGTTTGGAGAGCGGCATGAAGCAGATCGGGCATTTTTCCTTGCCGTTGTCGCGGATGACCGAAGGGTGCATCGGGCAAAACCACTCGACGTCGCCCGAGGTCACCGTCGCCGCGTCGGCCGGGCGCGTGAAACGATCGTAGTAGGCCAGTAGCGTGTCCCATTGCGTGATCACGACGCCGATCACCGCCAGGATGCCGATGAATCGCAGCCGGGCCAGCTTGACCAGGATGATGAAGTCGAACCACCACCAGGCTTTTCGCCAGCCCGTCAAGCCGGGCGGGGCGCGCAGGCCGCCCTCGTCGATCGGCTCGGCGTCTTCGTGCTCGAGTCGCGAATGGCGGTTGAATTGGTCGTTCATCGATGGGAACCGGTTCATGTGCGGTATGATTTCGCGCCCCTTGGAAAAATCTACCCAAAGCCCTGGCGAAGGCAGCCGTGGAGCGGGCCAGCCTTGTTGGTGCCAACCCACTGACCCGGCACGGCCGCCCCCGCCGGGGCCTTTCTCGTCCGCGCCCCGGCCAAGGTCGTCTTGGGCCGGGGTACACGGTGGCTGTTGAAAACTAATACCCCAAGACCTTGCGGTCGGCGCGCCAGTTATCCGGCCCATACGTGCCACCGCCGCCGCGCCGCGAAGGCGCGGAGCGGTTCGAGCCGCTCGGCGCGTACGAGTAGCGCCGCACCGATTGCCGATTCGCGTTGGCCGGCGCCGCCTTGCGAGCGGTGCTGGGCGCCGGCGCCGCCTTCAGAGCGGTGCTGGGCGCGGGCTTGGCCGCGGGCGCCGCGCGGTATGAGTAATGACGGTAGCCGCGGCGTTGGCCCTGGGCCATTGTGGCCGACGACCCGCCGGCTTTGGCGACTGCGGCGCCGCCGCCCCCCCCCGCCGCGCATCCACCGCCGCCGCCGCAGGCGCTCGCCTGGCTACCGACGGCCAACGTGACGGCCCAAACCACGACGATTGAAGCGAACTTCATCATGGGACTTTCCTTTCATGGATTGTTTGAACGATGCCTTGGACGCGACCATGTTCCAAAGCCAACTGGGTACTCAAGCGAACTGGATTTCATGCCTGCCGGCCCGACGCGCGGAAACGCGCGCGGCTCAGTTCGCAGTTTCAAACGAGGTACGTTCGGATCCGTCGATCGCCACGCATGGGTAACGAAGCAGACCCGAAGCGAAGCTGCCTGTTCAGAAATGCGCCAATGCGCAGCGTCAAACGACGGCGCAAGGCGACAGGAGCCGGAATCAAATCAAGAAGCGGCCCAGGGTCACCACCAGATCGACCGGCGGACCCGTATCGGAGTCGAACGACGAAGGGGAGGCGGTCAAATAGCCGCCATGAAACAGGCCCGTCGCGACCTGCGGCGTCGCCGGCGACTTCTCGACAGGCGCCGGCGCCTTCACCTCGCTGGGCAAAGTGGCCACGAGCGATCCAATCGGTGTGCAGCCGCCGCGCGACGAAACTCCTTGACCCGGCAGACCGCCGACGACTTCCGAATTGCAGCAATCGTACTCTTGCGCTCCCTCGCTACGAGCAACCTGCTCATCGCGTACCTCGCCACAGCAGCACGCTTGACGATACCCATCGTCTGAACGGTGCCCCTCGTATGGGTTGCTGTGCCCATCGTATGAGTTAGCGAGAGCCGGCCCTCCGTGGTGATGGTCCGCGCCACAGCGATGGCCGCAAAAAAGCTTGATGCGACCGTTGGCGCAAACACAAGCGGTGCTGGGCATACCGCCCCAGACCGCCAGGGGAATCATCCCCCAGACGACCCAAGACGAGCATCGCTTTCCAAGCACGTTCACGGCGGCTTTCCCATTTCGCAGTTTTTTCGCTCGGCCCTGTTGATCCGCAAACAGTGATCCGCAAACAGTGATCCGCAAACAGCGTACGGATCAAAGCACTTATCGGTTCGCGCCCAAACGCTACTTAAGGTCTAGTGGACGAAACGAGTCCAACCATTCCACTGCTCATTTTACGCTCGTTCGCCTAAGAGTCAAGCTCCTCGGAAAGCAGCCGCTCGACGTTCGCCGGGCGGAGGCCACGCGGTCAACCGCGGCCGCGGCAGGCGCCGGACGCGGAGAGCGCGGCGCGGCGCTCGACCAAAGCCCGCAGTTTGGCCGCCAGCAACCCGTGGTCGAACGGCTTGAATAGGATGTCGTCGACACCCCCCGCAATCAGCTCCACGGCTTGGCTCGGTTCCATGACTCCGGTCAACAGCACGATCACCGGCCGGTCCTCGCGGCCCAACAGCTCGATCGCCAGCGAGTGACCGCTCATCCGCGGCATGCGGAAGTCGCTCACCACGGCGTCGTAGTGTTTCTGCGTGGCCAACTCCAACGCATGCATCCCGTCACGCGCCGCATCGCAAGCGAAGCCGCGCCGCGACAGCTCGCACATCGTCAGCAGCCGCAAGGCCGGCTCGTCCTCGACCACCAGAACCTGGTACGTGCGTTCGCTCATCGAACCGGTACTCCTTGACTGGTGGAAACCAACCCGGCGGACGGCACGACCGACGAAGGAGGCGGAGCCAGGTTGCTCTCGGACCATGAGCGCACCACCTCTTCCGTGTCGTCGTCGGGCACGGCCCGGGCAATGGCGCGCATCTCCGGAAGTTGTGACAGGAAGATGTCGAGCAGGCGCGGATCGAAGTGGCTGCCCCTACCTTCGCGCATGAGTCTCAAGACCTCCGCTTCAGGAAACGCCGGACGGTAGACGCGGTCGTGTGACAGGGCGTCGAAAACGTCGACGATGGCCACGATACGGGCCGCCGCGGGGATTTCCGTTCCAGCCAGCCCCGCCGGATACCCTCCGCCGTCCCAACGCTCATGGTGGCTCAAGGCGATTTCCCGCGCCATGCGGAGCACGGGCGACGTCGATCCGGCGAGCATCTTGGCGCCCAGGACGGTGTGCGTTCGCATGACCGCGGTCTCGTCGGGCGTGAGCTTGCCCGGCTTACACAGGATCGCGTCGGGGATGCCGATCTTGCCGATGTCGTGCATCGGCGCCGCCAGACGAATCTGCTCGGTCGACTCCGAACTCCAGTCCGCCGTCGCCGCCAGCAATTCGCTGCACCAGCCGGTGCGCTGGATATGCGCCCCCGTTTCGTCGTCGCGGTAGTGCGACGCCTTGACCAATCGACGAACCGTTTCCTCGCAGGCCTCGTGGGCGGTGCGAGTCTGATCTCGTACTTTGGCTTCGAGGTCGCACAGGTATTCTCGATTCTCGATCGCCAATCGCCGCCGTTCGAGGCCGTTTCGCACCTGCACCAGGAGTTCGCACCGCTCGGCGGGCTTCGTAAGAAACGCGAACGCGCCTCGCGTCAACGCTCGGATCGCGTCGGAGGTGTCGCCCTCACCCGAGACCATCAGCACGGCCGTGTCGGGAAAGA
>DATKSN010000049.1:0-28019 GCA_035531595.1 Pirellulales bacterium | reverse complement strand
CTGAATCGGTTCACGTTATCCCTATTGAAACAACATCCAGGCAAAGACAGCTTGGTCATGAAACGCCGTTCCTGCGGATGGAACGACGAATTCCTCGTCGAAACCCTCACTGGAATAACGACTTAGTGAGCGCTGGCCCTGCGTTAGCCCCCTGTTTGTTAGGCGTTAGGGGAGTGGGGAACCTAACGACTATCGCCCCGCCAAGGGCAAGTATACGGATGTCCTTTGCGGAAGTCAAGCGCATTTTTATACATCACTGTTATTGTATCTAATGTATTGTCAGGGAACGACATAGGAATTAGGCGGGAGGCGCGGTTCCGCATCAAGGCAGGAGACTGCGGCTTCGCTTGGAGCCGATCCCCAAACCGCCCTTGTGGTGTAGGCGTCCCGCCTGCCCGGCGGTTTTCGGATCGTCTCTTAGTTAGCTTGGCTGCCGCTACATTCGCCGCGGCATGGATCGAAGCGGAATTTAAGACAGGATTTACAGGAGGAACAGGATAGGGAAGGGCGGCGACGGTCGTTACCACCCGGTGATCCGGGCCGACAGCACCGCTTGCCAGGATGATTCATGGTTCCCACGCCCCCCGCACTAACCCGCGGCGCAAGCAAGGCCGGATCCCATTACAAATAATACGCATGTCCATTTTGGCAGGCAAGAGGGGGCGGCCCCAATCGCCCCAATCCGCCTTCGGCGGATTTCGCTTTCCGCTCAACGGGGCCTGACGCGACAGCCCAGGGCGCATCGCCGGCGCAGCGCCCTGGGTTCAAGGCGCCGCCGACAATGAGACATTTTGCCACGAGAAAGCGGTGGCTGGTGGCAGAGCCTAAGCGATGCCCCGGCTAGCCCGGATGATTCATGGTTCCGTAGCTGGCTTCGCAAGAAGTCAGGGCCGTGGACGCGAGTTACGCCAGAATTCTTGCGAATTCTGCTACAGCACAGTGCGCGAGCTCCTCCCCGGACCATGAATAATCCCGGCTAGATAGCGACCGGGGCATCGCTTAGGCTCTGCCCCAGCCACCATCGCGGAGCGAGACGACGCAACTTCCGCTTGAGAGCACGCGGGGCTCCCGTCATAACCCCCTTGACGGCATCCCGTCGGCGGCCATATTCTTACGATCGTAAGATCGTAATAGTATTCAGCCTTCTGGAGGTTCCGACATGAAACGCCATCGACGTCGGAAGAAAACCGACTTCGCGCCGCGCGGCTTTACGCTGATCGAATTGTTGGTGGTCATCGCCGTCATCGGCATCCTGGTCGCGCTGTTGCTGCCCGCCGTGCAGGCGGCCCGCGAGGCCGGACGGCGCACGCAGTGCTTGAACAACCTCAAACAACTCGGCATCGCCCTGCAAAACTATGCCGACCAGTACAAGGTGTTTCCCGCCGGTTCGGTTTCGGCGGTCTATGGCGCCGATCCAACGGTTCCGCGGAACTTCTACCGCTGGTCGGCCCTGGCGCAGATGACCCCTTTCATGGAACAGTTGGCGGTCCACAACTTGATCAATTTCAATCTGCCGCTCTACGGCGGCCCGAACCAGGGATACCAGGTATTTCCGGCCAACGTCGCGGGCGTATCGGTGATCCTCCCCGGCTTCCTCTGCCCCAGTGACAAAGGGCGGCCGGTGACCGACTACCTGGGCGTGATTTTTGGACCGACGAACTACGCCGGGAACATGGGTTCGGGCTTGAACGGCGGCAGCGAATACAACACCGACGGCCTGTTCTTCATGAACTCCCGCGTCAGCTTCGCGGAAATCCGCGACGGCACCAGCACGACGGCCGCCTTCTCCGAGAGTATTCTGGGCGAGTCGACCGTCGGCACGCCCCCCGATCCCAACACGATCTACGCTTTCGTGGGAGGGTCGCCGATCAACGTCGCTAATTGCGCCGCCGCGACGACGTACAACGTCTCCGACCCGCGCGGTTTCGCATGGGCCAACGGCGAAATCCGCTGCACGCTCTATAACCACGCCTATACCCCCAATTCTCCGTTGCTCGACTGCGTCGGATATGACCCAACGACCCAATACACCGACACCGGTTGGCGAACCGCTCGCAGTTGGCACCCGCAGGGCGTGAACATCGGCTTCGCCGACGGTTCGGGCCGGTTCGTCAGCAACGACGTCAACTTCCGCATCTGGAATGGAATTTCGACCCGCGCGAGCCAGGAGGCGATCACCGACTTTTAGCGACGCCGACTTTGGAGGGGAACTCCCGTGAAATAACGTACCGGCTTATCCGTTTCGCCGTTGAATTGGGGCACAGTATTTAACCGGCGGGTAGTTGAATCGCAGGCGCATGCCGTGACGGACCCTGTCTGTCGCCTTTCGCTACGCGAAAGGGCATGCTTTCGCGGAGCGAAAGGCGACATTAGGGAACTCCCGTGAAATAACGTACCGGCTTATCCGTTTCGCCGTTGAATTGGGGCACAGTGGGTAGTTGAATCGCAGGCGCATGCCGTGACGGACCCCGTCTGTCGCCTTTCGCTCCGCGAAAGGGCATGCTTTCGCGTGCATTCGCGGAGCGAAAGGCGACAAGCCGTCGCACCCGCTTCACGGAACGCCACGGAGGGCGTTCCCTACAGCACCCCGACACGTTGAAAGTGAGAAACTTCCATGACGCAAGCCATCGTCGTCGCGCCAAAACCATGGGCCCTGCGAACCGAGCAAGTCCGTGAGTACGAGGCCGATGGCCATCTGACGCTTCGCGGTCTGTTCAGGGCCGACGAAATCGCCGCGCTGGCCGACGAGGCCGCGGCGCTGGCCGCCCGGATCGACTTGATCGACGGCAACAACCTCCGCTGCCGCTACCAGCCCAACGAGCGCGGCGGCGATTGCCTGTTCGAGACGTTCGATCCGGTGATCGACATCGCGCCCCTCTGCGCCCAGTTGGCCGGCGACCGGCGGATTCTCGATGCTTTGGCGTCGATCTACCGCGATAGGCCGTGCCTGTTCAAGGACAAGCTGATCTTCAAGCCGCCTGGAGCGCGGGGCTACGGTCTGCACCAGGACTTCATCGCCTGGCCTGATTTTCCCCGCAGCTTCGTCACCGTGTTGGTGGCCATCGACGCGACCGACGCCGAGAACGGCTGCACCGAGGTCTACTCGGGCCAGCACCATCAAGGCTGCCTAACCGTCGAGGACGGCGAGTACCACGAGGTGCCCGCCGAACGGGTCGATCCAACGCGGTCGGTGATGCTCGACCTGATGCCGGGCGACGTGGCGATCTTCAGCTGTTTCACTCCGCACCGGTCGGCGCCGAACCGCGCCTCGCGCTGGCGGCGGCAACTCTACCTGAGCTATACCGCGCAACGCGACGGCGGCGATCTGCGCGAGCGGCACTACCGCCGGTTCCATCACTGGCTGCGAGCGAAGTACGCGGCCCACGGCAAAACGGATCTCTATTTTCGGTAAGAACCATGAGCATCGCCGAAGGCAATCGGTGCGAGTTGCCCGTCGCGGCCGGCGAAGAAGCGCCGGCGCGGGCCGGCGCGGAAATGGCCTACGGCTGGATCCTGGTTTTCGTGGCGGCGGCGGCGATGGTGGCCACATTGCCAGGTCGAACGCACGGGCTGGGCATCGTCACCAAGCCGTTATTGGCCGACTTGAAGCTGGAGCCGGAGTTTTACGCGAAGATCAACCTCGGGGCCACGTTGATCGGCGCGGCGTTCTGCCTGCCCTGCGGAATGTTGCTCGACCGGTTCGGCTCACGAAGGGTGCTCACCGGCGTGGTGCTGGCTTTGGCATTCGTCGTCGCGACGATGAGCGGCGTCGAGACCTGGCCGGCGCTGTTTTTGGCCGTGACGTTGACTCGTGGCTTTGGACAGAGCATGCTCTCGATCTGCAGCTTGACGATCGTCGCCAAGGCGTTCCGGCGGCGGATCGGGCTTGCGATGGGCGTCTACTCGATCGCGCTGGGTTTGGGATTCGGCGCCGCCGGCAAGCTGGCGGTGATGGCGGTCGTCGCCTACGGCTGGCGGACGGCCTGGTTGGCGATCGGCCTGCTGCTGCTCTTGGGCATGGCGCCCTTGGGGTTCTTGCTGGTCAAGGACGATTCGGACCACGACTCAGCCGACGGCCCCAGCGAGCCGGCCGCCGAAATCGAGTACACGCTCGCCCAGGCGCTCGTTTCTCCGACCTTTTGGGTATTCGCCCTCGCGACGTCGGCCTACGGACTGATTTCATCCGGTCTGTCGTTATTCCAGCAGTTGGTGCTCGAAGAGCGAGGCTTCGGCGTCGAGGCGTTTTCGCAGGTGCTGCTGGTCGGCCCGCTGGCCGGCATGGCGAGCAACTTGCTCGGCGGGTGGTTCGCCACGCGTTGGCATCTCAACCGGTTGCTGGCGGTAGGCATGGTCCTATTGGCCGCTTCGCTGGCGGCCTTGCCGCTGGTGCGAACGAGCGTCGCGCTCTACGCTTACGCCATGACGATGGGGCTGTCGGGCGGCATCGTCACGGTAAGTTTCTTCACGGTATGGCGAGTCGCCTTCGGCCCGGCTCACCTCGGCAAGATCCAAGGCGCGGCCCAGATGCTCACGGTGCTCGCCTCGGCGGTGGGTCCGTTGCTTCTGGCGTGCGTTCAACACCAGACTGGTTCCTACCTGGCGATGTTCTACCTTGGCGCTCCGGCGGCGTTGGTGCTGGGTCTGGCCGCCTGGCTGGTGCCGTTGCCTTCGACAATCTATACTTCACGCGCTTAGGCTCTGCCACCAGTAACCAACGCGGGAGACCCTCGCTATGTCAACCGTTGCCACCGCGGCCCGCACGCGGTTCCACCTTTCGCTCAACGTCAGCAACCTGGCGCGTTCCGTCGAGTTCCTGCAAGCGTTGCTCGGCGTGCCGCCGGCCAAGCTCCACGACGATTACGCCAAGTTCGAGATCGACGATCCTCCGCTTGTCCTTTCGTTGCAACCGCACGGGGTCGGTGGCGGAGGCGCGCTGAACCACGTCGGCTTCCGCCTGGCCGACGCGGCGGCGCTGGTCGAAGCGCAACGGCGGCTGGAAGCGGCCGGCATCGCCACCGAGCGCGAGGAAGGGGTCGAGTGCTGCTACGCGCGGCAGACGAAGTTCTGGGTCCACGACCCGGACGACACCCTCTGGGAGATCTACGTGGTCGAGGGCGACATCGAGCACCGCGGCGCCGGTCAATCGCGCGAAGCGATGGGCCTGGCCCCGCTGTCGGCCGCCAACGGGCCGGCCGCTTCGGCGCCCGAGCGCGTGACGCTGTCGCACCGGCTGGGCCAGCCCTTCCCGGCGGCCCTGGCCGCCGACGCGGCCCGTGTCGACGAAGTGCTGCTGCAAGGCACATTCAACGCCAAGTGGGCGCCCGCGGAGCGCGAGCGGATTCTGCGTGAGGTCCAGCGGGTGCTTCGTCCCGGCGGGCAACTGCTCGTCCATGTGCTCACCGCGAACCGCGCCTTGTCCGCCGCCCCGAAGTTGCCAGGCCCCGCGGCGGCCGTCGAACATGTGCCGGTCGATCGCGAACTGCTGGCCGAGGTTGAAGCGGCGGGGCTGGTGGGCATTTACCTCTCGAAGTTCGGCGCATCGCCCTGTTTTCACCACGAGGGCGCCGAAATGCGCGAGACCAAGATCCTGTCGTGGAAACCGCGGCAGGGCGGCACGGAATCCCGCGGCACGGAATTTCGAGTCACGGAATTCCGAGGCATCGTGCTTTACAAAGGGCCGTTCCGCGAGGTCTCGGACGAAACAGGGCGGGCATTCCGCCGCGGCGACCGTGTGGCCGTCGACGCCGTCACCTGGGACCGGCTCAAGGCCGGCCCCGCCGCCGAGCAGTTTCTGTTCTTGTTGCCAGAAGTCATCCCCACGCCGGAGAGCAAGCCGTGTTAGCGGCGTGGTTCTTGTACCCTTTACCCTTGATCTTTCATCGTTCATCGTCCATCCTAAGACGAAGATGTGATCTTCCGGTGCGGCGCAAAGGAGACTTCCCATGTCCGAATCCACGAGCGTTTTCAACGGCGTCGTTCACGGCACGACGATCGAGCTGGAGCAACGTCCCGACTTGCCTGACGGGCAGCCGGTGACCGTGACGGTCCAGCCGGCCGCGCAGAGCCAAAGGGCCGAAGTGAGTCCGTTCGAGGCATTGAAGCGCGCCGCGGGAAGCTGGTCAGACGACGTCAAGGGGCTGGACGAGTTTCTCGATTGGAACCGACAGCAGCGGAAGACGAGCCGTCGCGAGATCCCCGAATGAGTTTCTTGATCGATACGGACATTTGCTCGGCGTACCTGAAACATGATCCAACGGTGGTGAGCCGGGTCATGCTTCATTTCGGCGGTTTGGAGGTTTCCGCCATCACCGTCGGCGAGTTGATGACATGGACAATGCGTTTGAAGGCCCCGCCGGCTCGACGACAAGGCGTTTATGACCTGCTGCGTGCAGCGGCAGTGCTCGACGTCACGTTGCCAGTGGCCGAGAAATTTGGAGAACTCCGCGCGGCATTGATGGACCAGGGTCGGCGGGTCGATGAAATGGATTTGCTCATCGCGGCAACGGCGTTGGTCCACAACGTGCCGCTCGTGACTCACAACGTCCAGGATTTCTGCAACATTCCCGGTTTGACCGTGGTTGATTGGCTTAAGCCATGAAAACTGGCGGCTGGCCCGCGTCGGCGGCGTTGACGGACGTCAACTGTCTTGCGAGAACCGCTCGTGCTGTGCCTTGACTGCCGGCTTGCCCGGCACGTTCCCACGCGGAGTGTGGGAACGAGGACCACAAGGAAATACGAACACGTTGCCTCAGGCACCGCAGGGCGTTAGAGTGATAAGTGGCCTTCGATGGGTCTACCCGCCTGCCCGCCTGGTACATGATGAACGCCGCATTCGCTCCGCCTCGACACCCACTCGTCACGCGCCGCACGGCGATTCAGGCCGGCTCGATGAGCTTGTTGGGGCTGGGCATCAACCATCTCGACGCGCTGCGCGCGGCCGCCGCGCCCGACGGCAGTTTGCCGGGCCGCGTCGCGCCGGCGCGGGCGTGCATTTACATCTTTCTTTCCGGCGGGCTTGGCCAGCACGACAGTTTCGATATGAAGCCCGGCGCCCCGGACACGATTCGCGGCGAGTTCAAGCCGATCGCCACCAGAACGCCAGGTCTTCAGATTTGTGAGCACTTGCCGCTCTTGGCCCAGCGGAGCCAACTCTGGAGCCTCTGCCGCTCGCTGACGCACCGCTCGAACGACCACTCGGCCGGGCACGCCATCATGCTCGGCGGCCGTAGCGAAATGCCGCCCGGCTTCGACCCCGGCAAGCCACGCCCCACCGATTGGCCGGCCATCGCCTCCGTGGCCGGCGATGCCACTCCGCCCCGGAACAACTTGCCCCCGGCCGTGGTTCTGCCCGAACGGCTGATCCATTATTCGGGACGCATCATCCCAGGCCAGTTCGCCGGCATCATGGGCCAGCGCCGCGATCCCTGGTTCGTCGATGCCTCTCCGTTCCACTCGACCTCCTACGGCGCCTACCCGCAATTCCAGTTCGATCATCAGCAACGGGGCCAGCCCGACAGCCGGCTATTTCAGGCGCCGAACCTGAGCTTGCCCGAGGGAATGGCCCAGGGCCGCTTCGACGGCAGGCTCAACCTGCTGGCCCAACTCGACCACCAGCGGAGCCAGCTCGAACGATTCGCCCAGACCGCTCACTTCGACCGCTTCCGCCAGGGGGCGATTTCGCTCTTGGCCGATCCCAAAGTCCGTTGGGCCTTCGACGTGACCCGCGCCGACGACGCCACGCAAGATCGTTACGGCCGCAACAGCTTCGGCTGGTCGCTGTTGATGGCACGGCGGCTCGTCGAGGCCGGAGTGAACCTGGTGCAGGTCAATCTGGGCAACAACGAGTCGTGGGATACCCACGGCGAAGCGTTTCCGCATCTGAAGGAAAAGCTTTTTCCGCCCACCGACAGGGCCCTTTCGGCCTTGCTCGACGACTTGCAGGCCGGCGGCATGCTCGAGAGCACGTTGATCGTGATGGCTGGCGAGTTTGGTCGCACGCCGAAGATTTCGCACCTGTCGCAGTTTTACAAGCTGCCCGGCCGCGACCACTGGGGCGCGTTGCAAACGGTGTTCTTCGCCGGCGGCGGCGTGGAGGGGGGCCGGGCGATCGGCTCGTCCGACAAGATCGGCGCCTTTCCCGCCACGCACCCGCAGTCGCCTGAAAACATGGCCGCGACGATCTATCACTCGCTCGGCATTCCATCGACCGCCGTTTGGCACGACGACCTGCGGCGGCCGCACAACATATATTATGGCGATCCGATTCCCGGTTTGAATTGATCGCGCGTAAAGTGTCGCGGAATTCATGAGAATTCCGACAACGTGTAGCGGAAGAAGCCATGACTCGCCGAAACCGAAATGACGTGTGGTGCGACTCGCCATCGAGCCGCCGCCGATTCTTGCAGCTTGGCGGGCTGGGCTGCTTCGGCCTGGGTCTGCCGAAGCTCTATGAGGCCCAGGCGGCCGCGGCCGCCGCGTTGCCCGCGGCGCGGCAAGGGCGGATCAAGTCGTGCATTGTCGTCTTCTATTATGGTGGTCCAAGCCACATCGACACGTACGACATGAAGCCCGCCGCGCCGGCCGAGGTTCGGGGCGAGTTCCAGTCGATCGCGAGCAGCGTGCCGGGCTTGCGCGTTTGCGAGCACCTGCCGAAGACGGCCCCCTGGATGCACAAACTGGCGTTGGTGCGAAGCTTTCACCATTCGATGCGGAACCATAATTCGGGCGCCGTCGAGGCGCTGTGCGGCCGAACGCCGGTCAAGGGAGACCTGGAGTTGCTATCGAACGATCCGACGGTCGATTTCCCCTGTTACGGCGCGGCGCTCAGCCGCCTGTCGGCCGGCCGCGCGGCACCGGCGCATGTGGCCCTGCCACATGTGATGTACAACGTCGTGATGTTGCCTGGCCAGACCTCCGGCTTCCTCGGCCTGGTCTACAACCCGTTGCAGGTGACGCGGGATCCCAGCGCGGCCGATTTCCGCGTGAGCGAGTTGGAGTTGCCCTCCGATCTGCCCGCGGCGCGGCTCGAGGGCCGGCGCGAGCTGTTGGCCCATGTCGGCGGCTCGGCCGACGCCGAGCAAGCCGGTCCCCGGTCGATGAACGTGTTTCAAGAGCGGGCGTTCAACCTGTTGCGTTCCGACGAAGTGCGCCGGGCCTTCGACCTCGTGCCCGAGACGGCGGCGCTGCGCGACCGTTACGGCCGGACCACGCTCGGGCAAAGCCTGCTCTTGGCCCGGCGGCTGGTCGAATCGGGCGTGCAGTTCGTGAACGTCCACGACAAGATCACGAACGGCCAGTTGGCCAACTGGGACAGCCATCAAGACAACTTCCCGCGATTGAAAAACGACCTCTTGCCGCCGGCCGACCAAGCCTTTTCGGCATTGATCGAAGACCTCGACGCGCGCGGGCTATTGGACTCGACGCTGGTCGTGGCGTTGGCCGAATTCGGCCGCACGCCGCGCATCAACCGTTCCGGCGGCCGGGACCATTGGCCCGACTGCTACACGGTCGTGTTGGCCGGTGGCGGTGTTACCGGCGGCGCCGTGTACGGCGCCAGCGACAAGCTGGGCGCCTATCCCGATCTCGACCCCGTCACGCCCGGCGATCTGGCGGCCACGATCTTCGCGCTTTTTGGCATCGATGCCGGCACCGAGATCCACGATGCGTTGGGCCGGCCCTATCGCGTCGCCGACGGACGGCCCATACGGGCGCTGTTCGGCGGGGCGATCTGATCGGCGTAGCCGCGAGATCAAGAGCCGTACGTTGTCGGAATGGGGAAATTCGTCAAGGTATGGCCAACAACTCCTGCCAGGTCGCGGCTTCGAGCAACTGATCACTCATCCGCTCCAGCCGAGCGATGTCAGTGATCTTTTCCAAGCTATGTCGTTCGTCGCCACTTGGAGTTCCCAATCGCTTGCCACCCATTCGCAGGAGCACGTTGCACATTGCGGTTGGCATTGCCGTGGCCATTGCCGTGGCCATTGCGGTGGCCATTGCGGTGGCCATTGCGGTGGCTTGGCACTCCTCAAGAATGAGCTGGTACGTCGTGGAATCACGAAGGTCAACCATACTAAAAGCCTCCAGGTTCAGTCGTAAGGCCGATGATCGCGGGAGACGCATCCCGGTCAGCACCAAGGCCGCCATGAGCAGCCGCTTCGCGTCGGACGGAGCGACCTCCGCGGCCAACCGCTCTTCGATTCGCCGAATCACCGACGACAACGAGAGTTCCAGCGAATCGCCTTTGGGTAACTCGCCGAGTGGGGCCAACGGCAGCATGCCAAGGCCTCCGCTCAGTAAGGCGGCGATTGGACGTTCCCATATCCTCACCACCTCAAAGCGAAACTCCAAGCCAGCGCGGCCGGGCTGTGTTTCATAATGCAACGACCCGTTCAAGCCCGCGTCGTCCGCTTGCCGGCGCAACAGCACGACGGCGCTATGTACAGGCATCTCGAACCGCTGGTGCAATAAGCAATTATACACCAAGAGCCGACGCGGAAGCGATAGATCACGGCTACTTTGGAATTCAAGATTCACCAAACTCGAAAGCGGTTCACCAAGCCCCAGCACCGTGTCGCATTGGGCCGATACGGTGGATAGATCGACGTCCAGCGGTCGAACGGGAGCGTTGGCGTCCAATTCCAGGCCAGCCAACCAGTCGTTCGGGTAGCGTCGAACCAAATCCTTGAGCGTCGCGTCAAACGGGTGGGGCATGGTCGCGGTTCATCAACCGGTAAGAGGGGCCGAGATTTACCTTGCTAGTGTGCATCGATTCGCAACTGCCGTTCCAGAATCCGCGTTGCGTCCGTGATTCGCCGCCGGTCGCTGGAGTTCGCGGAGATCCAAAGAGCCGCAAGATCGTCCAGTGCGATCTGTTTCCATCGCAAGTTTGCTTGCACCCGCTTTGCATAAATCGTATATATACTGAACGCGGCCGTGAATGAGGCATTCGGAAGTCCGCACACCAACCCGCGGCGCAAGTAAGGCCGGTGGTTACGCTCCTTGCTTGCGCCGCGGGTTCGTGTCGAAGCCGGCCGCGGCCACAGTGCCTTTCCTTGCGTATGTAGGTATACATGATTCCGTACCCGACTTGCCAGGCGTTCCTTCGCAATCCATTTCCCGCGGGCAGGGGCGTCCGGCGGGCGCTCGTACTGGTGGGGTTGGCATGCGGCGGGCAGTCGTTGCTTGGGGCGGCCCTGGCGGACGAATCGCGGTCGAAGCTCATTGAGCGGGAGAACGGCAAGCCGGGCGGCGCCGACTGGCAATTGACTCGGGTGCGGGTCGACGGCGGCGGTTTTCGCTCGCCGTGGATCGAAGGCTATTGCTCCAAGCAGAGCGTCAAGGCGGGTGAGACGATCGAGATCCTGGTCTCGACAAGCCCGGCCGAGCCCTTCGAGATCGAAATCTTCCGCACGGGCTACTACGGCGGGCGCGGCGCCAGGTCCATGTTGAAGCTTGGGCCGTTCGCGGGAAAGCCTCAGCCTACGCCCGAACCCGGCGAGAAAAACATCCACGAATGCCAGTGGCGGCCGTCGACCCGGCTGACCATCCCCAAGGATTGGCTGAGCGGCGTCTATCTCGGCCGACTCACGACGCTGCCTGAAGGCGACGCGCGGCCCTATTGGCAGAGTTACGTGGTGTTCATCGTTCGCGACGACCGGCCGGCCGACGTTCTGTTTCAATGTTCCGATAATACCTGGCAAGCCTACAACCGCTGGCCGAACGACTATTCGGTCTACACGCACCCGAAAGGGACTGAAGGCCCCTGGGCCGACGTCAGCTTCGACCGGCCTTACGGCCGCGAGGCGCAATTCACCGGCGTGGTGAACGATCCGTTGACGGTCGGGTCGGGCGAGTTCTTGCCGCTGGAATTCCCGCTGGCCTATTGGCTCGAACAGCACGGCTACGACGTGACGTATTGCTCCAACAGCGACATGCTTTCGCCCGAGCGCGGGTTGAAGTGCAAATCGTTCATCAGCGTCGGACACGATGAATACTGGGATCTTCGGCAGTTTCGCAGCGTCGAAACCATGCGCGATGCCGGCGTGAATCTGCTGTTTCTCTCCGGCAACGCCGTCTGCTGGGTCACGCCGTTCCGCGCCGGCGGCGACGGGCGAGCGAACCGCGTCATCTTTCGCGGCGGACCCTACGGCGCCGACAACGACTACGCCCTGCTGCGGTTGAAGAAGGATGGACCATTTCCCGAACACGGACCCGACGAGGGTTTGTTGATGGGCGCGCGGAACATCGAGCCGGTGAACGGCGGCGGCGACTGGATCATTACCAAGCCGGAACATTGGGTGTTCGCCGGCACGGGCGTGAAGAAAGGGGACCGAATCCCAGGTCTGATCGGCTGGGAATACCACGGCCAACCGGCGGACATTCCTGGGCTGGAAGTCGTGGCCGCCGGCACCGCCTGGCAGGGAGGCGAGAACCCTCAGCAGTGGACGGCCACGATCTATCCCGGCCCGAAGGGGAATTTCGTCTTCAATGCCTCGACCATCTTCTGGTGCCAGGGGCTGTCGTCGCCGCCCGGCCACACGCTGCCGTGGTCGCATTGGTCCCGTCCGCACGGTCCCGACGAGCGCGTGCGAACGATCACCCACAACCTGCTTGCCGCGGTTCTCGCCGGGCCCGTCGTCGCCGCCGAGGAGGTGCGACGGGAGCAAGAAAAAAGAGCGAAGCGAAGAAAACCGATCTCCGATATCCCCACGACGGAGAGCAAGCCGCGTTAGCAACCAATGGTTCAGAGACCAACCGTCCATATGAATATAGGTTCAATGTGGACGGACGTGCCGATCGCGGGCGAAGACGCGGATAAACGCGATCTTCGACATCCCCACGACGTCGGAGCAAGCCGCGAAAGCGGCGGCGTGTCCTCGCGCCCCCTTCGCCGCGCCACACGTTTTTTTGGATCTCCGTTTTTAGGGGGATTTGGAGTCGCGTTTATCCGCGCCGTGGCCGGCAACGTGGCGCTGTCGCCACGCTGCCACGGCGCGGCGACGTGGTCGCCTGACGCGGCGCCGAAAATTTGTTTCAAAACTGCGCTTGACGGGTTTTTTTGTACACTGCCGCAATGCTGACCGCCTTTACGCCACTCACCTTGTTTGAGACTCGCTCCGGCTCGATCTCCTCGTCAAGCTTTGGCCAACGGCGGCGCGTTCTTCGACGAAAGTTTGTTGGCGCGTTCCGCGTCCACCTCTAGGAGTTTGTTAATGTACCTAACGCCGGCGTGAGGCGGTCAGCACGTTTCTAACGCGGCGATGTCACAGGCTCTAGCGGGCGATCCGCGTTAGCGGCGAAAGCGGTGTCAGCGGCGCAACGCGCTACGTGCCGCCCAGCCGCGCGGACCCACCGGCACCTCGGCGCTGCGCGAAAAAACGACTCCGAAACCCCTCCCAGGCGATCCAAATGCGCGTGGGGTAAGGCGAAGGGTGCCGAGGCAATTGGATGCCGCTTTCGCGGCTCGCTCAGACGTCATGGGGTTATCGGAGATCGTTTTTGTTCGCTTCGCTGGCGTTTCGTTTTGCACGAGCGTTGCGAAGCAACGGGAGCAAGAAAAAAGAGCGATGCGAAGAAAGCCGTGTCAGCGGCGCAACGCGCTACGTGCCGCCCAGCCGCGCGGACCCACCGGCACCTCGGCGCTGCGCGAAAAAAAACGACTCCGAAACCCCTCCCAGGCGATCCAAATGCGCGTGGGGTAAGGCGAAGGGTGCGGAGGCGATTGGATGCCGCTTTCGCGGCTCGCTCAGACGTCATGGGGTTATCGGAGATCGTTTTTTTTCGCTTCGCTGCCGTTTTGTTTTGCACGAGCGTTGCTGCGCAACATTCGCGCGTGGCGTTTTGGAAAATGACCCTGCCTGTTTCGTGGAACGCCACGGACCCCCGCGGCTTGCGCCGCTGGTTAGTGTCGGCGGGTGACGACTGCGCCGTTCAGCAGGTCGCCAGGCCTATCGTTGATGTGGTCTTTGCCGTAGGTGGCGAAGAACGCGTCAAAGCCTCTCCCCGCATGCAGTGTGTTGGGACTCGATGAGTTGTCTTGGATCGCAAGATGGTTGCTTAGGTCGCCGGCGATCGTGGCGGCCGAAACATGGTTGGCGATATCGTTGATCCACAGTTGGAGAACCTGTGCCAGCGTGTCGCCGTTTGTCCCCTGCGCAGTGCCATCAATGAGGATGTTGTCGCCGTTGCCGGCCAGGATGGTGTTATTTCCAGAGCCGGCGTTGATGTTGACGTTGCCGTCGCCGGCGCTGACGGTGTTGTTGCCGTCGCCGAGCTGAAGGGTGCCGCCATCTCCCCCGTCGCCGCCATCTCCCCCGTCGCCCCCATGTCCCCTGTGGCTCCCGTCGTGATTTGATTGGGCGCTGAGCGCGGCGCCGAGCACCGTGACGGAGTTGTTGCCGTCGCCGAGGCGGATGTGGTCGTGGCCGCCGCCGACCGTGACGGTGTTGTTGCCGTCGCCAGCCCGCACGTTGTCGTTTCCGCCACCTAGCGTGACGGTGTTGTTTCCACCGCCGAGACGCACGCGGTCGTGGCCGTCGCCCTCGACGATCACGGCGGTAATCGTCAGGCGGGGGTCGAAGTTGATCTTGTCGTTGCCGCCGAAGCCGGAGACATAAATGGTGCTGATGGGGCTGCTCGGATCGCCGCCGTAGACTTGGTGGTCGATGTGGATCCCGTTCAGGCGAGCGTCGACCTGAATGCCCGTCAACCCGGTGTCGCTCGCGCCAATCGGCCGGATGTGTACCCGATCGTTCGTGTTGCCACCGACGAGGTAAAGAACGTCTCCAACGACGTGAGCGCCTGGGCCTTCGACCGTCAGAGTGCCGCTCTTCAACATCACATTGTAGTTCGAGAGCAGACCGGTGCCATTCGAGAGCATCCCCGTTATGGAATATTGCCCTGCTTGGGCCGCCGCCGTGTCGCCCGTGCTGGAGTAAGCCAGGTTGAGGGTCTGGCCGTTTACCCCCGTGCTGACGGCGCCGGGCAGGTCGGCAGTCAGATTCGCTGGAATGCCCTCGGCCTGGCTGTCGCTGCCGACGGTGTACGTGAAGGCGTAGGGGTTCACCGTCAGCGTGCCGTTGTTCAACGTGACGGTATAATTGGATAACAAGCCCGATCCGTTCGAGAGCGAGCCGGTGATCGCATAGCCGCCGACATGGGCCGTTGCCGCGTCGCCGTTGCTGGCGTAGGCGATGTCGAGCGTCTCGCCGTTGATTCCCGTGCTGATAGTGGCGGGCAGATCCTTTGCGAGATTGGCTAGGCTGCCGTAGGTCTGGCTGTCGTTGCCGACGGTGTACGTGAAGGCGTAGGGGCTCACCGTCAGCGTGCCGTTGTTCAACGTGACGGTATAATTGGATAACAAGCCCGATCCGTTCGAGAGCGAGCCGGTGATCGCATAGCCGCCGACATTGACATTGGCCGTTGCCGTGTCGCCGCTGCTGGCGTACGCGATGTCGAGCGTGTCGCCGTTGATTCCCGTGCTGATTGTGGCGGGCAGATCCTTTGCGAGCTTGGCCGGGCTGCCGTAGCTCTGGCCGTCGTTGCCGATGGTGTACGTGAAGGCGTAGGGGCTCACCGTAACACCCGCGCCCGCGGCAGTATCGCTCGGGCCGAATCCAAAGGCGCCGTTATAGTGGGCGGTGATCGTGTGCGAACCAGCCGCCAGGTTGCTGGTCTTGAAGGTGGCGTGACCGGTGGCGTCGAGCGACACGTTGCGGGCCAACACGGTGCTTCCATCGAGGAAGTTGACGGTGCCGGTCAACGGCGCGCCGTTGAAAGTCACGGCCGCCGTGAACGTCTCTTGCTGACCGTAGACCGGTGAACCGCTGGGGCCGGCGATGGTCACGACTGGGAGCGTGCTTTCCGGGTTTTGCAACTCGAAGGCGCCCAGATCGACGTTCGCGCCCACGACGCGCGGCAGCCCGCGCTGATCGGTCGTCACGCCGCTGGGAATCAAGGTGTTGTTGCCGGCGCCGATCGCCGGGCTGCCGGCCAGCAGCGGAATGGTCTCCGTCGATCCGCCGTAGTTGCCCAGGATCCCCAGCAGCGGATTGGCGGCGTTGGACGTGCTGTTGATGAGAGCCGCGCGTGATGAAGCGCCACCGTTGCCGCTGTCATACACCAGGTCGTTACTGCCGGTGACCGTGCCGGGGCCTTGAAGGTAAAAGCTATAGGTCGGCGTCGTCGAACTGATGTTGTTGGCGACGATGGTGTTGTTCAAGACAACGCTGCCGTAGGAGTCGATGCCGCCGCCACCATCATAGGCCGTATTTCCAACCACAGTGCAGTTGTTCAGCATCGTCTCAACCGTGGCCCCAGAGTAATCTTTGATGGCGCCGCCATCAAAGGCAACATTACCGGTCAAGGTGCAGTTGGTGAGCGCCACCTTGCCATAGTAGTTGTAGAGGCCACCGCCGCCGTCACCAGGCGCCCTGTTATCGCGAATGGTGCTGTCGAGTACCGTCAACGAGCTGCCGCTGCCGACGAAGATTCCGCCACCCAGGTTCCGGTCGTAGCCCTCGCTGACGGTCAGGTCGGCCAGCTCCACAGTCGGCGCGTGACTACCATTGCCGCCGATAACGTCGCCGATAACAAACACTCGGCTCTGATTGTTCCCGCTGATCGTCACGCCATCAGCGGGCCCAGTAATCGTCACATCGTTGGTAATGTCGAGCGCGCCGTAGCTCAGCGTGATCGTCCGCGCGGAGTTAAACACGCTAGGGTCAAATGTGATGCTGTTGGAGGCGCCGGAACTGGCGTTGATCGCGTTGATCGCGTCCCGGAGCGTCGTCTGACCCGCGACGGGAGTGGAGTCGTCGTTGACACTGTTGACAACGACCGCGGTCAACAGCGCCCGTGTTTCCAACGACTCGACCGAAAGCCGGCGGCCCCACTTCGATTTGTGGCGGCGTCCACCGCGCGAGCCGCTTTTCTCGCTGCCGCTTTTCTCACTGCCGCTTTTCTCACTGCCGCTTTTCTCACTGCCGAACAAACCGATGTGCGAAAACAACTTGCGGGAATGCGTGCGCATGATGCGAACCCTTTCTTGAAAGCTGCCCGCCGAGTGGCTCGCCACGATCGCCGACGCGCTTCACTCGGCTCATGAGCAAGGGCTCGTGCATCGCGACGTCAAGCCGACGAACCTGTTGATTGACCTGGCGGAGTCGATTTACGTAAGCGACTTCGGGCTGGCCTTGCGCGAGGAGGATTACGGCAAGGGACCCGCCCTGGTAGGCACGCCGGCCTATATGAGCCCCGAGCAGGCGCGCGGCGAAGGGCATCGTGTCGACGCGCGCAGCGACGTGTTCAGCCTGGGCCTGGTGCTCTATGAGCTGCTCACCGGCCTGCGGCCGTTCCGTGCCGACACGCGGCGGGAGATTCTCGAACAGGTTCTGATCGCGGAACCCAGGCCGCCCCGGCAGGTCGAGCGCAAAGTTCCGCGCGAGTTGGAACGGGTTTGCCTGCGGGCGATGTCGAAGCGCGCCGCCGACCGGTTCGAAAGCGGCCAGAAAATGGCCGGCGACCTGCGGCGATTTTTGAACGGTGCCGCCGCCGCGGCGCCGCCGCCCAAGCATGCCCCCGCCGCGGAAGCGACGTTCAATTTGCCGTCGCCGGCCGGCTACGCCGCCCCGGTTGGGGCGCGCGTGGTTCCCAAGGGACTGCGGTCGTTCGCGGCCGAAGACGCCGACTTTTTTCTCGGTTTGCTGCCCGGCCCGCGCGACCGCGAAGGCTTGCCGCGGAGCATCCAGTTCTGGCGGCGCCGCATCGAGAGCCGCGACACCGATACGTTCGCCGTTGGCCTGTTGTATGGACCGTCGGGCTGCGGCAAGTCGTCGCTGCTGAAGGCGGGAGTTCTGCCGCGCTTGGCCGAGCACGTCGTGGTGCTCTCGCTCGAAGCTTGCACGGACGATACCGAGGGCCGCTTGCTGCGCTCGCTCCAGCGGCGTTTTCCCTCCCTGGCGACGCGCGCCAACCTTTTCGACGCCTTTTCCGTCTTGCGCCGCGGCGGCGTTCTGCCGCCCGGCAAGAAACTTTTAGTCGTTCTCGACCAGTTCGAACAATGGCTGCATGCCGGCGTCGACTACGGCGAAAGCGACCTGACCCGCGCGTTGCGGCAGTGCGACGGTGGCCAGACGCAGTGCCTGCTGCTCATCCGCGACGACTTCTGGCTGGCGGCCAACCGCTTCATGCGCGAGCTGGAGATTCCGATTCTCGAAGACCACAACAGCGCCCTCGTCGACCTGTTCGACCCGCGGCATGCTCGCAGCGTGCTGGCCGCTTTCGGGCAAGCCTACGGCGCCCTGGCGGAAGACTCCGCCGAATGGACCCGCGATCAGAATGCCTTTCTTGACCAGGCCGTGGCCAGCCTCTCGCAAGACCACAAGATCGTTTGCGTGCGGCTGGCCTTGTTCGCGGAAATGGTCAAAGACAAGCCCTGGTCACTCGCGTTTCTCAGTCAGGCCGGCGGGTTGGAGGGCATTGGCGAAGCGTTTCTGGAAGACGTGTTCGCTCGTGGGTCGGCGCCGCCCGGCCATCGCTTGCACGCGGCGGCCGCCCGAGTGGTGCTGCGGGCGCTGTTGCCCGAAGAAGGAGTGGAAATCAAAGGCCACCTGCGCACCGATGCCGAGTTGCGCGAGCGATGCGGCTACTCGCACCGGCCGCGAGACTTTGAATCGCTGCTGGCCCTGCTCGACGCCAAATTGCACTTGATCAGTCCCATCGACGGCGGTAGCCAGGCTCTCGCCGGCGACGCGCCGGAAACCGCGCGTTGTTATCAACTAACCCACGACTACCTGGTTCCCTCGTTGCGTGCCTGGTTGACGCGCAAGCAGCGGGAAACACGGCGCGGGCGGGCCGAGCTCTGTTTGTCGGAGCGCGCCGCCTGGTGGCATGTTCGCCCGAGTCAAAGACACTTTCCCACCGCCTTGGAATGGCTCAATATCCAGCTCGCGACCAGCCGCCGCCGCTGGAACGAGGTCGAGCGGCGGATGATGCGCGGCGCCAGCCGCTATTATCTGCGGCGCGCCGCCTTGGTGTTGCTGCTGACGACGATGCTCGGTTTAGCCGTGACGGGAGGTATGGCCTGGCAGCGCGCCGGCGAGTTGGTCGACCGGCTGGCCGGCGCCGACACGAAGGACGTGCCCCATATCGTCGAGCAGCTCAATCGCTATCGCTTGCTGGTTGAGCCGCGGCTGGCCGCTCTCATCGACAACCCTGAAACCGGCGGTCGGCAACGCCTGCACGCCAGCCTGGCGCTGTTGCCCTCCGACGACGGCCAGCTCGATTTCTTGCGCCGGCAAATGGTCGAGGCCGACGCGGCGCGCTTTCTCGTTTTGCGCGACGCCTTGTATCCTTATCGAGCCAGCCTGCTCGACTCGCTCTGGACGTGTGCCGAGAATTCCACCGTGCCCGAAGGCCGGCGGTTCCACGCCGCCTGCGCCTTGGCGGCCTTCGCTCGGTCGGACAGCGCCTACCGGCGGCGGTGGTCAACCTTGGCGCCTCTGGTCGCTCGACAGGCGGTGGCTCACGCGGTTCAAGCGCCAAGTCAGTTCGCTCGGCTCGTGGATGCCGTCCGACCGGCCCGCGATCTCGTCGTACCCCAATTACTCGAAATATACGGCAACTCAACGACGGCCGAGCCCGAACAGCTCTTGACCACCTCGTTGCTGCTGGAGCTCGCCGGCGACCGGCCCGAAGTTTTGGCGAACATGCTGGTTGATGCCGACGCGAAGCGATTCGCAACCGTTCTACCGGTCGCCGGTCAGCAAGCGGAGCGGCTGCTTCCCATCTTGCATCGCCAAATCGAAACGGCCGAGCCGCCGGCGCCCTCGGCTTCGGAAGAAGAGGAACGGGAAAAGGACCGCCGCGCATCACGGCGGGCCAATGTCGCGATCGCGCTCCTTGGCCTCGGGCGCGGGGAGCTCGTCTGGCCCGTGCTGCGCGAAAGCGCCGACCCGCGCGTACGCGCGTTTGTCATCGATCGGCTCGCTTCCCACGGCGTCGCAGTGCGAGAAGTTATTGATCGTCTGGCCGTCGAAACCGACGTTTCCCGCCGGCGCGCCCTGTTGCTGGGCCTGGGGGAATACTCACCGCGGTCGCTTTCCGCCGATGAACTCGCGCGTGTGGAGGCACTGGCCACTGCATCCTATCGGGACGATCCTGATCCGGGCGTCCACGGAGCGGCGGAATGGCTGCTCAGGCACTGGGAACGCGAAGATCTTCTAGGCGGCGCGGCCCGATCAGAGCGGCCGCCCAGCCCGCGGCAAACGCCGGCCTGGTACGTCAACGGCCAGGGACAAACCATGATTGTCGTGCCGGCCCCGCCGACTTCCGCATGGACCTGCTGGAATCGCGTTCTGACAGAGAACGTCGTTCTCTCAAGACCCGCATCGAGAGACCGTTCGCGATCGGCGGCACGGAGGTGACGATGGCCCAGTACTCGAAATTCCTGGGCGCGGCCGTCGCGCCCGACGACAACCTGGTGCAAAGCGGCGTGAACTGGTACGACGCCGCTCGATATTGCAACTGGCTCAGCCAGGCTGAAGGAGTTCCGCACGACCAATGGTGCTATACGGCCGCGAGGTCGGCCGACGGCGGCGAGATTTTGGAATCCGCTGAATGTTTTGCGACCCGCACTGGTTATCGCCTGCGGACCGAAGCCGAATGGGATTACGCTTGTCGAGCAGGCACGATCACGCCGCGTTACTTCGGCAATGCCGCGGAGTTGCTGCCCAAGTACGCCTGGTACTACGTCAACTCGGGGGAAAAGCGGCACGCCGCCGGACTTCTGAAACCCAATGACTGGGGCTTGTTCGACCTGTACGGCAATGTTTGGGAGTGGTGTCATGACGTTGCCGTCGATGGCGCGACGCCGACTGCGGACGGACCCGCTCCGGCGCCGGAACACTCGCTGCGCGGGGCTCCTTACACGGCCCGGCCCTGGTTCCTGTTCAGTTCGTGGCGGTCCACCGACGCGGCGATCACCCGCGACGAACTGATCGGTTTCCGCGTGGCCCGCACGATGCCCGGCGCCGAGAGCGCGGAAGGCGCGGAGTGCCCGATTCCTGACACCTCGCCTAGCGGCGCGTCGCTGCGCGTGATTCGTAGCGGAGTTTACACCTTCAATGCCTGGTATCATCAAACCGGCGTGCGTAGGTCGCGATATGCCAACTACCGCCAAGCTGGAACCGGCTTTCGCGTGGCCCGGACTTTTCCAACATTTTCGTCGACGGATTGATGGAAATGAGACATTTTGCCACGAGAAAGGAACCCACCATGCCGCCCGCAGTGGCTGGGGCAGAGCCTAAGCGATGCCCCGGTCGCTATTTGGCCGGGGCATCGCTTACGCTCTGCCACCAGCCACCACCTTCTCGTGACAAAACGTCTCATTCTCGGCCGCGTGAAGTATAAGATGCTGGCCCGTCCGCGTGGTCGCCGGCCCGCTGCCGGCGACCACGGAAAAAGGGTCGATCAGCCCGGCCCGCTGCCGTAGATGTGCTGAATCGGCGTTTTGTGACCCCACGAGATCTGCTCGCGCGTCAGGCCGAAAACGGCGGCGACCCGGTCGCGCTCCTCCGGGCTCGGCGTCCGCCGGCCCAGCACGATCGCCAGCACGACCTGCTCGTCCAGCCTCGCTCGTTGGGCCAATTGCTTGTAATCGAGTTGGTGCCGCTCGCAGAGATCGTTGACATTCGTGATGGCTGCCATGATTCGTTCACGATAATCACGAAAGCGCGTAAGGTAAAGTAGGGCCTGGCAGCGGATCGTTGAAAAATAACCTATGTTTCATTAGAGCCTATCCCAGAACCGCCCGGAAGGCGGGACGCCTACACCACAATGGCGCTCCTGGGATAGGCTCTCGGTCCGGCAACCGCCCATTTCCTGTTTCGCCGGCCGATTCACTTCGCTTGTTTCACTTCTTGGGAGATCTACGATGCGAAAGACCTTGTCAGCGGTGTTCGTCGCTTGCGCGCTAGTCACTTGGGTCGCTTCGGCCGGTGCTCACGGTGGAGGCGGTGGGCACGGTGGAGGCGGCGCAGGACGGCACCACGGCGGAGGCCAAAGCCAGGGCAGGCCGGCAGGCGGCGCAGCGTCGGGTGGTGGTGGGCACGCGGGTGGTGGGACGTCCTCGGCGGCCGTCCGCGGTGCCACGACCTCCAAGCAGCCTGCGCCAGGCAACGCTCGGCGCGGCGGCGATTCGCGGCACGATCGACAAGACCTCAGCCGCGACCGTCACGACATCCGTCACGATCAGCATGCGGTGCGCCAAGATCGACGCGGCCTGAATGCCCAGCGTCAGAACGTTCAGCAGGACAAGCGCGCCATTCGAAACGACCTCTCGACGAACAACCCGTCGAAGCTGCAACGCGACGTGTCGAAGCTCAAATCGGCTGAGAAGACGCTGGGGCGCGACCGCCGCCAGCTCGATTCGGCCAAGCACGATGTGCGCCACGACGAGCGCGATCGGCGTCACGACCGGCGCGACCTGCGAGAAGACCGCGGCCGGTCTGGCCCGAATTCGACGAAGGGCGCCGCAGTCGCGACAGCGCCGACGCGCGCCGTGCCTGCGACCGGCGGCAGCACAAATTGACGAAATCCGTAGGTTGGGCATGGCCCACCACGGACGCCGCTTACGCGGCTTGCTCTCCGGCGTGGGGATATCCGGTTGCGTTCGCTTGCGGTAATCGCCATCATTGGGGGACCGGCCCGTTACGCCCCCAACCCTTGGCTTCGGCCGCTTGCCCGATGCAACTCAACCAACGCGCCCTGACACTTTGCGATGCTCTGCTCGCTCGGGCCGAGGCGTTGCGCGCCGAGGTCCACACGGTGGGCGGTGCGACGCTCATCGACGTTGGGGTCAAAGCGCGCGGAGGTTTGGAAGCCGGCTTGGCGCTGGCCGAAATCTGCCTCGCCGGGCTGGGACGCGCGAGCCTCGTGCCGGCCGATCCGGCCGTGTGGCGCGGGCCGGCTGTGGCCGTGTATACCGATCATCCGGTGGCCGCCTGTCTCGCGTCGCAATACGCCGGCTGGCAAATCACCCAGGGCAAGTTCTTCGCCATGGGTTCCGGCCCGATGCGGGCGGCCGTCGGCAAGGAGACTCTGTTCGACCAGATCGGTCATCGCCAGCGCGAGGGCGTTGCCGTGGGCGTGCTCGAAACCGGAAAATTGCCGACCCCCGAAGTGTTTGCCGATCTCGCGCGACAGTGCGGCGTCGAAGCGGCGAAACTGACGTTGTTGGCGGCGCGAACCGCGAGCCAGGCAGGCACGGTGCAGGTGGTCGCCCGCTCGGTCGAGACCGCGCTGCACAAGCTGCGCGAATTGGGTTTCGACCTGGCACGGCTCGAAAGCGGCTGGGGCGTGGCGCCCTTGCCTCCACCCACCGCTGACGATCTGGCCGGAATCGGCCGCACCAACGACGCGATCCTTTACGGGGCCGAGGTGACCCTCTGGGTGCGCGGCGACGATGCCAGTCTGATGGACGTTGGTCCATGCGTGCCCAGCGGTTCCTCATCGGACCATGGCGAACCGTTCGCCCGTATCTTCGAACGATACGACCGCGATTTCTACAAGATCGACCCGCAACTCTTCAGCCCGGCCGTCGTCACGCTGGCCAATCTCGACACGGGCCGTTCGTTCCGTTTTGGGCGAGTCCTGCCGGAGCTGATTGAAAGGTCGTTCCTGGGATGAAGGTTGTGTGTCGGTTGCCTGTCTGTCGCCTTTCGGTTCGCGAAAGAACGCCCTTTCGCGGAGCGAAAGGCGACAGACAGGGTCCATCACGGCATGCGCGTGCGATTCAACTACCTGCCGGTTATCGAGGAAGGAAACATGCAGGAAGAAAAACCTGAGTCAAGACCGAATTTTCAACACCCTACCCTAACCTCTAACCTCTAACCTCTAGCCCAACCCATGACAACGCCCCAGCCCCAGCTCGCGGGCGTCGTGCCGATCGTGCCGACGCCATTCACCGCCGACGAGGAAATCGACTTCGCAGCGCTCCGCGGTTGCGTGGCGTTCGCCGGCCGCGCCGGCTTGGAGGCGGTTTGCCTGCCGGCCTACGCCAGCGAATTCTACAAGCTGAGCGATGCCGAGCGCCGCGCCGTCGTCCACGAGGCGATCGGCGCCGGCGGCGTGAAGATCGTCGCCCAGGCGAATCATCCCTCGGCGCGCGTGGCGGCGCGGGTGGCCGAAGAGTACGAAGGGCTGGGCGCGTCGTTCATTTCGTTCGCACTGCCCCGTATCTTTCCGCTCAAGGAAGACGACCTTCTCGACTACGCCCGCACGGTCTGCCGCGCCGTGCAACTGCCGGTGCTGATCCAAGACTTCAACCCCGGCGGCCCGACGGTGGGCGGCGAGTTCGCGCGGCGGTTGGCCGACGATTGCCCGAACTTCCGCTACCTCAAACTGGAAGAATCGCTGATGGGTAGCAAGATTCGCGGGATCATCGAGGCGACCGGCGGCCGAATCGGCGTGCTCGAAGGTTGGGGTGGGATGTACCTGTTGGACCTGCTGCCGGCCGGCATTTGCGGCCTGATGCCCGGCTTGGGCGCGGCGGACCTCTTGCAACGGATCTGGCAGCACGCCCAGGCTGGTCGCGGCGGCGAGGCCGGCGAGCTGTTCCAGGTCTTGTTGCCGCAGATCGTCTACGCATTGCAACACTCCGAGTTCTTCAACTGGATCGAGAAACGGCTCCTCGTCGCCCGTGGCGTCTTGCCCGAATTGAGCGCGCACGTTCGCCGCGCCACCTGGACGCCCGACCCCGCCACGCTGGCGTTCGGCGATCGGCTCAATGAGCAGGTCGTGGCGCTGGCGAAGAAACTCGGTTGCGCGTGAAGTTGCGCGTGGTCAATGAACGTAATGCCCACCCTACGAGTGCGTCTTGGAGTACTCGCTCGACCCGTCCCGCACGCTGAATTCCAGCTTCCAGCGCTGGTCGTCCGTCGTGCTTTGGCACCATAGCTCGAACATCCCCAGCTCGGTGATCTTCGAGTGGAACCGCACCGGAACGTGGCCTTCGCCGGCGTCGGCGGTGGCCGGCAACGTCGCCGTGAGGGGGTCGGTTTCGGCCAGTTCGCTCTCGTTCCACGAACTGATGAGCGTGCCGGGCTGGTCGTCCTTGCGCACGGCGGAACTGAAGAAACGGAACGGCGCCGGCTCGCCGACGACCAGGCCGATCTCGCCGCCGGGCACGTCGCGCTCAGTCCCTTCCTCCATGCCGATCGGCACGACGCACAACGCGCGCAACGGACGCGGCGCGCCGGGAATCGCCGGCCCGGCGGTTTCGATGCCGACGTAGTACGATCGCGCCGTGCCGCCGCGAATGCGGATGCCCTTGCCTTGCTTGGCAAGGGCGTAATACGCGGCGCCGCGGGCCACCGCGTAATCGAGATCCTCGTTCTCCGCCATGGCTTGCGGCGGCTGGCTCGCGAACCAGCTTGCCACCACGTCGAACAGCCGCCGCCGCAGCGGCGCGCTTTTGAATACGCCGCCGTTGAACAACAGGTGCGTCGGGCGCGCGGGCAGGCCGCCCTCACCATGCGCCCGCAGGAATCCGGCCAGGTGCCGCGTGATGGCCGTGTCGCTCTCGAACGGCAGTCCCAACTCCTGAAAGCCCGACACGCGCCGCTTGGCCGGATCTTCATGGGCCGCGCACAATGGAAAGAAACCATCGAGCAGCAAGCCGGTCGCCAAATCGCGTTCGACGTCGACCGAGACAGTCCCTTTAATCAGTTTGCCGCCGCGGCCGAGCACGGCCACCGGGTGTTTCTTCGGCCCGTCAACGCTCAAGAGCGCCTCCTTCGCCGCGCGGCACGAGTGCCAAAGCGCGACCGACTGCCAAGGGTCGAGCGGCACGCCCTTTTCGGCGAACTTGCCGGCCACGAAATGGGCCAGCGCCAGGTCCATGTTGTCGCCGCCGACCAGAATGTGGTTGCCGACGGCCATCCGCCGCAGGGCCAGTTCGCCCGCCTCTTCGGTGACGGCGACGAGCGTGAAGTCGGTCGTGCCGCCCCCCACGTCGCAGACCAGGAGCGTGTCGCCCAGCTTCAACTGCCGCCGCCAGCGCTCGCCCATGTCGGCCAGCCAGGCATACACGGCGGCTTGCGGCTCTTCGAGCAGCACCAGTCCCTCGGGCAGGCCGGCCGCCAGGGCGGCCTCGCGCGTCAGTTCGCGGGCCGCGGCGTCGAACGAGGCGGGCACGGTGAGCACGACGTGTTGCTCCGCCAACGGCGCGTCGCGAAATGCCGCTTGCCAGGCCGCCGCCAGGTGCTGCAAGTAACGGGTCGAGGCCGCGACGGGAGAGACCTTCGGCACGTCGGCCGGCGCGTCGAACGGCAAGATCGCCTGCCGGCGATCGACGCGGCTATGGCACAGCCACGACTTGGCCGCCACCACGGTTCGCGTCGGCACGTCGGCCGCCTGACGCCGCGCCAACTCGCCGACGGCGAAATCGCGCTTTTTCTCCCAGGGCAGATCGAACAGTTTGGCCTTCAGGTCGCCGTCGGTGCCCAGATAAAGGAACGACGGCAACAGCGGCCGCGCCTCGACGGTGCTGGCGGCCGTCAACTGGGAAATCGGCAGCAACTCGACACGCGCGTTCTCGGCGTCGAGCGGCGCGTAGGCCAAGGCGCTGTTCGTCGTGCCCAGGTCGATGCCAATGGCGTATTTTGCGGTCATGTCAGTTCGACCACGGCTTGAGCGACCACCTTCGCCGCGCGTTCGTCGCCGGTCCAATCGGGCAGCAGGCAGCGTTCGGCCTCCCAGCCGTGGTGCGACAGGCTGCCTCGGAAGGGCGGGCTGGTGGGCACCTTGCCGGTAAAGCGGAAGCGGGCGGCGTCGAATTGTTCCGCCGCGATTTCCACCGCCTCGCCCTCCTCCCGCGCCAGGATCGGCCGCAGGCCGAACGCCCGTTGGATGACCGTGGCGCAGTCACGGTGTACGTCGCGCACCGCGGCGCCGATCTGGGCGTCGCTGTAGCCGGCCAGCGACTCCTCGACGAAATCGACGAACCTCGCCTCCCGCTGCAGCATGGCCAACAGGCTCAGAGCATCGCTCCGCGAGGGTTTTTTCTTATCCGGCGCCTTCGCTTCGGACTTGGCCGCCGCGGCGGCCGGCGGCGGCAACGCCCGGCCTTCCAGCAACGGCGCCAGTCGCTCGGCAAAACCGGCGTCTTTCAGGGTGCGAAAGAAAGCTCGAAACGCCAATCCGATACGTGCCAAGAGGTTGCCTTTCTACATTAAAATTAGGCTTTCCAGCCAGACGGGGTATCGCTTAGGCTACGTTGCATTCACCACGTCGTTGCGACACGCCATCGGAACCATTGCGGGCCAAATTGTCAACCGGTGGCTGGGGCGGAGCGTAAGCGATGCCCCGGTCGCTATCTAGCCTGGCCGGGGCATCGCTTACGCTCTGCCACCAGCCACCATACCAACCCGCGGCGCAAGCAAGGCCCAGTAATCAACCGACCTTGCTTGCGCCGCGGGTTAGTGTGACGGCGGAGCTCATCGGCCCGGCTCGACCGGCGGCGGGCCTTGGTTGCGGCGCGGCCGCGGTGGGAGCGATTGGGCCTGAAGTTGGGCCAGTTCGCGCTGGCTTTGCTCAAGGCGCCGCTGAAGTTCGTCGGCGCGGCGCGCCTCGCTCTCGGCGCGGCGGTCGGCCTCCGCGGCATGCCGCCTGGCCTGTTCCAAGTCGCGCTGCAGATCCGCGGGCAGCGGCAGCAACTCGCCGCGGTGCCAGAAGCGCACCCAGCTATCGCGCAGGCCCACTTCCAGTTCCAACTCCGGGATGGGGTAGCGGTCCCGCGCGTTCCGCTTCAGCGTGACGTACTTCTTGCCCGTGTGATGATAGAGAGTCAGATCCTGACGCTCCGCATCGAACCTCAGGTGGTAGGGCACTTTGAGCTGTCGCTCGTACTTTTCGAGGTTGTCGACGTAATCCTTGCGCGGGTTGCTCCGCGAGACGTACTCCAGCACCCAGAACGGCCGGGCCGGTTCCAGCGACACGTTGAAGCTGGTGTTTGCCTTGGC
>DATKSN010000048.1:0-9977 GCA_035531595.1 Pirellulales bacterium | reverse complement strand
TTTTTTCGTGAAAATGATCCCTACCGATTCGTGGGCCGGCCTGGGGGCCGCTGCGCTGGCTTGACGAAACTAAGGAAGTGAGTGCTAAACGCCAGCAACTCTTCCCATTCCCTGCCATACAAGTTGGCGTTTCTGCCGTGCAGCGGGACCGCCGACAGCCAGACGCGCGGCCTCACGCGCCGCAGTTCCACGAGCGATTGGCGGTACGCCTCGGCCCCCCCCTCAAGCGGCCCGTCGAGCGCCTCCTGCAGCGCGCGGCATTCCGAGGGGCTGCGTTGAATCGGCATCCGCCCACTGATCAGCACTTTGGTTCCTTCCCAACGGACGATGTATCCCGTCGCGGCCGGGTACACGTCGGCCAGGGCCAAGGCTTTGACATCGATCCACCCTGAGCGTTCCAACGCTTCGGGATCCAGGAACTCCGTGTCCGCCGGACATAGCGGTTTCACGATCGACAAGCCGGTTGGCGCGGCCACCACGCGACATCGGCTGCGTGTCAGCAGCGCCGGCAGTCCCGAAATGGCCTCGGGCTCGCACGACGTGAGCAGAAGGGCCGTCAACGTCCGCGCTTCCAGCCCGAGCGCACGCCGCTTCGAGTCGAGCCAGTCCGGCAGCGCGTCGCCGCCTGGCGCATTGACCAGCAAGAGGGCGGTCGGGGTCGCCAGCAGGTACACCGCATAGCCCTCAAGGCTGCCGAGGAAGTGCAATCCCGGCAGGATTTCCTTGGCCTGGCCGTCGAGAAAGTCGGCGCCGTCGGCGCCGTGGTGTTCGATCAACTCTTCGAGCTCGCGGATGCCTCTGCCCAGTAGCGATTGCCATTGCGACGGCGAGATGCGGGGGCGGCGCGGCAGCGGGTCCAGTCGAGGATGTCCCGGCAGCAGTAGGTCGGGCGCGGAGAGCGACGACAGCTTGCGCAATGAGTTCAGGTAGGCCCGCGCATCGCCGCGGTGCCGCGGAGGCAGCGCGGCCGCGTGCGTCCCTAGCCCGGCGCTCAGGGTCATCAGCGTATCGCCGCTGAAGAATATCCTTCGACCGTCTCGATCGAGGAGGTAGCAAACGCTTCCCGGCGTGTGTCCGGGCGTGGCCAGAACCTCCACCCGCGTGTCGCCGAACCAGAGGACTTCGCCGCCGGACAACTCGACGTCGACGGGCGTGGCATGAGCTGTGACCCCCGCGGGTGTTTCGTACTTCGAGAAGATCGCTTCCCAGGGGCCACCGTCACGGAGCACTTGCGCATCATCCCGTCCGGCGTAAATCTTGGCGCCGGTCTGCCGCCGCAACGCCAGCGCCCCCATGGCGTGGTCGCCATGGGCGTGCGTCAAGAGCAGCGCCGTCACGCGCGACGGGTCGAGACCCAAGCCGGCGATGCCCCGAATCAGCTCGTCGTACTCGGCCTCGAATCCCGAATCGACCAGTACCAGACCCTGCGAGGTCTCGATCACGTAGACCGCCGATGGGAACAGCGTTCCCAGCATATGCACGCCGGGCACCACCGTGACCGTCCGCGCGGCCAGCACCGGTTCGATGGGGGGTGTTGGCGGCGACGCGGGCCGCGTCATTCCGCCGAACCATGAATTCAAATCGGTCTTGCGAATCGCCGGGAGCAGCGCGGCGGCCGAAAGCGCGACGAGCGCGCAGGAACACAGAATACGGCTGACCTTGGGGGATGTTCTCGGCGGAGACATCTTTCCATCGTAACCCATCGTGGCCCAGGACCGCAACGAGACATTCACGGTCGCAATGATATTTAGCCGGGGCATCGCTTACGCTCTGCCACCAGCCACCATATCATGCTGCTTTCTCGTGACAAAATGTCTCATGGTCGGCCGCGTGAGGTATACCTTGCAAATCCCACCGGCTTCGCGGAGAATCTCAATTGATGTCTTTAGCTTTCGCATCACACCTGAAGTTCATGGCGGCCGCCGGCGTCTGGATTGGTCTCGCGGTGACGATCGCCGCCGCGTCCGACAGCTCCGTCAAGCGCCGATTGCCCTGGACCACCTCGCGCCTGCACGGATCGCCGGAGGCCCCCGAGCCTTATCGAATCGTGCCGGCCTTCCCGAACCTTCGCTTCCAGAATCCGACCAGCATCGAGGAGATCCCCGGCGTCGATCGGCTCCTGGTCACCGAGATGGGCGGCAAGGTTTTCAGCTTTCCCAAAGAGGCCCAGGTGGGCCATGCCGATCTGGTGGTCGATTTGCAAGAGGGGCTGTCCAACGACGTGGCTGATCGCGGCGTGTCGCTTTTCGACGCCGAATTTCACCCGCGCTTCGAAGAGAATCGACAGGTGTTCCTGTGCTACGTTCATCCCGGCGAGGGGGGGCAAACGCGTGTGTCACGCTGGACGCTCGACGGCGCGTCGCCGCCGCGTGCCGTGGCTGGCAGCGAGCAAGTCATCATAACCTGGCCATCGGGCGGGCATAACGGCGGTTGTCTCGAGTTTGGCAAAGACGGTTATTTGTACGTTTCCACGGGCGATGGCTCAGGCCCGAATCCTCCGGACGGCCTGACCACGGGCCAAACCGTGACCGACCTGCTGGGCGCCGTGCTACGGCTCGACGTCGATCGCCCGGCCCCAGGGCGGCCGTACGCGGTTCCGTCGGACAATCCGTTCGTCGATCGGCAAGGGGCCCGGCCGGAGATTTGGGCCTACGGGCTTCGCAACCCCTGGAAGTTCGGCGTCGATCCCGAAACCGGCGACATCTTCGCGGCCGACAACGGCTGGGAGTCGTGGGAGATGATCCACCGCCTCGTGCGCGGCGGTAATTGCGGCTGGCCGGTGATGGAAGGTCGCGCCCAATTGCGATCGGAAGTCAAGGTGGGTCCGACGCCCATCATTCCGCCCGTCAAGGATCATCCGCACAGCGAGGCCAACTCGGTCATCGGCGGGCCGGTCTATCGAGGCGGCAAGTTGCCCGGTCTGGTCGGCGCGTTCGTGTACGGCGACTACATCACGGGAACGATCTGGGCCGTTCGACCCGACGAAGACGATTCCTATTCGCACACCACGCTGCTCGACACCGACCAACGCATCGTCGCCTTTACCGAGGGGAGCCAGGGCGAACTCTACGTGCTCGACTACGACTACACGGGGCAGATTTACGAACTGCTGCCGTCGGGCCTGAAAGACACCTCGGCCAGTTTTCCGCGGCGGCTCAGCGAGACGGGCCTGTTCACGTCGCTCGAGACGATGGAGCCCGCCCCGGGCGTCGTACCCTACCAGGTGCGAGTCGACCGCTGGATCGACGGCGCCCGCGCCGAGCGTTGGGTGGCCATCCCCGGCCAGGGACGGATCCAGCTTTCGACGAGCGTGGATGCCCCCGCGGTTTATCCTGAAGGGACGGTGCTGGTCGAACACCTGACGCTGCCGCCGGGCGAAGGGCGCGAGACGATCCGTCTGGAAACGCAATTGCTGCACTACGAACGCGGGGCGTGGCGCCCCTACAGTTACCTGTGGGACGACGCCGGACGCGATGCTTCGCTGGTCGAATCGATCGGCGCCAGCCGGCCGCTTGGCGTCGCCCATGCGACGGCGAAAGACGCCGCGTTCGACCGCGCCTGGCAGGTCAACGCCACGAATGAATGCAAGTTGTGCCACAACGCCGGAACGCGGTTCGTGCTCGGGTTTTCGCGGAACCAATTGGATCGTCCGCTCGTCGGCGATCCGTTCGCGGGAAGCCAGTTGAGCCGTTTGACCGCTCAGGGCGTGCTGGCGGCGGCGAGCCCGCTTGCCGCAGGCGATCGCTCGCGACTGGTCGATCCGCATGACGCTTCGCAACCGCTCGACGACCGCGCTCGTTCGTATTTACATGCGAACTGCGGCATGTGCCATCATCCCGGCGGCAATGCGATCGTCTCGTTTTTCCTGCGGCGCGATCTGCCGTTCGACCAACTGAACACGAACAAGGGATCGGGCGTCGGCACGTTCGGCATGCCCGACGGCAAGATCATCGCCCCTGGCGACCCTTACCGCAGCCTGCTGCTGTATCGCATGTCGAAGCTGGGCTACGCCCGCATGCCGTACGTCGGCTCACGCGTCGTTGACGGTGCGGCCGTGGTCCTGATCGAGCAATGGATCCGCTCCTTGCCACACAAACGGTCGGGCAACCTTTCGGCGCCGGCGACGGAAGGCTCCGATCAGGCGAGGGCTTTGCGATCGCTTGTCAGCGAGCGATCCGCCCAGGGCGAGCCGGCGGAAGACGAGATCCGCGAGCTCGTGAAATCGACGGAAGGCGCCCTGGCGTTGGTCGCTCAGATGCATCGCGGGACGTTGCCTGAGCCGGCGTTCCGTTCGGCCGTCGTCCTGGGCCATGCCGCGTCGCGCGACGTGCGCGGGCTATTCGAGACCTTCATCCCAGAATCGCAGCGCACGGCGACGCTCGGCGCCAACATCGATCCGCAAGACATTCTCAATCGCCAAGGCGATCCGGAGCGCGGCAAGCTCATCTTTTTCAGCGACGGCGCGCGCTGCCGCGCCTGCCATGAAATCGACGATCGAGCCAAATCGCTGGGCCCCACGTTGCAAGAGATCACGAAGAAGTACCCGCGCCCCGCCGAGTTGATACAGCACGCGATCCAGCCCTCATTGAAAATCGACGAGCCCTACGCGGCCTACACGGTCGTCACGGACGATGGGCGCGCATGGACGGGTCTGGTCGTCGAAAAGACCGAGCGGGAAGTGGTCATCAAGACGGTCGAGCGGCAAGTCGTGCGGATCGCCCGTAAGAACATCGATGAAATGCTCAAGAGCGAAAAGTCGCTGATGCCCGACCGCATTCTCAGCGACCTGACGGCCCAAGAGGCCGCCGACCTGTTCGAGTACATTCGCCGTTGCTCCGACACTCCGTAGCGGACGCCGCGGCGGTCACTTCGATTGGATCGCTCCCTCACAGCCTCGATCACCCGAACGCGGATCGAGGCTGAGTTGTAACGGTAGGCATCGGCCTTCTCGAACCCCGCGTTTCGGAGGACTTCCTCGACTCGGCGAGTCTCGTCAGTACGCTTCGTTTCCCAGAGGGGAGTGGATGTATCAGTGGTCATGGAAGTTGGCCCTCTCAGAAACACGCTCCTTCTCGCCGTCATTGTACCAGCTTCGTGGGAAAATATGAACTCCCAGCCCCCCGTAGCTTGTTCGTAATTCGCCTCACGCCGCAGGCAAAAGCAAGACATCCACGAACTTCCTGACGCCGCTTGCCGATAAGCGCGGTATAATCCGTCGCATGGCGACGAACCTGACACCCCAGTATCACAAGGCCGAGGAGGAATACCGCCGCGCGGCGACAGCCGAGGATGAACTGAAATGGCTGGAGGTCATGCTCCGCGAGTGCCCCAAGCACAAGGCATCGGAAAAACTTCAGTCGGACCTCAAGCAAAAGATCAGCCTGGCCAAGAAGGAGTTGGAGGCGGAGCGGAAAAGCCCCAAAAAGGGGTCCGGCGTGCGTATTCCGCGGCAAGGGGCGGGCATGGCGGTGCTGCTGGGTGGGCCGAACGCCGGCAAAAGCCAGTTGCTGGCCGGCCTGACGCGGGCCACGCCCGAAATCGCCCCCTACCCCTTCACCACCCGCGCGCCGCAGCCCGGCATGATGCCCTGGCAAGACGTGATGGTGCAACTCATCGATACGCCGCCGATCACGCCGGACTTTCTCGAACCGTATATGCAGGGCCTGATCCGCTCCGCCGACGTGGCGGTGCTCCTGGTCGATCTGGGCGCCGATGAGGGAATCGAGCAGTGCCAGGAACTGCTCGACAAGCTGGCCGGCACCAAAACCCGGCTTGCCCGCGCCTCGACGCTCGACGACGACGACGACGACGTCGGCATCTCCTTTACGCATACGCTGTTGGTCCCGAACAAGATCGACCTCGCCGACGCCCACGTCCGGCTGGAATTGCTTCACGAACTGCTACCGCTCGATTTCGCCGAGTACCCGATTTCGGCCCAACACGGCGCCGGACTGGACGAATTGAAGAACGCGATCTACGGCGCACTCGACGTGGTGCGGGTCTACACCAAGCTGCCCACGGCCAAGTCGGCCGACTACGAACGGCCGTTCACGCTCAGGCGAGGCGGAACGCTTCTGGACGTGGCCGGGCTGGTTCACAAGGACTTTTTGGAAAGCCTCAAGTTCGCCCGCGTCTGGGGCGGCGCGGTCCACGACGCCAGCGTGGTCAAGGGCGATTACGTGTTGCACGATCAAGACGTGGTGGAGTTGCACACATGACGAATGCCCAGATCGCGGCCGTATTCGAGGAAGTCGAGAATGAGACATTCACGGTGGCTGGGGCAGAGCCTAAGCGATGCCCCGGTCGCTATCTAGCCCGGATTATTCATGGTCCGGGGAGGAACTCGCGCACTGTGCTGTAGCAGAATTCGCAAGAATTCTGGCGTAACTCGCGTCCACGGCCTGCGAAGCCAGCTACGGGACCATGAATAATCCGGGCTAGCCGGGGCATCGCTTAGGCTCTGCCACCAGCCACCGCTTTCTCGTGGCACAATGTCTCATTATCGACCGCGTGAAGTCTAGCCTTCGCTCAGCAGTTCGCCCCAGGAATCGACATGCAGCAAGCGCTCCGCCAAGTCTTCCAGCCGAGCAAGGTCGGCGATCGCTTCCAAAACCTTCTGGTGCCTCTTGGTAGGGGCCTTGCCGAATTTTTGCCGGGCCCATGCGAACGACGAGCGTGCGTGCTTCCTCCGCCCGGCCCTCTTCGCGGATTTCATCCAAAAACGGTGACGTTTTCATGTTCCACCCGGCCTTGTCATAGTCGTTCATCGTCGCCCAGTCTAATCTGAGCATCCGTGCTGGTAAACATTCTGCCCAATTCGCCGGCGATCGTCTATGATGCGGCGATATGCGCGACCAAGACGTGGTGGAGTTGCACACATGACGAACGCCCAGATCGCGGCCGTATTCGAGGAAGTCGCCGACCTGCTCGACTTCCAGAGCGCCAACCCGTTCCGCGTCCGCGCCTATCGCAACGCGGCGCGGATCGTGGGCGACCTCAGCGAGTCGGTCGTGACGATCCTCGCCGACCCTCACCGCACGCTGACCGACATCGACGGCATCGGTGACGATCTGGCCGAGAAGATTGCCACGCTGGCCCAAACCGGCGACCTGCCGATGCGGCAAGATCTCCTGGCCCAGGTGCCGCATTCGGTGTTGGCGTTGTTGCGCGTGCCCGGCTTGGGCCCGAAGAAGGCGGCCGTGCTGCACAAGCAACTCGCGATCAATACGCTCGACGAGCTGCGAGAGGCTTGCCTGGCCCAGAAAGTGCGGGAACTCAAGGGATTTGGGGCCAAGACGGAGCAGACGATTCTGGCCGGGCTGGAGATCGCCGGCACGGCCCAAGATCGCCTGCTCTGGGCCGAGGCCGACGACTATTGCCAGGCCGTGTTGACGCACCTGAAGAGCTGTCCGAGCTTGGAGCAAATCGCCCCGGCCGGCAGCTACCGCCGCGGACGCGAGACGGTGGGCGACCTCGATTTCCTGGTCGTATCGAGCGATCCGGGCCAGGTGATGGACCGGCTCGGCGCTCTGGCCGGCGTGGTCGACGTGTTGGCGCGCGGCGACACGAAGATGTCGGTGCGGCTGGCGGCCGGGCTGCAAGTCGACCTGCGGGTGGTTCCCGCCGAGTCGTTCGGCGCCGCACTGCAGTATTTCACCGGCTCGAAGCAGCACAACGTCGTCCTCCGCGGCCGGGCCAAGGCGCGCGGCCTGAAAATCAACGAATACGGAGTGTTTCGCGACGAAAAATACGTCGCCGGGCGGACTGAGGAAGAAGTTTACGCGGCTCTCGATCTGCCCTGTTTCGCGCCCGAGCTGCGCGAAGCGCGGCGCGAGTTCGAATGGGCCGACGCCGGCGAACTGCCCGCCCTCATTGAACAAGACCAGATCCAGGGCGACCTCCACATGCACACCACGGCGACCGACGGCGCCGCGACGCTCGAGGAAATGGCCGCCGCCGCGCGAGCGAGGGGCTTGAAATACATCGCGGTCACCGACCATTCCAAACGGGTCACGATGGCCAACGGTCTCGACGCGACCAGGCTGCGGGCCCAGTGGGCCGAAATCGACCAACTCAACGAGCGGCTCAAGGGGTTCGTCGTGCTCAAGGGGGTCGAAGTCGACATTCTCGAAAAGGGCGGGCTCGATCTCGACGACGACGTACTGGCCGAGGCCGACTGGGTGGTGGCCAGCGTCCACTACGGCCAGAATCAGCCGCGCGAGCAGATCACGAAGCGGATTCTGGGCGCGATCGCCAACCCGCGCGTTTCGGCCATTGCCCATCCGACGGGCCGGCTGATCAACCGCCGCAAACCCTACGACGTCGACCTGGAAGCGGTTTTCCAAGCGGCCCGTGAACACGGCAAGCTACTGGAACTCAACGCCCATCCGCGGCGGCTCGACCTCGACGACGTGGCCTGCGCGGCGTCGAAGCAGCATGGCGTGCCGATCGTGATCTCGACCGATGCGCACAGCGTCGAAGGGCTCGACAAGTTGCGCTACGGCGTCCTGCAAGCGCGGCGGGCCGGCCTGACCAAGGCCGACGTGGCCAACACCCGAAGCTGGGCCGGCATGCGAAAGTTGATCGGAAAGTGACGGCCTTGCGCCCATGCGGACGACCGTGTGCCCATGCGGACCACAGACCTTACCGGCGCCGGCGAGCGCCCATCTCACGCTCACGATGGGCCTTGTCGCGAGCCGTCTTTTTCTCAGCTTTCTTCGCCGCTTTCTTGCTGGCCTTGAGTTCGGCGTCGCTGAGCAGGCGGTCGTTGTTGTCAGTGGACATTCGTGTTCCTCCTGATGGGATCCTAGCCCGGATTGATTCATGGTCCCACACTAACCCGCAGCGCAAGCAAGGCCGAGCGTTGGACTTACCTTGCTTGCGCCGCGGGTTCGTGTGACAGCAGTCTGCGCTCGTTCCCCAGGGACCATGAATAATCCAGGCTAGCAGTTTCACGACAAAGATCAAGGTGGCCCCTTGTGGGCGTGCCTTGATCCACTTACAATGCGGCCCAGTTACGTTACCCTCCGGGTTCGTAGGACAACAGGGGGCTTACGCCCCCCGCTCGCCTTACAATGCGGTGCAGTTACGTTACCCTCCGGGTTCCCAGGGCCATCGCCGCCCACGGACGGGGAACCCACGAAGCCGCGGCTTTCTCCTGGTACTTTCGCAAGTTGCCAGGAGTCGTGCAACGTCGCACAGCGTTCTACTCGGGCGGTCCCATCGCCCGGGCTGGTTGATGCCGCCGGCCGACCAGGAATTTCATGAAAAAGGAGTCAAAACGATGTATTCCGTCTTGAATTGGATTGCCGGTGTCGCGCTCACCCTGGCGCCCGTTACCGATGCCAAGTGGGAGAACGATTATGGTGTCGCCTTGCATTCGACCCGGCAGGCCCAACGGCCTCTGCTGGTCGTGCTCGATACGCACCGCTGGCGGCCCGCGCGCGTCGAGCCTGTGAGCCAAAGCCGGCGGCCGGAGCAAGGCGCCATGCTCGACAAGTACACGCTGTGCCATGTCGACGTGACCACTCCCTACGGCCGCCAGGTGGCCGAAGCGTTCCGCGCCAAAACATTTCCCACGACCGTGATCATCGACAAGACCGGTTCGGTGCGGTTGATCTCGAAGATCGGGGAATTGAGCGACGACGCGTTGTACTCGATGCTCGTCACGTACCAGAGCGGTGAGCGTCCGCCGGTCGCCGCGCGCCCGGTCATCTGCCGGACGTGACGGTAGTCTTTTCGGGTGCCCGTGCGGCACCATCAACCTATCCCAGGCGGGCTTCGCCCGCCTGGGGCCTATTTTAATCATCGATAGTACGGGGTGCTAAGCGGGCGGTGGCACTCGCCAGATCCAAAAAAGAAGGCCTCGCCGCAAACGCGGGGCGGCACGGCGGTTTCGGCGCAGCCGAAAATGCCCAAGAAAAAACTGGCAAAACCGTACCTGTACCGACAAGGAAATCCGTCTCGGCGGATTGCCC
>DATKSN010000047.1:0-14601 GCA_035531595.1 Pirellulales bacterium | reverse complement strand
CTAGCCCGGATTATTCATGGTCCGGGGAGGAACTCGCGCACTGTGCTGTAGCAGAATTCGCAAGAATTCTGGCGTAACTCGCGTCCACGGCCTGACTTCTTGCGAAGCCAGCTACGGGACCATGAATAATCCGGGCTAGGTCATCGACCTGAAACGGGCGCTCAACGGCGAGATTCTTCCGAAGGGGTACTTGTCAACGTAGACGGAGCGCGCGGCAGGTTTCCTCGTAGCTTGCTTCCAGGTCAAGCGAAACCGCCAGATCCTGCATGATCCAGATCGGGAGCGTCGGGAGCGTTTGTCCGACCATCAGTGGATACGCCCAGGTTTCGAAGCGCGGTTTTCCGCCGACTCTACGTCCGCGGCAGGTGACGGCGTATACGGGCGGCGGCGAGGTAAAGGCCGGATCCGACCTGCCGATCAGGTTCAGCAAGTCGGTGTAGAGATTGAATTGCCGGGTCGTGACGAGATCGACGATTGAGACGCACACGCGCTGTTGCAGCAACGCGGCACACTTCGCAACGAAGGCCCGGCGATTCTCCAGGTGGTCCTTGTTGGCCGGGCTGACGATCTCCACGGCCGCGACCAACTGCCGCCCCCGGCTCTGATCGTACACCAGAACCTCGTACTCATACTGTTCCGTTAGATCGCTGTCGACGGCCAAAGTGGGTTCGGGCGGGGCCCAGGTCGCAATCGCCGCGCCGCCGGAGCCGCCGGCGGACATCGCGGCCGGCGCATCGTATTCATCATATTCGTAAGCGCAAACGTCGATCTCGAAATACGCGCCGAGGTGAACGCGTGGTTCCGCCCTGAAGTCGTCCGGCAAGACCTTGGAAAGTTGTTGCACCATCGCCATGGGCCATCCGCCGTGGAAACCTTCCCACGAGGCACGGGCCCAGATCGGGGGGCGAAAATGGTCACGTAACGGCATTGCGGCATCCTCTCATGCGCCATTCTAGCCCCTTGCCGCGCGACTCGGATAGAAGTGGAGTCGAGCTTGCGTCGTGCGGGGCGATCATCATCTCGCGGCCCAGTTGCCGGACGTGACCGTCTTGATGTAGTTCGCCCGCTCGTAGGCGCTGGGATTGGCGCAGCGTTTTTGGCTCAGGCTCCCTTTGATCTGCTCGACCGACGTGTAGTGCTTTTGGTCCAGCCACCATTCGAATTCCGCCAGCACGGTTCGCAGGTGGGCGGGACCATTGCGGATCAGGGCCGAGGCGAGCATGCCCACGTCGGCACCGGCCAGAACCAGCTTGATCAGGTCTTCGGCGAAGTGGATGCCGCTGGTGGCCGCCAGCGAGACGTCGAGTTGCCCGCGCAGAACGGCAATCCAGCGCAAGGGCACGCTGAGCTCGTTGCGCCCGCTGAGCACGAGGTTCGGCCCGACTTCAAGCGTGTCGAGATTGATGTCCGGCTGCAAGTAACGGTTGAAAAGCGTCAGGCCGTTGGCCCCCGCCTCGACCAGACGCCGCGCCATGTTGGGAATCGAAGTGAAATAAGGGCCGATCTTGACCGCCAGCGGGATCGTCACTTGTGCCCGCACCGCGACCACCAGGTCGATGTACTGCCGTTCGACGTCCGCCGCCGTCTGGTCGGAATGCGTGGGGACGAAGTAGATGTTCAACTCCAAGGCGTCGGCCCCGGCCTCCTGGATCAACCGCGCGAACCGCACCCAGCCGCCCGCCGCAGTCCCGTTGAGACTGCCGATCACCGGGATCGACAAGCTCCGCTTGGCCAGTTCGACGTGCCGCAGGTAGCTGTCGGGACCGGCGTTGTAATTGTACAGTTCGCTGAAACGCAGCAGGTTGCTGGCGGAGGCGTTGAAGTCAGGCTGCGGCGCGGAGGGGGGCAACCCCCCTCCCACGATTTGCTCTTCGAACAGCGAGGCCATCACGGCCGCCGCGGCGCCCGCCTCTTGCAGCCGCTCCAGGCTGTGCAAGTGGGCGCACAACGGGCTGGCGGCGATCACGAGGGGATTGCGAAGTTTGAGGCCCAGGTAATGGGTGCTCAGATCGACGCTCATGTTCTGGCCCTCCTTTGAGTCGAGTTGTCATTTCAACAGCGTCAGAAGCATGACCACGGGCGTTTCCGCTTTGACGGAGTGGGGCAGACCAGCGGGCATCCAGGTCCAAGCGCCGGGCCCGGCCGCGACGGCATCGGCGCCCAGTGTCAGCCGCGCGTTGCCGGAAAGCACATGCAGGATGGCGGGCTTCGACGACGTGTGCTCCGACAGTTCTTGCCCGGCACTGAAGCCGAACACCACGACCTTGACGCGCTCGTCGTCGAAAAGCGTGCGGCTCAGCGTGCCGTCAGCGGGGGGTTCGATCGTCTTGGCCAGATCGGCGATATGCGTGTAGGCTTCGCTCATTGTCCGGGCTCTCCGGGCTTGCGGCCCACCAACATCACGGCGCCCAGATGCTCGCGGTGCTTGCGGAACACGCGGCGCATGCCGAGCACGCGCCGCCGCGCATCGCCCTGCCGCAACAGGTTGCCGACGAAGCGCAGCGCGCCAAACAGCCCCTCGTCTTGAATCAGCCGTGACGGTTCGAGCAACCGCATCGGCAACTGTTCCTCGGCGACGATCTCGAACCCGGCCGCTTCCAGCAGTTGTCGCCACTTGGCGCAGGTCAGCGGCCGCGCGCCGACGCGAATCTCACCGGCCAGGTTGTGCTCGATCTGGTTTCGAGCGTCGGCGCTCAAGTCGTCGGGCGTGATGCACATTTCGTGAATGCCGTAACGGCCGCCGGGCCGCAGCAGGCGATGGGCCTCGGCGACGATGTGATGTTTCTTGTCGGCCGGCTGCATCGTGAGCATGGCCTCGCCATAGACGACCGTGGCCGAGCCGGTCGGCAGCCCCGTGGCCTCGGCTTCGCCCAGCACGCAGCGTTGGTTGGATCCCGCCAGATACCGCCGCACGATGGCCGCGGCGCCGGCGTCGCGCTCGACGGCGGTGTACGTCGCGGGTTGCCGGGCCAACGTCATGCGGGCCGTGGCGCCCATGCCGGGAGCAAACTCGACGACCTCATCCCCACTCCCGATGTCGAGCACTTCGAGCAAGCGCTCGGTCAAACGCCGCCCGCCGGGCCGCAAGACCCGCTTGCCCAGACTCGCCAGAACCCAATGGCCGGGCAACTTTTCAACGGGCCTTTCGCTGCCGGGTAGGGGCAACGTGGTGTGGGTGGTGCTCATAGTCACTGGCCTCCTCAACGATGATTCCGATTCGGAAATGGTCTCTGGATGGAATGCGTCTCTGGATGATTTCAAGGGCAAACGACGTGCCAACGGCGTTTGTCATGGTTCCGTCCCATTGATAGCGACGGCCCGATGGGTTTCGTCGGTCATGGTTGGGGCAATCCTTGCACCTTCCGTCGGCATGATCGTCGAGGGTCGTGAGGATGTCGGAAGTGCGGTGCTGTGCGAAAACGCTCGCCTGCGTCGACTCCGCACACCCGTAGCGCATCCGTCGGCCACGACCCAACGCCGGGGTTCCTATTACCATGCCGCAGATCGTCACTTCCGCCGCCAATAGTCGGGCAACCCCGGCTTCGTGTCGCGTAGAATTTCAAGAATGGCCTGCCGCTCGGCGGCGGCGAGCCGGGTGAAGTCGGGGCTCGCGTCGTGCCCGGTAAGCACGTCGTAGAGCCGGCGATCGAGGTAGATCCTCACCACGTCGGGCAAGGCGTCGAAGCACTCGGAATAGATCTCGTAGCTGCACGGGTACTTGAACAGCCGCCGATCGAGGTCGAAGTCGCGCAACGACCGGCCATGCCGGTCGCGCGGGCCACGGGCCGCGAACTCCTCGGCGAAGCCCGAGGTGCCCTCGATCTTGCCTTCCAGCGGCGCCTCGTCGACGAACAACAGGTAGCGCAGCAGCTTGTCGGCAGATCCCTGGATTCTCCGTTGTGTGCTCTGCGACAGGGCGTCGTCGGTTTTTCCCAGCGCCTGGCTCAGCCCCTTCTCGTATTCCAGCGCCAGCCGGGCATGGTAGTTGGCGGCGGTGATCAAATTGTGCGCCTTGGTCTGATGCTCCAGCACCATCAGGGCCACGATGTCGCTATGGCCCGTCAGGTAGGGCAACGTGTCGACCAGCGACGAGAGGTCGGTCACGTTGGCTCCGACCACCGTGTCCAGACGTTCGGGCCGCCGCCGGTCGGTGACGACCACGTTACCCATGTGGACCTGGGCGCCGTGCCGGCCGGACACGAACCAGCCGCCCCAGCGCTCTTTGAGCGGGCTTTCATGGCTGGTGGTGAACGTGCCCGCGTTGAAAACCGGCATGCCGCTCAGGTCCGGATACACGGAACGGACCAGGTGGCCGGGCACCTCCTGCGTCTTCGACGAGGCATGGCACTGCAGGCAATCGTGCGTTTGACGCGCGAACAGCGGCTTGTCGACCTTCCGCTGCCCGAGCGTGTAGAACACGGCGCCCTGCCGAGGGTCCGTCGTCGAAAGCTCGACCACGTCGCCGTGTTGCACGAAGCCCACGTAGGTCTCGTCATTGAAATAGACGGCGCGCGGCGCGCGGCGCGAGATCTTGGTCCGTTGGAAGCTCGTCTTCGAGAAAACCAAAACCTGGGACGAAACGGGAACGTGGAGTTGCTCGAGTACGGCGGGCAAGTACCCGCGCGCTTCGTCGTAATTCAACGTCACCTCCCCGCGTTCGAGCTTCGCGTTCAGGCGCGCCACGGGGTCGTCGAGCGGGAAAGTGAGGTAATGGATCGGGGCCGATTCAAACGGAAGCTCGGCACGAGCCCGCGCCGAGCCCAGGCTGGCGATCGCCAGGGTGAGCCATGCCGCGAATCGCCGCGGCGCGAACACCGGCGCGCGGGCGCGACCAGGGTCGGCCGGTGGACGCCGGTTGCTCGTTCGTTCGGTCCTGTACATGACACACCTCCAAGTTCCGTCCAGGTCTCACTCGATCTCCAGCTTGTAGCCCACCGCACTTGCTATGGCAGGTTGGAAACCTGCCCCACGAGCCAGGTCTCACTCGATTTCCAACTTGTAGCTCACCGCCCCGAGCACGTCGCCGACCTTGTGGCCTGGATGGCACATCAGGCACTTGGCGTTGACCACCGGCACGACGGTGGCCGCCCTCAGGAACCGCTTGCCGTTCTCCTCGGTCACCTCGTCGTAGTAATTGTCTCCCTTGAGGATGCTCTTGATGGCCGCCTGCTCGAAACCGCCTTTCGGCTTGTTGTCCTCGTTCAACGGTTTGCCCGTGCCGTCGATCAGCCGCGCGTCGTGCCACCCCTTTGAACGCATCACGCTGAACAGCTCGCGGGCCACTTCACCCGCGGAAGTCGAATTGCCGTCATCCACGTACGTGTCGTTGATGAACACAATCGCCGTTTTGTACAAATCGTCGAGCATGCGCACTTGCTTGCGCGTCCGCTCGAGGGCCAAGTCAGCGGCGTTCTCGGTCGCCTCGGCAGCGCTATGGCGGAACGAAAGCACCGACGCGGCGGCCAAGGCGCCAAGCACGGCCAGGCTGATCGAAACGCGGGAAACCATTCGTCGCATGGGAAAACTCCAGAAGAAAACGGGCGGGGGAAAAAACAGGTGGGAAAAACAAGCTTGTCAACGGACCATTGATTGTGGATAATGAACTCCAATGGTCCGGTTTCCGTTAGTGTATCCCGCACAAAGCGGATGTCAAGGTCTAAATATCCTATTTCGAGGTCCGCATGTTCTCGCAAACCGCCGAATACGCGCTGCGCGCGATCGTCTACCTGGCCGATCAGGGCGACAGCCCGCGTACCACGCGGCAGATCGCCGAGGTGACCCACGTTCCGCCGGGCTACCTGGCCAAGGTGATGCAGAGCCTGTCGCGTGCGGGGTTGGTCAGCTCGCAACGGGGACTGCACGGCGGGTTCGTGCTCGCCCGGCCGCCCCAAAAGCTCACCGTGCTCGACGTGATCCAGGCCGTCGACCCGTTGCGGCGGATCGAAACCTGCCCGTTGGGCCTGGAAGGACACCTCAGCCTTTGCCCGTTGCACCGGCGGCTTGATAGCGCAGTGGCCATGGTCGAAAAAGCGCTCCGCGAATCGACGATCGCCGAATTGCTCGCCGAGCCGGCCAAAGATAAAAACATCCCTCGCCCGCTTTGCTCCATGGCGTGTTCGTGATGTGCCCATCTGACACACTTCGGCGCGCCGCATGGCGCGCCGCACGCCATTGTGGCGTAGGCCCTATGCCTGCGCCGCGGGACGCAGGGTCTTTTCCAGCGCCAGCACCGCCTCGGCGGCTTCGATCAGCTTCTGGTTCTTGTCGGAAGCCAGCTCCTGCAAACGGCGAAAGGCGCCCCGTTCGTCCAGTCCCGCCACGACCTTCATCAGCACGCCCTTGGCTTGTTCGATCACGCGGCGGTCGGCCAGCGTCTGCCGCAGATCAGCCGCTTCTTGACGCAAAAGCTGCATCTCGGCAAAACGGCGCATGGCCAGGGCGATGGCCGGCTGCAAGGCGGCCTGGCCGATCGGCTTGACGAGGTAGGCCAGCACATGATCGGCCTCCGCGCGCTGGATCAACTCAGGGTCGTGATAGGCCGAGAGCAGGATGACCGGCACGGGCCGCTCGCGGCAAATGGCGCTGGCGGCCTCGATGCCGTCCATGTCGGGCATTTTGACGTCGGTAATCACCAGGTCGGGGCCGAGTGTGCGGCAGTGCTCGACCAACTCGCGGCCCGTTTCCGCCACGGAAATCACCTGGTGGCCCAGCTTGGGAAGGATGCGCTCGAACCAATCGCGCATGTCGGCTTCGTCGTCGGCGACGGCAATTCGCAAGGTTTCAGTCATGGCATCTCGCGTGGCAACGTGACCACGATTTCCGTTCCCGGCCCTGGGCCATCGCCCACTTCAATCGTCCCACCGTGGGACTGCACGATCCTACGAGCAATTGCCATGCCAAGCCCGGTGCCCTTCGTCTTGGTGGTATAGAAGGGCTCGAAGATCCTCTCCCGTTGTTCGGCGTTCAAGCCAGGCCCGTTGTCGCGGAACGAGACGGACACCGCCGGACGACCCTCCAGCAGCGCCGCCGTGGCGCGAACGACGATCTCGCCCGGATTGGGCACCACCGCCAGAGCGTTTTCAAAAATGTTGCGAAATACCTGGCCCACGGCGAAGTGGTCGATGTCACAAACCGGATCCACTCCATCGACGCACTGCCGCAGCTCGACGTTCTTCTCCTTTCGGGCGTGGGCCAGGTATGACCAGGTTTCGCGCCAAAGCTGGTCCAAACCGCACGGTTCGCGGTCGAGATTGATGGGCGCCGCGTAGGTGCGGACCTCCTCGAAGAGCCGCTGCAAATGCTGCTGGGCCTTTTCGATGCGAGCCACCATTTCAAGCGCCTGCGGGCGGTCTTCCACTTCCAGGGCCAGCATCTCCAGGCAGGCCTTGCTGCGCTGCAGGGCGTTGCGGCTTTCGTGCGTCAGGCCCGTGATCATCTGTCCGATCGCGGCCAGCCGCTCGGCGTGCAGGGCCTTTTGTCGCGCCTCATGCACCACGGTGACGTCGTGGCCCACGGCCAGTACGCCGGTCACGTTGCCGGCCGCGTCCTTGAGCGTCTTGTTCGACCACTCGATCAGTCGCCGCCGCCTGTCGCGCCTCACGATCGGCTGCGTGGCGCCGATGATCTCGGCGCCTGCCAAGGTCTCGCCAAACAGGCGGCGCGCGCGCTCGCGGTCGCGCTTGGGAAGAAACATGGTGAACCAGTCGCGGCCCAGAACCTCCGCCAGAGGAAAACCGGAGATCTGCTCCAGATACGGATTGAAGCGGACGATCCGCCCATCGGGATCGAGCACCAGCACGATCGCCTGGGCCTGGGCCAACAGACTTTCGACGAATTCCTTTTCCTTGCGCAGGGCTTCGGCCAGCCGCCGCGCTTCGACGATGCGCGACACGCTGGCGCGCAAGGCCTCGGGGTTGATCGGCTTCAGGATGTAATCCGCGGCGCCGTGGCGCAGGGCGGCGATCGCGCCTTCCAGGTCCGCGTAGCCGGTGGCCACGATCACGGCCGCGTCGGGGGCCAGCGCCTTGAGCCGCGGCAAGACTTGCTCGGCGTTTCCATCGGGCAGGCGGCGGTCAAGGATCACCAGGGCGATTTCGGACCAGTGGCGCCGGGCGAACACTTCGGCGACCGAGCCGGCCGTCTCGACGCGCCAATCGTCCAGTTCCAGGATGTCGCGGAGGTTGGCCCGTGTATCCTCGTCGTCTTCGATGACCAACACGCGCGTCGGGTGGTTCTGCATGGGGGGCAGGGGCGGGAAGGCGTTGGGCGTGAGGGGCGAGCGGGGGGCGTTAGCCCACTGTTTGTTGGGCGTTGGGCGTTAGGAGGCGAGCGGGGGGCGTTAGCCCCCTGTTTGCTGGGCGTTAGGCGGTAGGCGGCGAGCGGGGGGCGTTAGCCCCCTGTTTGTTAGGCGGTAGGCGGTAGGCGGCGAGCGGGGGGCGTTAGCCCCCTGTTTGTTAGGCGTTAGGCGTTAGGCGTTAGGCGTTAGGCGTTCGCGATTGACCAGAATCCTAACGCCTATCTCCTATTATCTCCTTTTTACTTTCTCCTTTCTCCTAACGCCCATCTCCCATCTCCTTCTGGCGCGTCAGGCTTTGCAAGATTCTCAGCAGCTTTTCGACGTCGAAAGGCTTATAGCAGGCCGCGTCGGCGCCCTCAGCCAGCATTTGCTGGACAAGCTGTTCCGTCTCGCCGCGCAGTCCGGTGATCAACACGGTGCGTGCCCGCGGGTTCGCCTCGCGAACCATGCGGAACACTTGCGCGCCGTCTCCCTCGGGCAGCTTCATGTCGATCAGCACGACCTGGAACGCGATCCGGTGCAATTGCTCTTGGGCCTGGGGCGCGTCATGGGCGATCGAGACCCGGTAGCCCCGCTCGCGGAAAAGATCCCAAAGCGTGTCGCACAGTTCGCGGTCGTCGTCGACCACCAACACCAGCGGTTGCTCGATCGCCTCATCGACCAGCTTCAAGAGTTGGGGAAAATCGAGCGGTTTCGCGAGGATCCGCCAGGCCCCCGCGGTCAGCGCCTCCTGGGCGGTTTGGCCGCTGGCATAGGCCGTCACGACAATCGCCACAGTCCCGGCCCGCAGCGCCTTGATCCGCCGGTACAGTTCGAGTCCGTCCATGCCGGGCATTTTCAGGTCCAACAGCGCCACATCGTAGCACGTTCGCTCGACCAGTTCCAAAGCGCTGCGACCGTCGTAGGCCACGTCGACCTGGTAACCCAGCTCGCTGAGGATATCGGACAGGTTGGCGCAGGTGTCGACTTCGTCGTCGACCACAAGGATGCGGGCAGGCGGGTCGGTCATGGTGCTCATGGGACGCATCCTTCATCCTTGTGGGCGGCGGGCAAGCGGATGGTGAAACGGCTCCCTTTTCCGAGCTCGCTGGCCACTTCCAGCTTGCCCCCGTGTTTATCCAGAATCGAACGGGTAATCGCAAGCCCCAGGCCGATGCCGCGGGCCTTGGTCGAATAGAGCGGCTCCATGATCCTCTCCAGATCTTCCCGCCGGACGCCCACCCCGGTATCGGCCACGACAATCTCGACGTCGGCGCCGGCCTGCCGCCCGGTAAGCGTCAGCGAACCGCCCCGCGGCATCGCGTCGCGCGCGTTGCGCACCAGGTTGCCAAACACGATCTTCAACTGCCGTGCGTCGCCCAGCACCGCGGGCGGCGAGGCGGGGAAATCGAACGACACGGCGACGGAATCCGGCAAGGCGTTCAATTCCAGCACCTCGCGCAGGCAAGGCTCGACCGGCACGGGCGACATTTCGGGAACCGGCAGGCGCGCGAAGTCGGACAGCGCCGTGATCACGTTGTCGGCCAACCGCACCTGCCGCTCGATCCGGTCGAGATGTTGGCGCGTTTTTTCAGGCGCCGGTTGTTTGGCGTTTTGCAAGTAGTAAACCGAGGTTTTCACGACGTTCAGCGGGTTGCGCAGCTCGTGGGCCACGCCGCCGGCCACCTGGCCGATCGCCGCCAGCCGGTCGCTGCGTTGTTGGCGCAGGCTGAACTCCGTCTGGTAAGCGTCTTCGATGATCGCCAGGTCGAGATCCAAGAGCATGTCGAGCGATACGCGGGTGGCGAACAATTCCTGGGCGCCGCCCCGCCAGCGCTGGTCCAAGGCCGCCAACAGCCCGCGCCGCAGACGTGACAAGGCGGCGTTGGTGAACACCTGGCTCAAGCCGATCTCGACGTGCCGCAGACCGACGCGCCAGCGGCCCGCGACGTACTCGCGATCGTACCGGCCCGCCACCAGGTCGCGTAGCCAGGCGCGGAGGGTTTCCTTGAGCCGGGCCACTTGGGCCGGCCCGCCGGTAATCACCTTGCGGGCATCGGGGTGCCGGTCGATTTCCGCGTAGAAGTCGTCAATCAACGGGGCGATGTCCGGCTCGACCAGCCCAGCGATTGCCCGCACTCGCTCGGCGTCCTCGGACGTCCAACCCACATAGGACTGTAATTCCTGGTACAGCTTGAAGATTTGGTTGTGCGGCATCGGGGCGATTCCGGCGTGCGGGACCAAAAAAACAACGAACCACCGATTCCATACCTCCATTATATGCCGCGCCACTCACAGGCAAGTCGCAGTGTCCTGCTTCAGACACAATTCCTGGGAAAGTGACTACTTGGACAACGCCACTTGGCAAAGTAGGCAAGATGACCGTGCCGCCAGCATCCCAAGTCGCCCCAGTGTGAAAAGTGGCGATGTCCGACTACTTGCTGAAGCCCACGCTTCGAGCCGCGACAAGCCAGGGCATCGACTGGCTGATGGCGGCCATCATGCGACGCAAAGCCTTTGCGGATAAGCAGATGCAAATAGGCCATTGGGAGCCAAGCCGCCTTGACCGCGGGGGCGGGCCGCTCCTATAATTCCGCCCCGGCCGCAAGGGCCAGCACTTCTTCTTAACGCTTTTCCACGTTTCGGTTTGTGACTCACGCGCCGCCAGGCGTTCGCGCTCGCGACGCGCGGTGAAGGACGACAATCCGCTGATACGTCTTCGTGCGAACAGATCGCTCGGCTTGGGCCGCGCGCGCCGGTGGGCGCGCGGAGGCGTTGTGGTGTTGCGCCTCGCGATGATGGGCGCGTTGGCTGGCGTCATGCTCATGACGTCCAGGGGCATGGCCCAGATCGAGTTGCCACCGTCGAAGCCCGGCGAGCGGATCGTGGTTCGTGCCGACGCCGCGCGCCACTGGAAAAAAGGGAGCTACGACGTCTGGCTCCTGGAAGGCCACGCCGAGATCAAGCAGGGGGGCAACGTCTGCCGTGGCGACGAGGCGGTGCTCTGGATCAAGCGCGGCGCCGCGCGTGATGACACGCCTTCCGAACAACCCGACCCACTCCTCGGGCGTCAGAAGTACCTATCTCAAAACCGCCTGGCAGGCGGGATGCCAGCACCACAAGGCGGCTTCGGGGCGAACCGCTGGGCAGGCGGGTCGCCTACACCACAAGGCGGTTTCGGGGCACCGCGCAGCGAGGAACCGCGCAGCGAGGAACCGCGCACTGAGATACCGCGGCACAAGGTCATCGCCTACCTCGAAGGCAACGTCGAATTCGACTGCGCGGGCCGAAGGCGCCCGGCGGCGCGCCCGCCGTCGACGGCGCGCGGCGCCGGTTGGCTCGGCCGGTTCTATTCGACCGTGCCCGTCTCGGTCGATGTGCCCCACGTCGTGTCCGGCGCTCCGCGCGACATGCCGGAGGTCTACGATCACGGCATGGCCCGCCGCGACCCGAAACCGCCGGCCGTTCAGCGGACGCAATTCACCCAACCCATCGGCGGCGGACCGGCCGTCGGGGCACCACCGCCGGGCTCGCGGCGATTGAGCTTTTTCGGACGCTACGCCGGGGGCTTCGAGGTGGATTCGTTCGGCGATCCCGGCGAGGAACGCGTGGTCGTCATCAGGGGCGGCGTGAATCTGATCATGGACGGCTTACCGCAAAACCGCCAGATCGACATCCTCGCCGACAAGTTGGTGCTCTGGACCCGCGGCATGGCCGATCCCCAACCCGGCGCCGATACGATCGAAGACGACAACATGCCGCTCGAAGTCTACATGGAGGGAAACGTCGTCTTTCGCGAAGACGACCGCGTGGTGTACGCCGACCGGATGTATTTCGACGTCAAGCAGGAGAACGGCACCGTGGTTTCGGCCGAAGTCCTGACGCCGGCCCCCGGCTACGGCGGCCTGTTGCGGCTGAAGGCGGCGCTGATCCGCATCCGCGGCGGAAGCGAGATGTACGCCCGCAGCGGCTTCGTCACCTCGAGCCGCCTTGCCCGCCCAGGCTATCGAGTGCAGTCGCGGGAGATCTTCGTCGAGGACGAACAGATCCCGGTTAACGATCCACGCACTGGCGCGCCCCTGATCGACCCGGAGAGCGGCGAGCAGGTGTTCGACCACGAGCAAACGGTGACCGCGAAACACAACGTCATGTTCATCGGTCCCGCGCCGGTGTTCTATTGGCCCCGATTCTCGACCAACCTCGACGACCCGTCGACCCTGCTGGTGGGCGCCTTCTTCCAGCAAGACCTCGTATTCGGCTTCTGGAGCGAGGCGGAAATCGACGCCTTCCAGTTGTTGGGCATCGACTCGCAGCCCAAGGGGACCGACTGGACGTTCACCATCAGCGATCTGACCAAGCGCGGCTACGGCGGCGGCACCTGGTTCAAGCTCGACCGCCAGGACATGTTCGGCATTCCAGGCAAGATCTACGGATTGCTCGACGTATGGGGTCTGCGCGACAAGGGCTTCGACAACCTCGGCGCGGGGCGCAGCGCGGTGCCGCCCGAGAACCCCTCGACCAGGCTCCGCGGCCGGGCCGTGGGGAATTTCCGCTGGAACCTGCCCAAGAACACCACGCTCACGGGCGAATTCGGCTTCATCAGCGACCGGAACTTCCTTGAGGAGTATTACGAGTACGAGTGGGACTTGATGAAGGACCAGAGCACCGACTTGCAGCTCAAGCAGCTCAACAACAACCGCGCGTGGAGCGTGAACACCGACGTCCGCGTCAACCCCTTCTTCACCGATACGAACTGGCTGCCGCGCGGCGACCACTTCATGCTGGGCCAATCGCTGTTGGGCGACCGCCTGACCTATTTCGAGCACTCCAGCGCCGGCTACGCTCAGAACCTGATCACCGACTTGCCCACCGATCCGCAAGACCTGGCCAACTTCGTGCTGCTGCCTTGGGAGCAGTTCGGGAACCACCAAGGAACCCGCTTCACGACCAAGCACGAGGTCGACGCGCCCTTCGACCTGGGGCCGTTCAAGTTCGTCCCCTACGTCGGCGGCGAATTGGACCACTGGGACCAGAACCTGGCCGGCAACTCGACCAATCGGGCCTGGGGCGAGGCCGGCATCCGCGGCAGCATTCCGTTCTGGAGCGCGAACCCGAACATCGAGAGCAATCTGTTCAACGTGCATGGCATCGCCCACAAAATGGTTTTTTCCGGCGACGCTTCCGTCGCCGACACGAACGTCCGCATGACGTCGCTGCCGCTTTACGACCCGTTGGACGACAACGCGCAGGAGCTTTTCCGCCGCCGCTTCGCCCAGTTCACCTACGGCGGCACCACACCGTTGCAATTCGACCCGCGTTTTTACGCCCTGCGGGCGGGCATTCAGAACTCGGTCACGTCGCCGGTGCCGGAAGTCACGGATCGCATGGCCGCGGCCCGCTTCGGTCTCTTGCAGCGCTGGCAGACGAAGCGCGGGCCGCCGGGCCAGCGGCGCATCATGGACTGGGTCGTGCTCGACATGAACGCCGTCTACTTCCCCAACGCGGCGCGCGACAACTTCGGCCAGTCGTTCGGCCTGGTGAACTATGATTTCCGCTGGTACGTGGGCGACCGGGTGGCCATCGTCTCCGACGCCGGCCTCGACTTCTTCGTCGGCGGCCAGCGGACCTTCACCATCGGCGCCACCCTACAGCGCTCGCCGCGGGTCAACTGGTTCCTCGGCTACAATACGCTGAACGGGCCTTTCACGTACGACGTGGTGACGCTGACTCACAGTTACCAGATGAGCCCCAAGTGGCTCTACAACGCCAGCACCAGCTTCGCCTTGCAACCAGGTGGCGCCGTCGGCGAATCGGTCGGCCTCAGCCGCGTCGGCGAGTCGTTCATCATGAATGTCTCGTTCTACGTCGATTCGACCAAGAACAACGTTGGCTTCAACTACATGCTCACGCCGCGGTTCCTGGGGCCCAAGATGATGCAGCGGATCAACGGCGCCGCCGGCATTCCCATGGCGGGCGCCAACGGATTGGAATAGGCGGTTGGTCATTGGTCATTGGTCGCTGTCCCGGTACAATGACGGCGGCTTCAAGTCCACCCGCCGGCATCACCGTGTCTGCCGTTCCGCAACCACCGCCCGAGTGCGCCGCCCTGGTCGAACAACTCGACGATGGCCTGCGGATCACGCTGGCGCACGCCGGCTGGCGCCCGGTTCGTTTCGCACTCGCCAGATCCAAAAAAGAAGGCCTCGCCGCAAACGCGGGGCGGCACGGCGGTTTCGGCGCAGCCGAAAATGCCCAAGAAAAAACTGGCAAAACCGTACCTGTACCGACAAGGAAATCCGTCTCGGCGGATTGCCCGGCTTTGGATG
>DATKSN010000046.1:0-14454 GCA_035531595.1 Pirellulales bacterium | reverse complement strand
GCCGCGCACAGTATAGAAACCACCGTGAAACTCCAGGGGGCAAGCCGGGCAAGCCCCTGGCCTCTTACGAAGAAGCCCGTGATTGCCCAACATTCCCATTTCACCACCTGCGATCAAAAGATGTGTAGAACAACGAGGGCTATCGCCCCAGGCTATGCACCATCGCCGCTCTGCGGCGTCCGCATCGTGGGACTCCCAGGCCGATGGTTGCTCCCACCGAGGCCGCGGAACAAAAACCGGCCCGTTGTGTCGGCCGCGTGAAGTAGATCGCGCGATGTCGTTTCTTGTCGAAAAGCCGCGCGCGCTTTGGGCCTTGGCTTGCGTTTCATCAGATGGACGGGCCACGACCTTGGCGGCCGTGCTCCCGTGCGAAAGGACGCATTTGTCGGCCGTCCGGTGGGAGTGCCGTTGGCCTTCAAGCCCCACCGGCGGCCGGCGTATTGGCGTGGTAGCTCTTGGGCAACACCGCCAACTCCTACATGGCCGGGAATTCGTAGCGGGCGTCGATGCGGATCGCGGCGTCGTGCGGGCAGTGGTAGACGCAGGCCGGCTCTTTGCTCGCCAGGCTGCCGCATAGGTCGCAGACCACCGCCCGCTCACGGACTTCCCTGGTTTCGTACTTCTCGTCAACCGGCCGAGGCGGCGTCGCATCGCCGCGCTCGAATGGGCTCCGCTCGAGTTGACCCAGTTCGAGATCGACCAGCCGGTTCATGTGGATCGAGCCATAGGGGCAGTTGTCGGCGCACAAGCCACAACCGATGCACCAGTCCTTGATCTCGATCTCGCCGTCGCCGCCGCGGACAATCGAGCCGACCGGACAGCCGATCATGCAGACCGGATCGAGGCACTTGCGGCAGGCGTTCGGTATCAGGTACTTGCCAAACCGAGGCCCGTCGAGGAACAACCGACTCGCCCCGTCGTCGTGAACGCGAATGCAGGCTTGCACGCAGTCGCCGCAGCGAGTGCAACGGTCGAGGTCGATCAGCATCAGTTTCCGCCCCTGGATCAGCCCCAGTTCCTCGAAGCGAGGATGGGTCGTGATCTCGCCGGCGCCGGCCGCGCGGCGACTCTCGACGGGCGCCTGGTCGCGCTTCTTATAGGTTTCGATCTGAGTGTCGAAGCGCGCCTGTAGGGCCGGTCTTGCCTGGCAAATGTGCTCCAACTCTTCGCGGCTGATACCGATCCGCACCAGTTCGACCGTGGACGGTGCCGCGCCGTCGCCGCAGTCGGGATGCCCGAAGGCCACGCACGTCGCGCTGCGCGGCAGGTTCAGCAGCACGCCCGCCTCGCCGAAGAAATCGCCGCGGCCGAGGTACGTCAGCGTGCGCGAGTCCTTGGCCGCCCATGGCCGCTTGGGCAGGCCGCGCGGGCAGAGCACTTCCAAAAGCCAGCGGTGGAACTCACGGCGATTCAAGTCGTTCCACTCCTTGACCTTCTCGGGAAACGTCTCCAGAATCGCCTCGGCACGCGGTTCGTCGACGGCCGCCGGCAGATCCGCTCGCTTGGAACCTAGCTTTCCGACCAGTTCATGGCCGGCGATCAGAGTGTTCACGGCCCGTTCGATTTCAGCAAGGGCCTCTGAGGGAACCGAGCCGGCAGGGTCCGCGGCGGCCTGGCGCACGGCGGCCTGGGCCGTCGCGTCGAGCAAACCCCAGACTGTGGCCGCGGCGCCGCGGCCCTCGGCCAGGGCCGCCAGTTCGCCGGCCAAGACATGCCCTTGCGCGGCCGGTAGATCTTGGGCCCGCAGCAGATAGTGCAGATCCTTGACCACTTTCACCAGGCCTCCGCGGATCACGTAAAAAGCGTCGGAGGGTTCGCCTTCGTCGAAGATCACCTGGCCGTTTTCGTAGCTCACCAACTCGGTCTTGGCGCGCACCAGGTCGAACTGCGCGTCGTCGAGCATGTCGAACACCGGCAGCTTGCGCAGTTGCGGCCCCAAGGCGCGGCGGCGGTAGACATCGTCCATTCGCCGGCGGTAGGTCTCGTCCTTGCGGACCTGTTCGAGGATGTTCCGCGACATCTCCAGCACGTAACATTCCTCATCGGCGACCACGGTCGCGGAACGGGGCACGCGGCCCATGCAACTCATTTCGCCGAACAAGTCGCCTTCGTACATGCCGTCGCGCCGCGTCGCCAGCGGAATGTCGGCCGGACCGTCGTTGGGAATGAATTTCGGCAACGCCTTTTCCGGCGCCGGCGCTCCCGTCAGCGACTTGAGCAGTCGCCCCATGAACCCGGATCGTCGCGCCTTGGGCGCCAGGTTCAACTCGATCAGGACCGTCGCCACCTGTCGGCGACCGTTTTCCGCCGCGGCCGAGGCCTTGGCACGCCGGCGCCAGGCGCCGAGTTCGCGCTCGAGTTCGTCGCCCAGCGAGTCGAGGCGCGGTCCATCGTGGAGCGCGTTTTCGGGGCGGAGCGATTGCCGCTTCTTTTGGACCTCGATGAGTTGGCCGTCGCGCAAGGCCACCACGTCGGCGGCGGTCAGAATGTAAAACGCCGTCCAACCGGCGTCGCCCTGCCGCACGATCGTCTCGCCCGGCCGGTAGCGGCGGAGCACCACCGTGCCAGGGTACTTTTCGACCGAAGGCATTCTCTTCAATGACTCGAACAGCGAGATGTGTCCCAGTTGTTCGAGCGGGAGGTATTCATCGCCGGGCCGCGGCGGCAGGCTGACTTCGGGGTTCACGACGATGGGAGGCATGCGCTCGTGTGCTTTCGACAAGGACGATGGTGGCCAAGGCGGTTCCCGCATGATAGCCTTTTTTGAACGCCGCCGCCAAACCCGCGGCGGTGCCCGCGGTGCCCGGTCGATGCTGGCAAACCACGGTGCCGGCCGTTAGAATCGTTCCCGCCGGGCGTGCTTCTCGTTCCCACGCTCCGCGTGGGAACGGCTCCGCGGACGCTCCGCGTCCCCGTTGCCCCGAACAAGGAACAGGGTTCAGCCGACACCCATGCGGGTGCGGCGCGGAGTTTTACGTGCTGATCGACCGTAGCCACAAGCGCTGGTGCCTGGTGACGGGCGTACTGTTCCTGATGAGCGGCGCCCTCTACTGGTTCTACGCGCAGGGAGCGGCCGGTGGGCCGCGCGGCGGCAGTCCGCCCGGCCTGGCGTTCGGCGCCGCCGGCAGCGCGCTGATGGTCTTCGCCGGCTTGATCGCGCTTCGCAAGCGGGTGCCCGAATGGCGGATTGGCAGCGCCCAATTCTGGCTTCGTGGGCACATTTGGCTGGGCCTGCTCAGCGTGCCCTTGATCTTGTTCCACGCCGGTTTTCGCTGGGGCGGGCTGTTGGAACAACTACTCTTGGCGGTGCTGGCCGGCGTCGTCGCCAGTGGGGCGTTTGGCTTGGTTTTGCAGCAGGTTCTTCCACGGCAGATGACCACGCGCGTGCCGCTGGAGACTTTCCACGCCCAGATTCCGCATGTGTGCGACGTGCTGCAAGTCGAGGGCGACGTGCTGGTGGCGCGGCTGTGCGGATCGCTGGCGGTGACCGCGAATTTAGAGGTGGCAACCGATGAACGCCTGAAACGCCTGGGCGTCAACGACCGGCGCCCGTTGAGCGTCGTGTACGCGGTTTCGCCCGACGCGGTCGCGACGTCGGTGCCGGTTCCGCCGAAGCGGCAAGGCGTGATCCATGAGGCTTGGAAGGCGTTCTGCCCGGAGTTGAAGCGATTCTACCTCGCCGACGTGCGTCCGTTCCTGAGCCGCGATTTTCTTCGCGGTGATCCATTGGCCGACGAAGCATCGGCCGACGGCCGGTTCGCATTGCAACGCGTCCGGCTCCCGAGCGAGTTGCACGAGGCGCTCGATGAGCTTGCCGCGCTGTGCGAGGAGCGCCGGCAATTGGCGGCGCAGGCCCGTATCCACCGTTGGCTGCACGGATGGCTCTTTCTGCATGTGCCGTTGTCGATGGCCCTCTTGGGCCTGGGCGCCGTGCATGCCGTTTTGGCGCTCTATTATTGACAAAGTCGTCGGCGCAGGCGCCTGCTATATTCTGCACGCGGCCTGCTCCGACACTAACCCGCGGCGCAAGCTCACCGGGTCCGCGAAGCGGCCCACGAATCGGGAAGGATCATTTTTACGAAAAAAGCACGATCGTTGCGCAGCAACGGACGTGCGAAAAAAGAACGGCAGCGAAGCGAAAAAAAAACGACCTCCGAATACCCCATGACGTCTGAGCGAGCCGCGAAAGCGGCATCCAATTGCCGCGCCACCCTTCGCCTTACCACACGCTCTTTTGGATCTCTTGGGGAGGGGTTTCGGAGTCGTTTTTTTTCGCGCAGCGACGAAGCACGGAGGGCGATTAGTCTTCGTACCCCGGACGGTCGCCCGCCGCGGCCCGTTCGCGCTCCAGCGCGCGATTCAACGACGAAATCGTCACGTATCCGGCGACGGCGTCTGCGCGCCCGAGTTCCTCAATCGCGCTGTCAGCGCCCAGGACGTTCGCGATCCTGGCAAAACCGTACCTTTACCCGACGAAAGCCTCGGCGCGTGTGGCACAGATGCGCGCCGCGGGGGAAAAAGTCTTAACGCGTCTAGAGCCGGGCAATCCGCCGAGACGGATTTCCTGGTCGGTACAGGTGCGGTTTTGCCAGTTTTTTCTTGCGCAGTTTCGGCTGCGCCGAAGCCGCGTTTTGCGCTGCGGGTTGGTGTGCGGACTTCCGAATGTGTCATTCCCGGCCGCGTGCGGTATATAATGGAAAAATGCCCGACGAGCGCAGCAGCAAATCGCTTTCCGAACGGGTGGAAATCACATTCCACCAGCGGCCAAACCGCGCGCGGCAACTGCGTTGGCGTTGGTCGCTGGCCGCGTTGGCGCTGGTGCTTTTGGTGCCCGCCGTGGCGGCCTTCCGCGGCGACCGCCGGCCCTATCAGGCCAATCCGGTTTCGCAGGCGCACCAGTTGATCGCCAACGACTGCGCGAAGTGCCACGACGGGTCGTGGCAACCGCTGGCCCGCCTGCTGCATTTTGACGACCGGCGCGTTTCGACGTCAGACGAAGCCTGTGGCGTCTGCCATGCCGGGCCGATCCACCACAAGAACCAGCCGGGGCCGCCGGCTCACTGCGCCGAGTGCCACCGCGAACATCGCGGCCAAGCGCCCTTGGCCCGCGTGGACGACGCGGCCTGTGTCCATTGCCATCGCGACCTTAAAACCGCCGACGGCTCGCAGCCGAGCTTTGTTCCCGTCATTGACGACTTCGCCGGCCATCCGGAATTTGCCGTTCAACGCGAGTCGGGCGAGGCGCCCGGTCGCGGGCACCGTGTGCGCGAAGCGGCCCGGCCCAAGACGGGAGGAGGCTGGGAAGACAAGGCCACGATCCGCTTCAACCACCACAAGCACCTGCCCCAAGGCGGCGTGCTCCGGCTCGACGGAACGCACCAAGAGTTGTCATGCGAAGCATGTCATCAGACCGACCGCGCCTCGGGCTACATGCTGCCGATCAAGCACGACCAACACTGCGCCGAATGCCACGAAAACGAAGGCAACTTCGATTACCTGCGCGGAATCGACGCGCTTGGGCCCGGCGGAGGGGCGCCAACTCAAAAGCGGCGCCGTGAAGGGCAAAGAGCTCATGTGGCACATGGTTCCGTGGCGCAGGTGCATGCCAAGCTGATCGAGTTCTATACGAACTACCTGAAATCGCCTCCCGTCGGCGCGCCCCCGCCTTCGGGCGACGCGGTGGTGCGCGAGATACCGGGCCGCGGGCCGCCGTTGACCGAGGAGGGATGGGCTTGGGTGCGGGGCCGTCTCGACGACGCCGAACGCTTGCTGCTCGGCAACCAGCAGCAACACGGCTGCCGCTATTGCCACACGGCGGTCTCGAAGAACGACGGCGGCTGGGAGGTCGAGCCGCCGAACATTCCCGTCCGCTGGCTGAAGCACGGCAAGTTCCGCCACGACAGCCACGCGCTGCTAAGCTGCACCGAGTGCCACGTCCGCGTCGATGAGAGTTCTGATACGTCCGACGTGCTCCTGCCGGGGATCGCTACCTGCCGCAAGTGCCATTCCGCCTCGCCGGTGGCCGGCGCGGTGGGCGTGGCCCGCACCGATTGCGCCGAGTGTCACAATTACCACAATCGCGCGGGCAAGCCTTTCCACGGCCGGCTTTCCCTACAATTACGGGAAGTCGAGTCCGACCAGGCGCGCCGGCCGCCCGACCAAGGGAGCGAGCCATGACTGAACCGCGGCGGGGCCTGCCCATGACGTTCGTTCGCGCGCTGGGCGTCTTGGCCGCCTTCTTGGCCGCGGTGGCCCTGCCGGCCGCCCTGGCCGCCGCGCAGCCGCCGGAAAAGATCGCCACGGGCAAATCGTCGTCGTCCGGCGTTCGCTGGATGGGTTCCCCCTCCTGCTCGGCCCAGGCTTGCCATGGGGACGTCAAACCCGACGCCGCCGCGCCCAATGTCTGGGGCAACGAGCACACGATCTGGATCGAGAGCGACCGCCATTCGCGGGCCTACGAGGTTCTGTGCGACAAGTTGTCGCGGCAGATCGCCGAGCGGTTGAAGATTCCGGCCGCCCATGAGGCCCAACAGTGCCTGGCCTGCCATGCGCCGCGTCACTCGCGGCGAAGCGAACATCCGGCGGCGGTCAACGGCCCGTTCGCGCCGGGTGAGGGCGTCGGCTGCGAAGCATGCCACGGCCCGGCCGAAAAATGGTTGGAACCGCACACGCGCGGCAAGTTGTCGGCGGACCAAAAAACGACGCTCGGCATGAACGATACCGCGGATCTCTTCGAGAGGGCCAAGCTCTGCGCCGAGTGCCATGTGGGAAGCCCAGGTGGCGACCAACTCCCGGCGCGCGACGTGAACCACGACCTGATCGCGGCGGGGCATCCGCCGCTTCGGTACGAGTTCGGCACGTTCTTGGCCAAGATGCCTAAACACTGGACCGAAAGACGGCGGGATCCGGTCGCTCCGGACAAGGTCGACACCGGTTTCGATGCCCGCGTCTGGGCCGTGGGCCAGGCCGTTTCGGCCGCCGCGGCGCTGGAATTGCTGGCGGATCGTGTTGAGCGTTCGAGTTCGCGTTCCGCGCGAGCACCCTGGCCTGAATTCTCGGAATACGATTGTTTTGCTTGCCATCACGACTTGCGATCCGACCGTTGGCGTACCAAGCCGCACCGACCCTCGGGGGATGGGCAACGCCAACTCGGCGTACCCACCTGGGGCACATGGTACTATCCGCCGCTGCCACGGCTGTCGCCAATCGGGCCAACTCCCCGCGCGGAGCTGCCCGGGATGCTCGCCGAGTTGCGCGTGCTGATGCGGTCGCCCGCCGCCGACCGGCCGGCCGTCGCGGCCCAAGCCGGCGAGGCGGCGCGCTCGCTGGGGCTTTTCGCGCGCGATCTGGCGCGCGCGCGCTACGATCGCGCGGCGATCCAGCGACTGCTCGCCGCGGCGGCCGATCCCTCGTCCGAGGTCGCCCCGGCCAACTGGAACGAAGCCGCGCAATGCTACCTGGAGTTGGTCGCGCTGCGGCATGCCAACCTCGCTCTGAAGGGCCAACGCATTCTGGACGACCAGGCGTTCAGTCCGCTCCTCCGCCAACTTTACGAGGATCTGTCGTTTTCGCCTCTCGACGCCGCTCCGGCGGCGCGCCGCGACGATAGCCCGCGCGACTTCGACCCGAATGAAGAAGTCAAAGTCGCGGGCGGTTGGGTTCATGCCTCCGCGCGGGAACAGGCGACGGACGCGGTCAAGGCGCAATTCATGGGTGTCACGATATGTGCCGATTGCCACGAGAAGCCGAGCGAGTTTCGTAAGCGACAAGGTTCGACGAAATGGGTGCGGTTGACCGAGTCGGCCATTTGGCTCAAGCAGGACAAACACGCGCTGGCGTACCAGAGGATCGACACGGAACCCGTGCGAAAATGGGCGTCGCTCATTGGGATCAAGGAGCCAACCACCGACCCACGGTGTTTGAGTTGCCATTGCGACGAGATGCCCGACAGTCCCAACTTGGACGACTTCAATCGGCGGCAGGGCGTTACCTGTGAATCGTGTCATGGCGCTGGTTCGAGGTACAGGGATGAGCACGCGAAACCGACCTGGCGCGTGATGCCCGCATCTGAGAAACGCGACCACTATGGCATGATCGACGTGCGCGATCCGCGTGAACGGACCAAGCAATGTCTCTCCTGCCATCTCGGAAACGTCGAGCAAGGCAAGATCGTAACCCATGCAATGTACGCGGCCGGGCACCCGCCGCTGACCGGTTTCGAGGTGCGGACGTTTGGCGCCCAGATGCCGCCGCACTGGCGCCCTCTGGAAGACAAGCTACCATTTCTTGATGACAAGGCGCAGGCCAAGGCGATTTGCGACCAACTGGGCTATCGCGCAGGCGACCTGCGCGGCGTCCAGTCGGTCGTCGTCGGCGGGGTCGAGACGCTACGAGTGTCGCTCGAATTGGCCGCGGCGCAGGCGACCCAGGCGAGCCCGCGGAATGGCTGGCCCGACTTCGCCCAATACGATTGCGCGATGTGCCACCACAAGCTGCGAGTGCCCAGTTGGCGACAACAGCGTCCCCTAGGGGGCCGGCCCGGCATGCCGGGCCGGCGCGCCTGGCCCTTGGTCCTGGCCGAGCTGGGCATCCGTCACGTCACGCGCGAAAAACCACGCGAAACGCGGCGCTTGACGAAGGAATTCCGTGAGCGATTCGATCGGTTCGACGCTCTGTTCCGGGCCGATCCGTTCGCCGAACCGCGGGATCAGGAGCAGCTCGCCGCCGCCGGTCACGATTGGGCGGTTTGGCTTGAGGAACACGTCGCCGCGCCGTTGCAAACCTGCCGCTACGGGCGCGAGGAGGCGCTGGAACTGCTGCGCGATCTGTGCGACCTTGCCCAAGGGCCCGACCTCGACTACGACTCGGCGCGCCAGGTGACCTGGGCTTTCGACGCGATCTACTCGGCTTACTCGGACGGCCGCGACCCGGTGCGTGCGCGACTCGACGAGTTGGCTCGTCAACTTGGCATAGGGCTTCCCGTCCCGCCCAACGCCGGGGAGATCATCGACCAAGAGCGGCCGTCCCTTGCGGTTCCGGGTCGTGACGACCCCGACGCGTTCCGCGCGGGGTTCGCCGAATTGGCGAAGCGGCTGCCGGCCAAGGCAACGCCGTAGGGTGGGCACCGCCCACCAAGGTTTGGGCTGTAGCCGGGGCATCGCTTACGCTCTGCCACCAGCCACCACCTTCTCGTGACAAAACGTCTCATTCTGGGCCGCGCACAGTATAATCGGCGGTCAGGCCCTTCGGCCGGGGCCGAGCGCGTAGCGGAGAATTTTCTTGACCGCCTCGCGATCGCCGCTGGCCCAAAAGATGATCTTGGCGCCGGCCAGCATGATGCCCATCGCCAGCCAACACAGCAAGAACGTCCCGCCGCCGATGACCGTCACCGCGAGATACGGCGCGCCGGCGAGCTTCGTGCCGTTGACGTCGATGGTCAGCTTGTCGCCCCCCACCGTGTCGGCCCATTGCCGGAAAAGCTCGGTCGACTCTCGCGGCGCTCGCAAGCCGTCGTACAGGGCGTTGAATACCTTGAGCGTCGCCCACAGGCCGACCACGATCACCACAATGCCCAGGCAGGTCGCCACCAGCCGGCCGCCCCCCTCCAGGGAGAAGGAACTTGTGGCGAGGCTCGGGTCGTTCGGTCGCGGGATGAATTCGTCCTGTTTCATGGTAGGCGATTTTATCACGAAACGTCGATCTCGGCCAGCGGGCCGACGGCGATCGTGGTGCTGACCGTGAGCGGGTACTTCGCCAGCACGGCGGCCAGTTGGTCGAGCGTGACGGCGTCGACGGCGTCGAGATCGTCCTTCACCGAGCGGTACTCGCGGCGGTAGGTCCAATTCGATCCCAAGTTGAAGAGCCGGCCGCGCGGCCGCTCACTCGACAGCACGACGCGCGAGTTGATCTTGTTCTTGGCCTGCCCCAGCTCGGCCGCGGTCACGCCGCCGGCCTCGACGCCGCGGTAGATTTCGAGCACGCGCCGCAAGTTGCCGGCCGTCTGCTCGGGCTCGCAACTCAGGTAGGTCATGTAAAGCCCGGTCCCTTCGTAATCGCAGTGCCCGAGGTTCGCGCTTTCGGCCAGGCCGGGGTCGACCAACTCCCAGAAAAGGCGGCTGCCGGAGTCGTCGCCCAGGATGGTCGCCAGCAGCTTGGCGGCGAAGCGGTCGTCGTCGGTCGCGCCCGGACCATTGGCGAGTTGCAAAACGTATTCCTGCGTGGCGCTGGGATGCAGCAGGCACTCGAAGCCCGCGTGCGGCGCGGCCCGCTCCGCCGTGCGGCCGGCCTCGAACGGCTCCCAGCCGCCGCAGTATTCGCCGGCCGCCGCCAGCAGCGCGTCGAAGTCGACCTGGCCGGCGGCCACCAGCGCGATGTTCGCCGGGCTGTAGCGGCGGCGGAAGTATTCGCGCATCGCCTCGACCTTCAAGTCCGTGATGCTTCGCACCGTGCCCAGCACGCTGTGGCCCAGCGGGTGCCGGCCGAAGTGCGCGGCGCGCACGCGGTCGTCGGCGCCGAAGGGGGGTTGGTCGGCGTACATCCGGATCTCCTCGATGATGACCTTCTTTTCCGTGTCGAAGTCGTCGTCGCGCAGCGAAGGCCGGAGGATGTCGCTCAACAGGGCCAGCGCCGGCCGCAGGTATTCGGGGAGCACGGCCGCGTGGTACACCGTGTGCTCTTCGTTGGTGAAAGCATTGTAATGGGCGCCCATCTCGTCGAACTCGCGGTTCACGTCGTCGGCCGAGCGCGTGGGGGTGCCCTTGAACACCATGTGTTCGAGAAAATGGCTCACGCCGGCCACGTCGTCGGCCTCGTCACGCGCGCCGGTCTTGACGAAGAAGCCCAAGGCGGTCGAACGCGCCTCGGCGTCGCACTCGGCGACGACTTCCAGGCCGTTTGGCAATACCTGTTCACGAAACTCCAACGGGCACCTCCAAGGGTTTGGGGCCGAGCGTGACGATCGTGAAGTCGCTCGGCCGGTGGCCGGCCAGGTACGCGTTGATGCTCTCGGGCGAGAGGGCATCGACGATCGCGCTCACCTCGTCGAGCGTCCGCGCGCGGCCCAAGTAGTACCAGTCGCGGGCCAGGGCGGCGGAGCGGGCGGAACTGGATTCCTGCTGCATGATCTGGCCGCTCTTGATGCGGGCCTTGAGCCGCTCCAACTCGGCCGACTCAATCCCGTCGCTGAGGCGGACGATCTCGGCCAGCGTCACGTCGAGCGTCTGCTGGGCCCGCTCGGCGCTGGTGCCCGCGTAGCAAAACACGCAGCCGCGGTCCAACAGCGTGCTGTGCGAGGCGTAGACCGAATAGCACAGGCCGCGCTTTTCGCGGACCTCGGTGAACAGTCGCGAGCTCATGCCCCCGCTGAGCACCCCCACCGCCGCCGCGGCCTGGTAATAATCAGGGTCGCGGTACGGGACACTGCGGTAGGCGATTCCGATTTGCGTCTGGTTCGAATCGTGCGGCAGATGCTCATGCCCCGGCGGCGCTTCGCGCTCCTCGATCGCCGGCGCCGGCAAGGGCCGCCAGTCGGCCAGCAGCAGGCCGACGTGCTCCACGAGCGCTGGCCAGTCGACCTTGCCCGCGACGCCCAGGATCGTGCCGTTGGGGCGATAGGACCGGCCGAAGAAGCCGCGGATTTCCTCGATGCCGATCGTGTTCAGGGCCTCTCGGCGGCCCTGGCTGAGGCGGCCCCAGGGATCGGGAAAGTGACGACGACGCAGTTCGAGCATCACCTTTTGCGCCGGTTCGTCTTCCACGCCCGCCAGCTCCTGCAAGGCCGCCAGACGCCCGGCTTCGAGCTGGTCTTCCGGCAGGTGCGGCCGGCGGAGCACGTCGGCGTAAATCGCCAGCGCGTCGTGCAGATTTTTCGACAGCGTCGCGCCGCGGAAGCTCACATGGGCGTCGGCGACTCCCTCGCCCCGCTCGACGCCCAGGTTGTCGAGGTCGTTGACGAAGCTCCGGTTGTCGCGCGGCCCGGCGCCGCGCAGCGCCAATTCGCAGACCATCGCGCTCAAGCCGCCTCGTTCGGCGGGCTCCCAGGCCGTGCCCGCGGGAATGCGGATCGTGAACGCCGCCGACTCGACGGACGGCATCGGTTCGGCGATCAGTACCAGCCCGTTGGGATAGACGTGCGAAAGGATCGACTGTTTCACGGACATTCCTGCGCGGCCTCGCTTGCGCTTGGGGTTCGTTGGATTGGTGGGCGGCGCCCGCGTTCGTTGTGGGCGGTGCCCACGTTGTGAAGGATACCGCCGACGGTAGCTTTAGAGCGTAGCCTGTCAGCGGCTCCTCCGCAACCGGGGGCCATCGGCGACGGTGCCCGCGATCCTTGACGGAACCCAATGCTCAGATCCTAGCCCGGATTATTCATGGTCCGGGGGGAACTCGCGCACTGTGCTGTAGCAGAATTCGCAAGAATTCTGGCGTAACTCGCGTCCACGGCCTGACTTCTTGCGAAGCCAGCTACGGGACCATGAATAATCCGGGCTAGCCCGGCCGCCGTTGTCTTTCGCACGCCCGTCGCCGGCGCTTGACAAGGTTCCGCGGTATGTGTACAATTAAGCATTACTACTCGTATGTACCTTCATGTTCCACCCACAGCCAGGAGCTCGACCATGTCCCACTCCGCTCGCCACCGAAAAAAAGCCTCGCAGGCGCCCCGGGCGTTCCCGCCAAAGATCGACGAACTTCTCGGCCCGGCCTCGCCGGCCATTTCCATCGCGGCCTCCGCATTCTCGACGCCCGCGCAGCCCGGGCCGCTCGTGACCCGCCTGGCCGACATGGTCGCCGGCATCGGATCGTCGCCGGAGGCGGGCTTGTTTGGCGATGCCGACACACGCCTCGGGCGGCCCAATTCGGGCGCGCCGGCGCCGGAGTACCCGCGCGCGAACGGTCACGGCCGGCAGACGACGCCGACTTCACCCAAAACCGGCGGCGCCGCGTTCCGCCGCGCCAGCGACATCCGGCCGGAACCGATCGACTGGCTCCGGCAGGGTACGCTGGCCCGCGGAAAGGTCACCCTTTTCGTGGGCGGCCAGGCGGCGGGCAAGACCTCGTTGGCGATCGAACTGGCGGCGCGCATTTCCAGCGGACGGGCTTTGCCCACGGGATCCGTCGAAGGCGCGCCGCGGCCGGAGTCGGTGGCGATCGTCAACACCTGGGACTCGCCCGGCGAGATCCTGCGGCCACGATTGGAAGCGGCCGGCGCCGATCTGGACCGCGTCTGGATTCACTCCTGCGAGACCCTGCGCGCGACGGTCGACCACGATCTCGAGTTTTCCGATCGCGTCGAACAGGCGATGGGCGCGAAAAAACAAAACCAGGCGATGGTGGGCGAGTTGGGGCGTCTGCTCGACCAGATTCCCGACTGTGGACTGTTGGTGGTCGACGCGCTCCCCACGGGGCTCGAGGACGGGGGCGCTGAGCTCGATCGTCTGGGCAAGCTCTGGCTGGAGCAGCTCGCCGAGCTCGCGTCGGAGCGCCATGTGGCGGTGCTGGCGATCGTCAAGCTGGGGCACGCGACCGGCGCCGCCCTGCCGCGCCGCTCGCTGGCGGCACTGGTCATGGCGCGCCATGCGCATGCCGTATGGACCGTCGCGCGTGACCCGGCCGATCTTGGCCGGCGGCTCTTGCTGCCGGCGCGCAACGGCTGCTGCGCCGACGAGCTGGGGTACGAGTTTCGGATCGACGGCAAGGGGCTGCACTGGAGCCCGGCGCCGGTCGCGATCGCCGACGAGGCGGCGCAGTCGCTGGCGGCGGCGCTGGGCAGCAGCAGGCAGTTCGATCGCCTCGACGCGGCATGCTGGCTGCGCGACCTGCTGGCCCACGGCCGCGTGGCCTCGAAAGAGGTCATCCGCCAGGCCAAGGAGAACGGCCACTCGTGGGGCACCGTCCGCCGCGCCAAGCAACTGGCGGGGGTCGAAGTCGTTCACGATGGTTTCGGCGCCGAGTCGGTGTGGTACTGGCGGCTGGCGGGCCAGGCGGGCGCGGCCGGCCAACTCGCGGCGACGGCCGAACGCAAAGGTGCGCAAGCGGAATCCAAAGGTGCGCAAGCGGAACTCAAAGGTGCGCAAGTCGACGTCCCAGGCGCGCAAGCGGGCGCCGAAACCGCGTAGCGCGACGCCGGGGGTGTCCGGTTCATCAACGCGGCAGGTGCGGCGTCATTGGGCGGTTCCCTGCTCCCTGATCCTATATATATACCATATCAGTGAACGCGCGTTTGGCACTCGCCAGATCCAAAAAAAGAAACCAAAGTAACGCCAACCACCGATTTAGCCTTTTTTACGGTTCATCCGGAAACTGCGTACCAAGGGCCTGGCAAAACCGTACCTTTACCCGACGAAAGCTACGGCGCGAGTGGCACAGATGGGCGTTGCGGGTGAAGAAGTCTTAACGCATCCAAAGCCGGGCAATCCGCCGAGACGGATTTCCTTGTCGGTACAGGTACGGTTTTGC
>DATKSN010000045.1:0-24916 GCA_035531595.1 Pirellulales bacterium | reverse complement strand
TCGGGATCGGCACCAAAGTGTCAAACCGTCGCGGCAGCACAACGCGACTTACCCCGGCAGGACGCACCGTGACGGTCGCCAACTCACGCCACCGACAAACGGAAAGTCTTGTCCGCCCCCGCGAAGCGGTTAGTTCAACGTGCTTTTTACGGAAAATGATCCGTACCGTTTCGTGGGCCGCTCCGCGGACCCCCGCTGCTTGCGCTGCGGGTTGGTGTGACGGCAGTCCTTTCGTCGGAGCCTGCTGACGGTTACAATGAATGCGATGCACGTTGATCCTAACGCCTAACGCCTTCGATGTCTGAATCGCCGATCCGCTGTGGCGGCATCGTCCTTTGCGGAGGCAAGAGCAGCCGGATGGGGATGCCCAAGGCGTTATTGCCCTTCGGCCCCGAACTCCTTTTGCAGCGCGTCGTGCGGCTCTTGGCCGAATCGGTTGCGCCCATCGTCGTCGTCGCCGCGGCCGATCAAGAACTGCCGGATCTGCCCGCTGACGCGCTGATCGCCCGTGATCCCGACGAGTACCGCGGTCCGTTGGCCGGCATCGCGGGCGGACTGGCCGCGCTCGACCGGCGCGTCGACGCGGCGTTTGTCACGAGTTGCGATGTGCCGTTCCTCTCGGCCGCCTTCGTTCGCCGTGTGATCGAGCGGCTGGGCGATGCCGACGTGGCGGTGCCGCGCGCCCTTGGGTTTCACCATCCGCTGGCCGCCGTCTATCGCGCGAGTGTCCGGCCGCACGTCGAGGCGCTACTGGCCGCCGACCGCCTGCGAGCGGTGTTCCTGTTCGACCGCGTCCGCACGCGCGAGATTGGGGCCGATGAGCTGCTCGAAGTCGACCCGAACCTGTGCTCCCTTTCGAACCTGAACCAGCCAGCCGATTACCTCGCCGCGCTCGCGGCGGCGGGCTTCGCTGGGCCGCCGAAAAAACTGCTGAAACGACTTCAACTTCCGTAGGGAACGATCGGGCGGTGTTTACGCCGCGCCGTCGTTTCAACACTTCGCATCCAGGGAAGCCTTGCAGCCGGGTTCTCGTTTTTTTTGCGTCACACCCCTGGACTATCGGATGGGGTGCTGCGTAAGATTCTCAGGAGTGCTTGGAAAGGATGGCGGCGTACATGACGCGAGTTTCAACCAGCGCTCCGCGAGATGGCCTGCCGTGCTTCGCACCGATGCCCACCGCACGGCTGGCTGCTGGCGACCATGCCGACTCGCCCACCGCCGACATTCTTCGACGTCGGTTGCTTTGCCAAAGTGTCCCACCAACGGGAAACCTCAGTCGAAATTGTAAAGATAGACAGACTGGGTATTTTGAATTGGCCACGAAAGGTTTCCGCGACTGGAATTTCTTGCCAAACGCGGCGAGAGGGCGGAATTCCGTCAAAATCGTGTTAGAATTTGTTGGATTTTTGCTCGCCGTGCGTGGATAATTGTCGAACTTCAGCTTGTTGTAGGAGTATTCCATTGTACGACGCATTGTTGGATGAATTGGAAGACGAAGGGATCCCAAACTCCGAGGACGCCGTTGATCTGGCCGACAAGGACGAGGTCGATGACGTCGAAAACGACGTGGTCGACGACGTCGCGGCGGTCGAGATCGACCCTGACGCCGAGTTGAAGGCCGACGATCTGATGCCGTCGTCGGACGACAACGAATCGTGGTCCGACGACCCGGTGCGGATGTACTTGACGCAGATGGGCGAGATCCCACTGTTGACTCGGAAGCAGGAGATTTCGCTGGCCAAGGAGATCGAAATCACGCGCGCCCGCTTCCGCCGCAAGCTGCTCGAATGCGATTACGTCATTCAACAGGCGGTGAAAGTTCTCAAGCGGGTCCACTCGGGCGAACTGCCGTTCGACCGTACCGTGCAGGTGTCGGTCACCGATCGCCTGGAAAAAGAACAGATCATGGGGCGGTTCCCCTACAATTTGGCGACGCTCGATTACCTGCTCAAGCAGAACCGCAGGGACCACGGCATCGCCTCGTCGAAATCGGCCAGGCCCGCCGAACGCTCGGCGGCCTGGCGCCGGCTTGGCCGGCGGAGGCTGCGGGCCGTGCGGCTTGTCGAGGAGCTTGGCTTGCGAACTCAGCGGATCGAGTCGAACATCCGGTCCCTCGAAGATTTCAGCCGCCGCGTCGACGACCTGAAACGGCAGATCGAAGCCCACAAGGCGCCCGGCAGGGGGTCGGCGGGGGTCGCCAAGGCGACGGCGGACGAGCGGGCCAGGCTCGTGACGGAGTTCCGCAATATCCTGCGCGTGACGCAGGAAACTCCCACGAGCCTGCGGCACCGCGTACAATACTTGAAGGTGGTCTACACGCAGTACCAGAAGGCCAAACGCGGGCTGTCGGAGGGCAACCTGCGGTTGGTCGTGTCGATCGCCAAGAAGTATCGTAACCGCGGCTTGAGCTTTCTCGACCTGATCCAGGAGGGGAACGCGGGCTTGATGCGCGCGGTCGACAAGTTCGAGTATCGCCGCGGCTTCAAGTTCTGCACCTATGCCACCTGGTGGATTCGCCAGGCCATCACCCGTGCCGTGGCCGACCAGAGCCGCACGATCCGGATTCCGGTGCATATGGTCGAAACCATGTCGAAGGTACGCAACGTCTCGCGGCAGTTGCTGCAAGATCTGGGGCGCGAGCCGACGATCGAAGAGACGGCCAGGGCCGCCGGCACCGCGGTCGACGAGGCGCGGCGGGTCATGGCCATGAGCCGCTACCCGATCAGCCTTGACCGCCCGGTGGGCAACAGCGAAGACAGCCACTTCGGCGACCTGCTACCCGACAGCGGGGCCGAAAGCCCCGCCATCGGCGCCGCCCAGGAAATGCTGCGCGGGCGGATCAACAAGGTGCTCAAGACGCTCAGCTATCGCGAACGCGAAATCATCAAGCTCCGCTACGGCCTGGGCGACGGATACAGCTACACGCTCGAGGAAGTGGGCCACATCTTCAAGGTCACCCGCGAGCGCATCCGCCAGATCGAGGCCAAGGCGGTGCGAAAGCTGCAGCAACCCAGCCGCAGCCAGGAGTTGTCGGGCTTTTTGGATTGAACTTTGCGACTTGTCCGCGGCCAGCCGTGATGGTCGTTCCGACGGGCTCGGAAAAAACTGCAAAACCGTACCTTTACCCGACGAAAGCTACGGCGCGAGTGGCACAGATGGGCGTTGCGGGTGAAGAAGTCTTAACGCATCCAAAGCCGGGCAATCCGCCGAGACGGATTTCCTTGTCGGTACAGGTACGGTTTTGCATTTTTTTTCTTGGGCATTTTCGGCTACGCCGAAACCGCCGTGCCGCCCCGCGTTTGCGGCGAGGCCTGCATTTTTTGGATCTGGCGAGTGCCAACCGCCCGCGTACCTAACCGCAAATCACTTATTAAGCGAGGCAGCAGGCGGGCAAGCCCGCCTGGGAGACCAGTCCCCCAGACCCCCTGGGATTTATCGCTTTGGCGCCAATCCCAATCTACCACAAAGACGCTCATCGGTCCCTGTCCTCACGTAGCAGTCCCGCGCTGTCGCTGGAGCCGGTAAAGGAAGGCGTGAGAATTCCGTAAGCCTCAGACGTTGGATGTTGTGGGTCAGGTGTCTGGCGCCGTCATTCATGATGACCGTGTTCGCCGGCCCGCGGCGCCGGTTCCCCGTGCCGGTGGGCCGATTGCTCGACGATGACCATGATAGCCGCCAGGCCGAGTCCCAAGAGAAACGCGGCCGAGAGCTTGAAGCGGTCGTGGGTGTGGAATTGGAGTTCCGGCAAAAGGTCGCTTGTGGCGATGCAAATAAACGTGCCGGCGGCGAAAGCCAAAGCCGCGCCGACGACCTGCTGATGGTCCCCCGCGGCCGCGCCGGCGCCAAGCTGGAATATGACCACGCCCAGCGGAACGGCCAGCGCGTAGAGACCGTTGACCAGGTGCCGGCCCGCGGCGGAACGACCGGCGACGGCCATCAGCGTGCCGAGTGTGAGCGAGTCGAACGGTTTGTGCAAGAAAATCACCAGGAACACGACGATTCCGGCCCACGCGGTATCGCCCGGCTCGGCCGCCACGCTGGCGGCCAGCGCGATGCCGTCCATCGTGCTGTGCAGCGCCAAGCCCACCAGCGCCGCTTGCCAACTGAGCCCGCGCGGCGAGCCCTGACCCTGCGTGTGAACATGTTCGTGCCCGGCATGGAGATGGGTATGGTCGTGGTCATGTTCGCCGGCGTGAATCTCACTGCGGCCCTCCGCCACCGCCGCCGTCAGAGGGGGCTGCTCGGCGGGGACGTCGTGGTGATGGAAGTGGAACACACGCTCGACAAAGAACATCGCCAGGAACCCGGCCATCAGCCACCAGACCGGCGGATAAATGTCATGAAACTCGAAATACGCGTGCGGCAAAAGGTGCAACAAGCCGACGCCCAGCATGGCCCCGCCGATGAAGCTGATGGCAAGCTGCATGCGGGTGTGCGTCAGCCGGATCATGTGCGGAATCCAGCCGCCCGCCAGCGAGCCAACGAGGATCAAAAGGCAATAGACGATCAAGAGCACGGTGGGCGACATCGGGCGACAGAATAGGGCAGGGGGAGAGCGAGGTTACAGGAGACAGGTTACAGGGGACAGGTTACAGGGGACAGTCGAACGACGTGGCGGAATTCGTAAGAATTCCCTAAGGCCGCGTCGACGAATCGGAATTCTCACGAATTCCGCTACGATGCCATGCGCGCTTGCAACGACGTTGCACGAGTATCGCAAGTTCGCTCGTGGGGGGCAATCCGTCAAGGACCGACGGCGATCCGTAACTCGGTTCGGACTGGTTGGTAGGGCACGGCGACGTCGGCGGGCCAGTCGAGGCCGAGCCCTGCGAGCCGCCGGCGAATGTCGGCCAATTCCCAGACCTGAAGCACGTTGTCGGAGCAAACGACAACGAGTCGGCCGGCGTCGCGACTGAAGCGGATGGCCGCGACGGAGCGCGGATTGGGCGCCGCGAGCAGGGCCAACTCGTCGCCGGTCGAAGGGTCGACGAGCTTCACCTCGCGCAGCGATGGGGCGAGCGCCAGCAACTTCCCGTCGGGGCTGAAGGCGGCCGGGCCGGGCACCGAAACCGGCCCCCGCGCCATGCGAATCGGCCCCGCGCGCCAGACGCCGACTTCCCACGATTGATAGACCTCGGCCGTGCCGGTGACGAGCCACCTTCCATCAGGACTGAACGCCGTCTGCGCGTCGCCGGAGGTCAACACACGGACGAATTCTCCGCTGCGCGCGTTCCAGACCTTCGTTCCCGCGCCGTGCCAGGTGTTGGTCACGAGCCAATCGCCGTCGGGGCTCAATTCGCCCGACGATAAATGCGAGATCGCGCCGCCGGTCAAGTCGCCCTGCACGCAAATCGGCGCGTCGAAATGACCATCGCGAAACACGCGCACCCGGTAGTCGCCTGTCACGACCGCCGCGGTTTGGCCGTCGTGGCTGACGACAAACCAGTGGATATCGCCGAGCGGCGAAAGCAGTTCCCTCGCACCGAAGCGCCACATGGTCACGTCGGCTTGCGTTTCCGCGCGCAGCGGCCAGCGGGCCAGGCCATCGGCACCGCCGGCGAGCAATGCCTGGCCGTTGGGTTGGAACAACACCCAGCTCACCGGCGGCGACGCGAGCTTGCCCAACGATCGGAAATCGTCCAAGGAGCGAATCCCAACGCCCTCGTCGCAAGCGACCGCCATCGCGCGATCGAACTCAAAGCAAAACTGGACTTGTTCGGCGGCGGCGAGCAGATCGTACTCGCGACACTCGCGCGGGTTGACCACCTTCATGACCGCCGGTTTCGACCGCGACCGCGCGACGCCCAGCCAACCATCGTCAGTGCTGAATTGCGGCTGGCAGGCGAAGCCCGACATGCTCAAGAGCGGCGCGCCCACCGCGGGATCCCAGACGCGAATCGTGTCGTCCCAGCCGGTGCTGACCAAGAGGTTGCCTGCATGATTGAAGGCGACGTGTAAAGGGACCGACTGGTGACCGGTAAGGGTCGCCCGGCACTGGCCCAGGAGCTGATGACGTTGCGTGCGAACGTCCCAAACGTAAATCCGCTTATCTCCACAGGCCCCGGCCAGCCTGGCGCCGTCGTCGCTCCAGGCCAGGCCACGCACCGGCGCCGCATGTTGAAGGGTGATGGGTGGACCGGCGGGAGGGTCGCCATCGAGTTCCCGCGTAGCGTCCAATTCGTAGATTCGCACCTGCGGCGATCCGAGGCTCGACACCGCCAGGCGCCGGCCATCGGGCGAAAAGGCCAGAGAATACGGCTTGGGACCGCGGTCAATCGTGATGCCCGATACCGGCGGCGCGGAGGCTTCGAGGTCATGGAGTTGGAGTGTCCCGTCGGACTGGCCGATGGCCAGTTGCGGCCGGCCGGGGGGCGGAGTGTCGGGGCCGGGCGGTGCCGCGTCCGGTGGCGGCGGACCATCGCTATGTTGCACTGGGAGGGGCCGAAAACTCCAGGCCGTTCCCGTCAGCTCCCGCGGCTCGCCGATCGCTCCGCCGCCGACCGCCAGTTCCCAGAGCCGAATCCGCGCCTCGTGGTCATAGTTGGGCCGGTGGTGGCGGGCGGCCAGGTAGCGGCCATCGGGGCTGAACTGAAGAGCGAACACGGGCGCGCCGGGTCCCGGCAAGTGGGCGACGCGCCGCCACCCCGGAAGACGGTAGAGCGTGATCGCGCCTTTTTCGTCGCCATGAGCGACACGTTCCAGCCGAGCGTCGAAGGCATGCACGGACGGCGAACCCTGCTCGACGTCGAACTCGCTTTCGACTTCGAGGTCGGCCAACACCAAGCACGCAATGGCTTCGTTGCGCAGCTCAAGCGACGGTCGAATGTCGGCGGCCGCCTTGAGCACTTCGAGTCCTTGGGTGCGCCGTCCCAGCCGTCCGCTGAAGCGGCCGGCCTCGGCCTGAGCGCGGTACGACTGGCGAAGTTGCTCGGCGCGCCGCTCTTCGGCGAGTAACACCTGGCGTTGGCTGGCAAGTGCCTCGTCGCGCTGCTGGCGCATCCAGACTGCGGCGGCCGGACCGCCCGTGGCCACGGCCAACAGCGACATGCCGGCCAGCGCCCAGAACGCGGCCCACGACGGATTGCGCCGGCACCAGCGCCAGGCCCGTTCGATTGCGCTGATGGGCCGAGCGGCAATGGGTTCCCCGGCCAAGAAACGACGCAGGTCGTCGGCCAGCGCGGCGGCCGACTCGTAACGCCGCGACGGCTCCTTCCGCAGGCATTTCAGGCAGATCGTCTCCAGGTCGCGGGGTGTCGTGGGCTGTAAACGGCGCGGCGGCACCGGTTCCTGCGAACGGACTTGCCGCAACGTCTCCAGCGGCGTGGCGGCGTTGAACGGCGGACGACCCGTGAGCAATTCGTAAAGAATCACGCCCAAGGCGTACACGTCGGCCGCCGGCCCGGCCGCCGCGGCGCCGGCCGTCTGTTCGGGCGCCATATAAGTCGGTGTCCAGCAGGGCACCCGCTTGCGTCAAACCCGAACCGCCTTCCGCGCACTTGGCCACGCCGAAATCGCTGATTTTGGGTGTGCCGTCCGCCGTCAGCAGAATATTGGCGGGCTTGAGGTCGCGATGGACCACACCGCGCTGGTGGGCGTAATCGACCGCGCGAGCCAGCTTCTCGATGAGCGCCGCGGCCTCGTGGCAAGGCAACGGGTGGCCGTCGAGCCGTTGCTCCAGGCTTCCACCCGCGACCAGTTCCAACGCCAGGTAGGGCCGCCCGTCGTGGGCCGCCACCTCGTAAACCTGGACGATGTGCGGATGTTGCAGTCGCGCCGCCGTCTGGGCCTCGGTACGGAAGCGGTCCAGCGCGTGACGGCCGGCGTGGGCGCCGGCCAGGATCATCTTCAACGCCACATGGCGATCGAGCGCCAGTTGCCTTGCCTTGTAGACCACACCCATGCCGCCGCGGCCGAGCTCGCCCTCGATTTCATAGCCCGGCAGAGTTGGAGGTCCGGGCTCGCGCCACGTCCAGCCGGCATCATCGGGGGACGCTCCCGACTGAGTTTGTCGCGCGACACCCGACGCCGACCGCGAGCCGCGCGGCCAGGCGCGCTCCAAGCGCTCAAGACATTCCAGGGCGCGGTCGAGCCGCGGACGAAGCGCGGCGGGTGCCTGGCCCGTATCAAGCTGCTCCGGCGCCGTCCCCCGCGCCATCTGCTCGTCGCAGGCGGCGAGCAAGTCGGCGCACTGGTCGTCGTCCGCGCGGGGGGCCGCGAGGGGTTCGTCGGCGTTCATGGCGAAGCATCCAGTTCAGAGTGCAAACGTTCGACGGCCCGCAGCCAAAGCGCGCGGGCGCCGCTGGCCGAACGGTTCATGGCCCGGCCGATTTCCTCGAAAGTGTATTGTTCGTGGTGCCGCAACTCGATCACGCGGCGCATTTCCTCGGGCAGCCGCTCGAGGGCCCTCGCGAGCGCCTCGGCCTCCTCGTTGCGAACCGCTTCCTGGCTGGGTGTGGGAGTGTCGCCCGCCAGGCCAAAGCGGCTGGCGGTCGATGAGTCGCCGCTTTGCAGCGCCACCTCGCGCGACACCTGCCGTTTGTCGGTCTCGCGGTATCCACGCTCGAAATTGGCCACATTGTGCAGTAGCAACTGCCGCAGCCAGGCGAGTAATTCGTCTTCCGATTCACCGTGAAACTGGGCGAAATCACGCTGGGCTTCCAAAAAAGTTTGTTGCACCACGTCGGACGCGCCTCCCTTGGCCCGCAAGTCGGGGTCGAGCCGGGCGGCCCGCCACGCGCAGCAGATAGCGCCGGCAGCCGTCGAGCGTTTGGCCCAAGGCTTCCTGCGAACCGGCCCGAGCGGTCGTCAGCCAACGTACGATGTCGTGGGGCAACCTCGGCATCCGCTAATTCCCTAAGCCCGAAACCGCGTGAAAAGCGCAACGCGAGTCGAAAAAAAGATCCCCCTGCGAGTATAACCACCGCCACTGCGGCCGACAACAAAACGGTGCCTCCAAGCGGGTTAGGGCTTCAACGAGCTATCGCGCAGTGGCTAAGAACCCGTGGGGCAAGTTTCCAACGTGCCATTGTAGCCGGTATGGCAGGTTGGAAACCTGCCCCACGACGATGAACAAAAAAACTCAAGATTTGCGTAACGAACGGCCCGGCTTTCGGGCTTAGGGACTTAGAGGAAGGCCTGGTCGCGACACGCGGCCCGGCCGTCCAATCTCCCTGACCCATGAGAGTGCCGCATGTCAACCCTTTGGCGGTCGAAGCCGAATGCCCGTCAGTACCGTTCCCAGCGAACGGTCCAGCCACGACGCAACCCCTGGAAGCTGTTGCGTTTAGCAGGCGAGCCGCTGGAGCACCGCCGGCTGCTGTCGGCGGGACAGGTCACGAACACCAACGATACCGGCGCCGGCTCGTTGCGGCAGGCGATCACCGACGTCGACGCCGGCAACGCGACCAAAATCACGTTCGACATCCCGACCAGCGATCCAGGCTTCAACGCCACCACCAAAGCCTGGACGATCGCGCCGGCCAGTTCCTTGCCCACCGTATCGGTGGCGACGACCGTCGATGCCACCAGCCAGCCGGGTTACGCCGGCAAGCCCCTGATCGTGCTCGACGGCAACGCCGCCGGCACGGGCGCCTTCGGCCTGGAGTTGACGGTTTCCACGATCACGGTTCAGGGCCTGGCCATCGATCGCTTCAGCGGCGCCGGGGTCAAAATCGACAATGGCGGCGACACCATCCAGCAGAACTTCCTTGGCACCGACGCCGGCGGCACGACCGCTTTCAGCGGTACGAACTCGCTGGGTAACGGAGTCGGCCTGGAAATCGTCGGCGGCAGCGCCAGCCAGATCTCCAACAACCTGATTTCCGGCAACCTCGGCGACGGCGTGCAGTTCCGCTCGACAACCCAAAACGTGCTGGCCGGCAACTTCATCGGCACCGACGCCGCCGGCGCCACCAGCACCGACGCCGCCGGCAACAGCCTGGGAAACGGACTGAACGGCGTGGAGTTGATCGCCGGCGCGGCGAACAACACGATCGGCGGACTCGACACGGCCAGCGGCGGCTCGTTGACCGGCGCCGGCAACCTGATCTCCGGCAATCGGAGCAACGGCGTTGTCGCCGTGACTTCCAACGGCGCCTCGAACGGCAACCTGATCGAGGGCAACTACGTCGGCACCGACGTCACCGGCGCCAAGGCGTTGGGCAATGCTTTATCCGGCATCGAACTTGAAAGCGACGGCGATACGGTCGGCGGCACGACGACCGGCCTGGGAAACCTGATTTCGGGCAACCTCGGCGTCGGCGTTCTTGTTTCGGGCAGTCCCACGCCCGCCAACGACGTGGTCGACGGCAACCTGATCGGCACCGACGTCACGGGTACGAAATCGCTGGGCAACCGAGACGGCGGCGTCAGCCTGGGCGCCGCGTTCAAGGCCGTCGTCGGCGGCACGACCGCGGCGGCGCGAAACGTCATTTCAGGCAACGGCTTTGACGGCGTCGACGACGGCGGCACGACCGACACGATCGAGGGCAACTATATCGGCAGCGACGTCAGCGGAACGAAGCCGTTGGGCAACGCTCACTTGGGCGTCCTGCTTAACAGTTCGACGGGCGCCGTGGTGGGCGGCACCGTGGGCACGACGCCCGGCGGCGCGCTCACGGGAGCGGGCAACCTGATCTCGGCCAACGGCGCCGGTGGCGTGCAAGGCTTCTTCGGCGCCGGCACGCTGATCGAAGGCAATGACATCGGCACCGACGCGACCGGCACCCAGCCGCTGGGCAACCTTGGCGACGGCGTTCACGCATCGAGCAAGCTCACGGTCGGCGGCACGACGTCCGCCGCGCGCAACGTGATCAGCGCCAACCAAGGCGACGGCGTGTTCGTGAGCGGCGCGGGCGGCCTCGTCGAGGGCAACTACATCGGCAGCGACGTCACCGGCGCCAAGGCCCTGGGCAACGGCCAAGCCAAGACCGCCGGCGACAATTACGGCGTCGACGTGGAAGCGGCCGCCACGCTGGGCGGCGTCGACTCCACGCCCGGCACGCTCTCGGCCGGCAACCTGGTTTCCGGCAATATCGGACCCGGCGTCAACGTTGGCCAATCAGGCGCCGGCGCCACGATCGAGGGAAATTTCATCGGCGTCGACGCGGCCGGCGACGCGCCGCTGGGGAATGCCCTCGGCTTGTTCGTCCTCTCGTCCGCCACGGTCGGCGATCCGTCGTCCGGCGCCGGCAACTTGATTTCCGGCAACTTGGGCGATGGCATTTACCTCGAACGCCACGATTCGGCGTCGGTCATTCAAGGCAACCTGATCGGCACCGACGTTACCGGCAAGGCCGGCCTGGGCAACAGCGGCAGCGGCGTCAACGTCGACGGCGCGGTGCAAAACACGATCGGCGGCGAAGCCGCGGGGCAGGCCAATACGATCGCCTTCAACGGCGCCGACGGCGTGCGGGTTGCCGGCGGCAACTTTTCGCTCTCCGGCACCGAGAACCTGATTAGCGCCAACTCCATCTTCTCCAGCGGCGACCTGGGCATCGAGTTGCTGGCCGGCGTTTCGACCAACGGCAACAATTTCCAGCCCGCTCCGGTGTTGACCTCCGCCCCGATCAACGGAGGCCAGACGACCGTGCAGGGCACGTTCGCCGCCGCGGCTAACACGAAGTACACCATCGAGTTGTTCGGCAACCCGTCGCTCGACTCATCGGGAGCGGGCGAAGGCAAGGATTATCTCGGCTCCCTGACCGTGACGACCGGCTCCAGCGGCAACGCCGCGTTCAGCGCCACCGAGACGCTGCCCAGCGGCGACAAGTTCGTTACTTCGACCGCCACCGACCCCAATGGCGACACGTCGGAGTTTTCGCGGCCGCTGGCCGCCGGCCAGACGCCCACGCACCTGGCCTTCACTTCGCAGCCGGCGAACACCACCGCCGGCCAGACGTTTAGCATCATCGTATCGGAAGAAGACGCCTCGAATCAGGTCGTCAGCAGCGCCGCGGGCGACACGGTGACCTTGGCCATCGCCTCCGGCCCGACGGGCGCGACGCTGGGCGGCACGTTGCGGGCCACGGTCTCCAGCGGCGTCGCCACGTTCAACGGTTTGTCGTTGACCACCGCCGGCCAATACACGCTCTCGGCCACCGACACCACGACCGCCGCGATTGCCGCCGCCACCTCCACCACGTTCGTCATCAGTCCGGCGGCGGCCAGCCAACTGGTCTTCACTTCGCAGCCGGCGAACACCACCGCCAGCCAGGCGATCGACGCCCCGAGCGGCGTCCAGGTCTCGATCGAGGACTCTTTCGGCAACGTGGAAACGGGAGACAAGTCGAACGTGACGATCGGCATTGCCAGCCCGTCGGGCGCCACGTTCGCCGGCGGCACGCTGACCGAGCCCGCCGTGGCCGGTGTGGCGACCTTCAAGGATCTGGTGATCGACACGGCCGGCACGTTTACGCTCTCCGCCGCCGACGCGACCGACTCACTGTCGGGCTTCAATTCCAACAGCTTCAACGTCAGCGCGGCGACGGCGACGAGCAAGTTGGTCTTCACTTCGCAGCCGGCGAATACCACCGCCGGCCAGGCGATCGACGCCCCGAGCGGCGTACAGGTCTCGATCGAGGACTCTTTCGGCAACGTGGAGACGGGCGACACGTCGAACGTGACGATGGCCATTGCCAGCCCGTCGGGCTCCACGTTCGCCTCCGGCTCGCTGAGCGAGCCGGCCGTTGCCGGTGTGGCGACCTTCAAGGACTTGGTGATCGACACGGCCGGCGCCTACACGCTCTCCACCGGCGACGCGACCGACTCGCTGTCGGGATTCAAGTCCAACAGCTTCAACGTCACCGCGGCCGCAGCCAGCCAACTGGTTTTCACGGCCCAGCCGACGAACACGACCGCCGGCCAGACGATCAACGGCACGAGCGGCGTCGTGGTCTCGATCGAAGATCAATTCGGCAACGTGGAGATGGGCGACACGTCGAACGTTACGATCGCCATTGCCAGCCCGTCGGGCGCCACGTTCGCCGGCGGCACGCTGAGCGAGCCGGCCGTGGCCGGTGTGGCGACCTTCAAGGACTTGGTGATCGACACGGCCGGCGCCTACACGCTCTCCACCGGCGACGCGACCGACTCACTGTCGGGCTTCAATTCCAACAGCTTGAACGTCAGCGCGGCGACGGCCAGCCAACTTGTCTTTCAACAGCAGCCCACCAGCGCGGCGATTGGCCAGGCGATTGCTCCCCCGCCGACGGTCTTAATCGAGGACGCCTTCGGCAACCAAACCACCAGCACGGCCAACGTGAAAATCGACATTCAGAGCGGCCCCCTGGGGGCCATTCTCAGCGGCGACAAGACCGTCGGCCCGCAGACGGTCGCCGCGTTCGCCGGCCTGGCCACGTTCAGCGATCTCTCGTTGAACGAAGTCGGCAACTACAGCTTCGTCGTCACTTCTTCCGGTCTGACCGGCGCGATCTCCAACACGTTTGCGATCGCGCTGCCGACCTACACCTGGACGGGAAAAGGCCCCGACAACGTCTGGACCGATCTGGCCAATTGGAGCGTTGCCGGCCGTACGCCCACGGTCCTGCCCGGCCCGACGGATGCCGTCATCATTCCGGCCACGGTCGGCAACAACAATTTTCCGTTCGTCCAAGCGGGGGTCACGGCCACGGCGGGGAGCGTCAGCGACGACGGATTGATGACCCTCAGCGGAGAACTGCAACTGCCCGCCAGCACCACCGCCAACCTCACTGGCGCCGGTCAAGTGAACTTTTTGGAGGGAACGCTCATTTCGGCGCACGTCGGCGCCTCCGTCACGCTGCTGGCTTCGACGGGGGGGACGTTGTTGGGCGTCACGCTCGACGGCACTCTCGACGTGGGCCATGCCAGCGGGGCGTCAATCGACGTGCAAAACGGCCTCACCTTGGGCAACGGCGCCTTGGTGCTGATTGGCAACGCCAGTGGCAGCAACCAAGGCAAGCTGGTCTTCACGGGCGATCCTGAATCCCTGGGCACCTTCGGCGCCGCCACCGTCCGCCTGGGCGGCGGCACGGGCAACGTCGTGGAAGTCGACACCATCGTTACCATTGGCGCCGGAATCACCATCGACGGCCAAAGCGGCGTCATCAACGGCGCCGCGACGTTCACCAACGACGGCACCATCGCCGCCGACGGCGGCAACGGCACGATTTTTCCCGACACCGGCGGAACGATGACCCTCGACGCTTCCGGCTGGACCAACGAAGGAACCATCAAGGCCACGGGCGGAAACAATCTGTTTTTAGGAGGCGGCACCGAAGGCGGGCAAGCTGTGGCTTGGACCAACGCCGCCGGCGCCACCATCAGCATCACCGGCGACAGCTTTGGCGCCGGCACGCTGACGCTGGCCGGCACCGGCCCCCAGCCGCCGATCAATTCGAACTGGCAAAACCTGGGCACGATCATCAGCGACCACGCCACGCTCGACCTGGGCGACGGCCTTCCCAACGAAGGCTTCACCTTGGACGCGCTGGGCGATTTTCACCGCCTCAATGGCGGCAACGTCGTCATTCAAAGCGCGCTCTTCGGTCAGTTCGTCACCATGACTCTCGACGGAAACGCCACCAACAGCAATGGTGACGTCATGCCCGGCTCGTGGATCCTGGGGCAAGGCGGAACGATCGTGGGCGCAACCATCGTCACGCGGAACGGGGCCGAACTGATGGGCAACAGCCAGGGCGCTTTCGGCGTGCTCGACGGTGTGACGTTGGTCGGCACGCTCGACCTCAGCCAAAGTTCAAACCGAATCAACGGCGTCAACGTCCGCGATGGGCTCACTTTGGGCGACGGCAGTCTGGTCCTCATCGGCGACGCCGGCGGCGGCACCAGCGGCGAACTGCTCTTCACCGGTCCCGCCCAGCAACTCTTGGCCATCGACGACAGCAACCATCTCCATGTGCAGCAGGCGGCCGACCTGCACTTCGCGGCCACGGGCCAGTCGTCGGGGAACTCGGCTGGCGGCGCGGCCAGTACGTCCCTCTCGGGAGTTACCATTCGCTTCGGCGCCAACGGGCTCAACGCGCTCGCCGCACAACTCGACAACGACGCCATCTTGACGATCGGGGCGGGCGTGACCATGGACGGGCAAAACGGCACGATCGGATCGGCCACCGGCCAGCCGGGCGGCACGCCGTTCGACAACCAGGGGACCATTGCCGCCGACGGATCCGACGGAGGCGTGCCCGCCGGCGGTGGCACCTTGACCGTCAATACCAGCAAGCTGGTCAACTACACCAATTCCGGCTTCCAAGTCAACGGCATCAACGTGGGCCACCTCAGCAACGGCGCTTGGACGGCCGCCAACGGCAATACGTTGCGGCTACTGGGCGTCGCCGTCGGCGACGATAACGCCGCCGTTACCCTCGACGGTAACAGCTCGCGCATTTTGAGCGACACGGGCACGGCGAGCGCGTTGGCGGAAATGTACCTCATTGATTTGGGCGGCAGCTTGAGCCTGCTCGATGGAGCGCGACTCACCACGCTCGGGTCGTTTCACAACGACGGCAGTCTGACCCTTGGCGCCGGCACGGCCGGCACGGGCCCCAGCTCGCTCACAGTCACCGGTGATTATGGCCAATTCAGCGGAGGCTCGCTCACGATCCAGATCGGCGGACCACCCGCCGGCAATCTTTTCGGCCTGCTCAAGGCGACCGGCAACGTCGTTCTCGACGGCACATTGAACGTCACACTCGCCAACCTCTTCTTGCCGGCGGCCCAAACCGCCTACCAGGTCATCGACGCCGGGGCCGTGGTCAACCAACAGTTCGCCACGGTCAACGGCCAGCCGCCAGGCCAGTCGCTCATATTCAGTCCACAATACAACAGCAACAACGTCGTGCTGAACGCCCAGTTGGCCCTGCAAGTCATGGAAGGCTCGTCGTTCACTTTGCCGCTGGCCGCCTTCGATTTGGGTTCCACGTTCACCCAGGCCCAGGTCAATCGCGAGTTCGGCGCCACGATCGACTGGGGTGACGGCACGACCAGCAGCGGGCAAATTTTCGCCGGCACGCAGATCAATCCGGGCACAAGGACGCAGGGAATCATCATCGCCAATCCGCCGCCCTACGTCGGGTCGGGCGCCACCATCAACGGCACGCACACCTACGAGGAAATCGGCTTGTTCCCCATTCTGGTCACCGTCAAGCAATTCGGCTTCAGCGCCGGCGGGCACCAGCTCATCAAAACGATCTTGCAAGTACCGGGCACGGCGGCCGTGGCCGACGCTCCTTTGCAAGTCTTTCCGCCGCCGCCCCCGTCGTCGGGCGCTTCGACGACGGCCAACCCACCCATCTCGGACATCCTGTTCCTCAGTCCGCCGTTCGCCACCGAGGGCCAGGCCATGAGCGCCACGACCCAGGTGGTACACTTCACCGATCTCAACCCTTTCGCCAAGGCGGCTGATTTCTCGGCCGTGATTGACTGGGCCGATGGCAGCACCACGGCGGGAACGGTGGTGGCCGCGCCCCAGGCGGGCCAGGCCGTGTTCGCCGTCGAGGGAAGCCACACTTATAGTGAGGCCGGACGCTTTGCCGTCAACGTCACGGTGAGCGAAGACGGAACCCTGGCCCACGAACCCGTGAACGAACAGCAATTGACGATCGAGCGGAACGCGCTGGTGGTCGATGCGCCGTTGACGTTCGCGCCGGTCCCGCTCAACTATACGGGTACGGAAGGCCAATCGCTGGGTGATCTCTTCGTGGCGTCATTCAACGACGCCAACCCGCTCAGCAACGGCGTCGATTTTACCGCGACGATCGATTGGGGCGACGGGCAGACGTCGGCCGGCTTCGTCGGGTCCGGCTTCGTCACCGGCGCGCACACCTACCTCGACGCCGGCAATTACAACATCACGGTCACCGTCGACGATGCCGAGGGGAGTAGCGTTAGCCAGGTGACCGCGCAGGCGCAAATCGCCGAACAGCCGCTGGAAGACGCCGCCGCCATGCTCGACGTCGTTCAGTTCTTGGCCCCCGCCGCGTTGCCAAACAGTCCATTCCAAGGCCCCGTGGTCTACTTCACCGACCCGAATCTGTTGGAAACTGGGGCGAACATCACCGCCACGATCCTATGGGGCGACGGAAGTTCCTCGTCAGGCAAGGTGCAGCCCACCACCGGCCTCGAGGACAGCGGCAACTTCGGCGTGCCGTTTTCCATCGTTAACGTCTTTGGCGACGTCATTCCCTCACGCGGCCGCTGGTTCTCGGTCTCCGGCACGCACACCTACGGCGCGCCAAGCCCGCCGGGAGGCTATCCGATCACCGTGGAAGTTTTTGACGGCCTCAATGAGTTGAATCTTCACACGTCGTTTTCCGTTCCCACGCTCCAACAACTGGCCGCCGGCATCGACAACGGCCTGCAGGGCATCAGACACCAACCTGCACCACGACATCTTCTCGAATCCGGTCCCGATGGTCGGAACCGGCTTGACCTCCGTCGTCGACACGATCTTCCAGGGCCTGCAAAAGGCCGTTTCCCAGGGCCTGGCGCAAGTCAACAGCAGCAGCGCCGATGCGCAACATGTGGCCACCTTGCTCGACGATGCCTTCGGGCCCAACGGGATCAATCTGCTCCAACCTCCTGGCGACACCAACTGCGACCCGACGGTCACCGTGCCCGACGGCGACGTGTGCTTTGAGGGCAATGGAACGTTCCACATCGTGCTCCACCAAGCGCCGACCCAATTGGGCGACCTCGGTTTCGACTTCGGCCTGCCGGGCATCCCCTTCAAGACCAGCGATACGAGCAGCATCGCGCTCACGCTCGGCTACACCATGGACCTCACGTTCCAGGCCCTCGGCAGCGGCGGAATCACGATCTTGAACAACGGATCTAGTCCGAGCACGATCACTTTCGACGTGCAAGCCAATGTGGAGTCGTCCAACGGAGTGCCATCCGTCATTCACGGCACTTTGGGCGGCATTCCCGTGACGCTGACCGACGCGGGATCCTCGCCGTCCTCGTTCAACGGCGTCTATACCATTCCGCTGGAGAACAACGGCGCCGCCGGAATCAACGACGTGGTGCAGGGCAGTTTGGCGAGCCCCAGCCTGCAGTCGGTCAAGAACTTCACGCAAGCGAGCGATGGCACGTATACCCTCGCGCCGGCCACCGAGAACTTCTTGATCGAGCCGAATATCGAAGAGAAAATCCCCGCCGAAATCCCCTCGGTCGGGGCCACCATCAATATCTCTTGGAACATCGACGGCAACAAGGGCGGCGATGACAATCCGCTCGATTTGCAACAGGGAAAGCCGTTGGGAGAAGCGCCCACCGTCACGTTCAAGAACGGCGTCGTCGACCTGGGCTCGATTCTCGGCCCGGGGCTGGAGCCGATCGTCCAGGAGTTGCAGAAGTTCACCAAGCCGCTCGGCGCCATTACCGGCTTCTTGGAGCAGAACGTGCCGGTGCTCGACGACATCGAGAAGCTGATCGGACGAAAACCGCTCACCTGGGCCGACTTGATTCTCGACTTCTTCGTCAGCGATTCTAAAACTCAACAGACCGACGCCACCGACCTGAAAGACCTGAATTCGGGGGTCAAGTTGATCAACGAGTTGCAGGCGATGACCACCAAGGGACCGAGCGGCACCAACCAGGACGACGGCCTCTTGCTCAACCTGGGCAGCTCGTTCAAAACCACCGGCGATCCGCGCGACAGTGGCTTGGACCCAAGTGGAAACGCCCCAGGTCATGCGACCGGCATACCAGTCGCGGCCCTCAGCGTCCAGGATCCGCAACCCGCCAAACCCAACTCCTCAGGCATAAGTTCCCAATTGCAAAACGCGAGCACCTCCGGCAATCCGTTGCAGCAATTGAACAGCTTCCTCGGCCAGTTCACGATCACCGATCCATTAACCGGGCAATCGGAACCTGTCCTCGAACTGCCGATCTTGCAAGATCCGGCCAACGCCCTCGACCTTTATTTGGGCCGCAATGAACCGATTCTCCTGTTCAACATCCCGCGCGTTGGCATCAACGGCCAGATCAGCGTGCCCATCATCATCCCAACTCCCCTTCCCGGCATTCTGGTGAATCTGCAATTCGGCGGCACGTTCGGCTTGGATTTTCAGGGAACGATCGGTTACGACACGCTCGGTTTCCACACCGGCAATCCCTTCGACGGATTGTTCCTCGACGACGTCGGCTTCGACATGAGTGTGGGGTTCGCCGGCACCGCCGGAATCAGCGCCTTGGAGATCGTGAATCTGAATACCAATTTCAGCCTGAGCCTGGGACTCGCCTTCACGCTGGCGGCCAAGACTCCGCACCCGGTCAATGAGGCGCCGCTGGGAGAGAGCGGCGACAACACGCTCAATCCCGACGTGAATCCGGAAACCGCGGCCAGCCCCATCAGCCCCACCGACGGTGACGTCGTTCGGGCCAGCGATTTCGAAGACGGCAATCTCGCGCTCGACGTCACGCCCTCGATTCAGGTGGCCGCCAGCATCGGCGTGGGCCTCGGACCGTTCAACATCTTCGGCAGTTGGAACTGGGGCGTGAATGAGACCGTCAACTTGCCGGGCATCAACATCGACCCGCCGCCGCGACAAGCCGTCAACCCGGCCGCGACCGACGTTTGGACCGGCCTGGGGACCGACGACCTGTGGACCGACCCGCTCAATTGGCGTGACAACCTGACGCCGCGGCCGGGCGACGACCTGGTGTTCCCCGCCGTGGCCGGCCAGACCACGAACGTCGACGATTTCGCCGCCGGCACGAAGTTCGCCTCGCTGACGTTCGACGGCACGTACGTCGTCAGCGGCAATCCCTTGGTGATTGGGGCCGGAGGCATCACGGGCTTGGGGGCCAACAGCATCGTCATCAACAACCTCTTGGCCTTGAGCACCGACCCGCCGCTCACCGCCGCCGACCCCGGCACCACGCTCGATCTGGCGGGTGGTTTGAACACGGCCGGACAAAACATCGTCGTCGATGGCAACGGCACAACCCTATTGGGCGGCACGATCAGCGGCGGCGGCGGCATCACGAAGCAAGGCGCCGGCCAACTGTTTCTCGGCGGAACCAACAGCTTTTCCGGCGGCACCGACATCCAAGATGGCACCATCATCCCCACCAATAACCAGGGCCTGGGAAGCGGCGGCGCCAGCGTGCAGAACGGCGCCCACTTGCTGCCATAACTATGCCGAAGACACCGCCGCCGGAGAGTCTGCTTCCGGTCCGTACTCAATCGCCGTCACCGTCGCGCAGGCCGCCGCGCCGACCGTCACGGTGTTCAGTTCGGCCGCAGTGTCCGAGTCGGCGATCAGCGGTAGCGGCGCCGCGGTGACCGGCTTCGAGCGCTCGCCGCCGGCCAATGTCGTCCTGGCGACGTTCACCCACGGCACGGGCCTGGATCCCGTCGGCGACTTCTCGGCCACGGTCGACTGGTGCGACGGCACGACCTCGACGGCGACGGTCAGCGAGAGTGGCGGCACCTACACCGTCACCGGTTCGCACACGTACCTCGACGAGCGCACGTACCCGATTACGATCAATGTGGCCGACGAGGCGGCCACCGCCACATTCACCACCAGCGCCCAGATTGCCGAAGAGTTGCTGCCCGACGGCACGCGCGGCACGCCCAATCAGCGGTTCGTCTTCGAAGTCTATCGCGACTTGTTGCGCCGCCCCGTCGATGCGGCGGGCCTGCGGTTCTGGGGCGACGCGCTCGACCAAGGACTGTCGCGAGCGCAGTTGGTCGCCGCCGTCGAAAACAGCCCGGAATACCTGCGCAACGTCGTTGAATCGCTTTACGCCCAGTAGCGGCGGCGGCACGCGCGACGGCTTCATCGACGCCCTGTTCCATGACGTGCTCTCGCGGCCGGCCGATCCCGGCGCGCTGGCCGCGTTCAAAACATTGCCGTCCGCTCAGATCGTCGAGGCGGTGTTCGGCAGCCACGAGTATCGCAACGATCTGGTCGGTGGCTGGTATCAACAATTCCTGGACCGCCCGGCCGACGGCGGCGGGTTGACCACGTTCACCGACCAACTGGCGTCCGGCGCGACCGATCAGCAGGTGATCGCCAAGCTCATCGCGTCGCAGGAGTACTTCCAGAGGATCGCCCGTTAGGCGTCATCGTCGGTTCCCTCGTTCCCACGCTCCGCGTGGGAACGTCTCCCCGGCCGCTCCGCGGCCCCGTTTGTCCCTTTTGGTCGTCTTCCACCTCCTGACTCCTGACTCCTGACTCCTGACTCCTGACTCCTGGCTCCTGAAAGCCGGTGGCATGGAATACTCCGCATCGTGGCGGAACAAATCCGGTACAATGGCGAACCGATTGCAACCCCGGCTTTTTAGCAGCCCACCCGGTAGCGACCCAACACAGGAGCGGCGGTATTGCCATGCAAGCAGGTTTCAGTCTTGAGCCGTACGGTATCCATGTGGCCGACGTCATGCGGAACGCCGCGCCGGCCGCCCTTTACGAGACGGCTCTCGAACACGATAAGGCGATCCTCAGCTCGACCGGAGCATTGATCGCGCGCAGCGGGTCGAAGACCGGCCGCAGTCCCAAGGACAAGCGGATCGTCGATCACCCCGACAGCTCGGCCGACGTCTGGTGGGGCGACGTGAATATCAAGCTCGATGCCCAGACCTTCGCGACGAACCGCGAGCGCGCAATCGACTTCTTGAACATTCGCCCACGGTTGTACGTGTTCGACGGCTTCGCCGGCTGGCACCCCAAGCACCGGCTCAAGATCCGGTTGATCGCCGCCCGGCCGTACCATGCGCTGTTCATGCACAACATGCTGATCCGCCCCACGGCCGAAGAACTGGCCGCGTTCGGCGAACCCGACTACGTGATCTTCAACGCCGGCGAGTTCCCCGCGAACATTCACACGCGGCAGATGACCTCGAAGACCAGCATCGACCTCTCGTTCGAGTCGCGCCAGTTCGTCGTGTTGGGCAGCGAGTACGCCGGCGAGATGAAGAAGGGGGTTTTCACGCTGATGCACTACCTGATGCCCAAACAGGGAGTGCTCTCGATGCACTGCTCGGCCAACGAGGGGCCGGCGGGCGACGTATCGCTGTTCTTCGGCCTGTCGGGCACCGGCAAGACGACGCTTTCCGCCGACCCGCGGCGCAAGCTGATCGGCGACGATGAACACGGCTGGGGCGACGACGGCGTGTTCAACATCGAAGGGGGATGCTACGCCAAGTGCATCCACCTCTCGGCCGAAAAAGAGCCGCAGATCTTCCAGGCGGTCCGTTTCGGCACCGTGCTCGAAAACGTGGTCCACGACCCGGACACGCGCGAGGTCGACTACGACGATGTTTCGATCACCGAAAACACGCGGGCCAGCTACCCGATCGAGTTCATCCCGAACGCGAAAGTTCCCTGCCTGGGCGGCCACCCGCGGCAGATCATTTTCTTGTCGTGCGATGCGTTCGGAGTGCTCCCGCCGGTGAGCCGGCTCACGCCGGCCCAGGCGATGTACCATTTCGTCAGCGGCTACACGGCCAAGGTGGCGGGCACCGAGCAGGGTGTGACGGAACCGCGGGCCACTTTTTCGGCCTGTTTTGGCGCGGCGTTTCTCGTCTGGCACCCGACCCGGTACGCCGAAATGCTCGCCGAGCGCATGCAAGCGCACGGCGCCGATTGCTGGCTGGTGAACACCGGCTGGACCGGCGGCGTTTACGGCACGGGGCGGCGGATCGCGTTGGCGCACACGCGCGCGATCATCGATGCGATCCACTCCGGCGAGCTGGCGCGCGCGGCAACGGCCGTCGATCCGCGGTTCGGGCTGCGCGTGCCGGTGCGCTGCCCGGGGATACCCGACGCATTACTTGTCCCCCGCAACGCCTGGCCGGATCCGGCGGCCTACGATGCCACCGCGCGCAAGTTGGCCGCACTGTTCCAGAACCACTTTTCGCAATACGCGGAATCGGCCAGCGAGGCCACACGCGCCGCGGGACCGATCCCGTAGCGTGGGCGACGCACGCCAACCCGAATGATGTAGGGTGGGCTCCGGTATGGCGAGTTGTTCCTGGTCACGGCGCAGGATTAAGAGTACGTCGGCGGGTTCGGCCGCCGCGGCATCGCCTTTGCTGGACGCGGAGCGGGCATTCTTCCCCTCGGCACCGGCGTTCGCGTCTGGGAACGGCGTCCCGCGCGAGACGCGGCTGGCGAGGTCCATCAGCAGCAGGCTGGTGCCGGCGCCTGGTTCGCCGGCAACGAGCGTGAGTTGGCCCAGGGCCACGCGGCCCGGCCAGAGCCAAAGGGTGGGCAAAATCGCGATGTCGCTGAGTCGGCGGACTTCCGGCGGATCGAGTGGCGGGGGCGGTTCGACGCGATTGGTTTTGTTGATGATGGGCATGGCAGTGTGTGGGGTTGGAGGTTAGGGGTTGGAGGTTAGGCGGTCGCGCATCTCAAATGCAAATTGGGTCGCCGATTTTGCTTTACGGCAGAAGAAGACATCCATCCAATTCTGGCCAATGCAGGCCAGGCGACAGCGACGGGTAAGATAGGCAAATCACATGGTCGGGCAACGGCCCAAACCGAGGTGGGAGCGGATGCGGCGGCGCAAGATCGTCGTCACGAGCATCGCGCGCCGACGAAAAGTTGAACCGGCGCGCAGCACCGAACGGCCAATCCATCGGCGACCATGATCGGCGGTGGCGCCCAGTCGGCCGCCGCGCAGGCGTTTGCCCAGGCCAATCCGTCTTCCGCCTCGGCCGCGGAGCAGGCCGCCTACCTGCAATCCGACGCCAATTGGGTGAGCCAATTGCAATCGACGTTCGTCAGCGACTCGACCACCGTGGCCCAGGACGACGCGCAACATCAAACCGCCCTGACCACCGCGGCCGTCAACCTGGCCACGAGCAGTTGATAGTTGATAGTTGTTGCCGTTGCTGAATGTCTTACTCTCCGCACTTAAAACTGACAACTTGGAACTAGCAACTTACTCTTGACCGACGCCCACGCCAACGCCGCCCTGGCCTGGGTCACCAGCAAGTCGCAAGCCGACGCCGCCTTCGCAACCAGCGACGCCACTAACTGGGACGCCGAAATCACGGCGCAAGCCCTGGCCGTGGACCAGTTCGCCCATGCCGACAATTCCGCCGTGGCCGCCCAGAACGACGCCGGCGCGATGGCGGAATCCGCGAACATGGTGGCCGGCGCCGCGGCCGACGTCGCCCAGCAAAACGCCGACGCGGCCGCCGAAGGGAACTTCGGCACCGCCGAAGCGAACCAGGAGACCACCTCGCTGGGGTCTTTTTCGCAGACGTTGGGTACGCCCTGGGCGGCGTTCGAGGTCGGCTTGGCGGGGGCCAAGGCGGGCGCAGCCGCCACGAAAGCCTCGGACTTGCTACAATATGTTCAATCGCTCGGGTCGGCCGAGATCTACCACTCCAAGGCCCTCACGCTGGCTTGCGCCGCGTTGAACATCCAACTGCTCCACCGGCCGCCGCGCGATCCACCCGCCGGCGGCCTGATCGAATTGCCCCTTTTTTGCGATATCGGTGACCACGATTGCCACCAAGTTACCCAGGTAGTGAAAGGGACGGAAGGGATCGACGATGTTCTTCGCTGGGCGCAAGGCCAAGATGTCGGCATCGGAAAGGATCGATGTGTCAGTTTGCATTAAGAAGCCGCCCCCACGGCAGTCCCGAAGGGACGACATAGCGTAGCCTGGGGCGTCAGCCGGCGTCAGCCCCAGGAAGGATACCAAAACAATTGTCGTTTAGCCCCGGAGGGGCGACACAGAGCGTGACGGCACGACAGGTGTCGCCCCTTCGGGGCTTACAACCGGGAATCGCGGGAGTCCACCTGGGGCTTACGCCCTCGTTGTTCTACACATCTTGTAAAGAGGCCAGGGGCTTGCCCCCTGGAGTTTCACGCTCGTATCTACACACGCAGGCTCCCCGGATTACCTGCCTTTCCCCGTGTCGCCCCGCAGGCCGCCTTCGGCGGCCTGCGGG
>DATKSN010000044.1:0-16772 GCA_035531595.1 Pirellulales bacterium | reverse complement strand
CGGAAATGGTGACGCGACCGGCGCTGGCCCTGGCGACGCGGGCGGCGGGGTCGGCGGGGCCGGCGGCGGCCCCGGCGGGGACGGCGGGGCCGGCGGGGCCGGCGGCGGGCCCGCGCCGGCCCCTTACGTCTGAATTGCAGTAGTATAGACAGTTAATTTGGGAATGCAAGTGGCTTTGAGTCGATTTGGAAAACTTTTTTGTTCAGGCAATATGGAGACAAACAAAGGTGCCCAGTGTCGCATACTTTGCCTTTTAGGATCTGTGGGAGTGATGGCGGCGTCCTGATTCCGCTACAAATCGTCAAATACGTTGCAAAACGTCGCTATCATAGACAGGGAGTTTTGGGAATGCAAGTGGCTTTGAGTCGATTTGGAAAACTTTTTTGTTCAGGCAAGTTGCGGGCATCATATCACCCGTGGCGAAGCCTCGGCGCGAATACGAGGACTGACGTGGTGCCGGGCGGCGCGTGACCTGTCGCGCGAGGGGCGTCGCTTCGCGAAAAAAACGACTCAGAAACCGCTCCCGGCCCGCCCGGCCCGCCCATCTTTATTCAACGACTCACTCCAAGTCGTTGTCGGTATTGATTCTTGTTCGGGTTCGGAAAAAGCCGATTGAACCGAGACAGAGCAGCATCGCCCCCCAACAGGAGCCGACCATGACAGATCCCATCCGCGGCAAGAAACCAATGACCGCCGAAATCAAGGCCACACTCTCCAAAGCCACCCAGTCCGCGGGCGGCCCCTCCCTGAATGAAAAGGATGCCGCGGCCTTGACGGACTTCATCGAGCGGCTTGGGGTCGAGCGGGCGCGACAGGCCATTGAGTCGCTTGAAAAGATCAAGGCCGCTTGACGATCGTGGTTTATGGCGGATTGCCCGGCTGGCTTGTGATCCAGCAAGCCGGCCGGGCATGATCGAACGCACGATCAACTCAACCGCGCCAGGGCCGCCAACGCCTCCTTGACCTTCTCGATGCCGCCCACCTGGGCCACCAACTTCTTGGCGGCCACGAGGTCGTCAATCGAAATCGCCGTCGACCGGGACGCCGTCGACCGGGACGATGTCGACCGGGACGATGTCAACCGGGAGGCCGTCGACCGGCCCACGGGCGCCGAGTTGCCGGAGCCGGACTTACGGCGGCGGCGCCGCCTCATGCCCATTTTCGACAGCACCTGGCTGACCTGCGTGCGGGTCACGTCGATCCCCTCCGCCTTGAGCGCCGCGACCACATCCCTCGGTCGCACCGGTTTGCTCATGGTCTTGGCGACCTCACGGATCTGGTCGGCCTTGGTGCCGCCGGCGGCGCCGTTGGTCGAAGCGGCCGACCTCGTGACTGTGGCCTTCCTGACGCCTGCTTTCGTCGCGCCTCCGGTCTTCGCATCGTAAGACCTCACATTGTAAACCAGCCCAGGCCTGATGTGGACACCCTCGGCCTGCAAGCCATCCGCGACCTGTTGCGCGGTGGCGTCGGGATACTTGGAAATGTAGTCCCTGATCGCGTTGGTTCTTTCCCCTCGTGTCGTCGTTGGTTCCATTGCTTGGAGTCTCCTTGGATTTGTTGAAGTGCCGATGAACTGTCATTATCATAACGGGTAACGGTGGAATCGCAAGCCGCTTCCCCTCCAGCACCTTCCGTTGGCCGCCTCACCAAAGCACTCATCACTCACCATGTGCCGCCCCATGCCGGTCGACCTTCTCCCGACACCTCGCCTCGACTTTTCCTCCGGCACGCTGCTTTTGGCGCCGCTGCCGCGGGTGGTGCTGCGAAAGGTCTTCGACCCGCTGTCCTGGGTCTGGGACGCGCGGGTGGGGGCGTGGCGGATCGACGCGATCGATTATCGCACTGTGCGCGAGCGGCTGACCGCGAGGCGCCTGGCCTGCGACGACACCGTGCCCCGCTGGCACGCTGTCCGCTGGCCGAAGGTCGAGTTGCATTCGCCGCGGACGGAGCAACAACAGGCCGTCGCCGCCTGGCAGGCCACTCGCCGCGGCTGCGTCGTGATGCCCACCGGCACCGGCAAGACCGAGGTGGCGCTGACGATCATGCGCGAAGCCGCGGTCGCGACGCTTGTCGTGGCGCCGGTGCGCGACCTGATGTACCAGTGGCACCGGCGGATTCTGGCCGGCCTGGGCTACGACGCGGGCGTCATCGGCGACAACATCCATCGCGTGCGGCCCGTCTCCGTGACGACCTACGACAGCGCTTGCATCCACATGGAGCGGCTGGGCGACCAGTTCGGCCTGATCGTATTCGACGAGTGCCACCACCTACCCGGCCAGGCGCGGCGCGACGCCGCGCGGATGAGCGCGGCGCCCGCGAGGCTCGGCCTGACCGCCACGCTCCAGCGGGCCGACGGCCGGCACACGGACCTCATCGAACTGATCGGACCCACGGTCTACGAGGTGCCGATTGCGGAGGCGCGCGGCAAGACCCTGGCCGATTACGAAGTGATTCGCATCCCGGTCCACCTATTGCCCGATGAACAGAACCACTACGACACACTGTCGAGCCAGGTGCGCCGCTACATGATGGAGCGCCTAAAGACCGAGCCGACATTCCGCTGGGAAGACCTCTGCGCCGAGACGGGCAAAACGCCCGCGGCGCGGCGCGCGATGCGGGCCTATTTTGCCAAAAAGGCGATCGAAGACCGGGCCGAGGAGAAGCTCCGCGTGTTGGAAGACCTGTTCCGCCTGCACGCCGGCAGCCCCACGATCGTCTTCGCCGGCTCCAACGCCATGGCCCGCGACGTCTCGCGGCGATTCCTCATCCCTTGCCTCTTGAGCCATTGCGGCAAGCGCGAGCGGCTCGAGGTGCTGAGCGGCCTGGAGGCCGGAACCTACCCGGCGCTGGTCGCCAACCAGGTACTCGATGAAGGGGTCGATTTGCCGGCATGCAAGGTGGCCGTCGTCATCGGCGGCATGGCGTCGACCAAGCAGGCCAAGCAGCGGCTGGGGCGGATTTTGCGCAAGAGCGGCAACGCCCGAGCCACGCTCTACGAGATCGTCTGCGACGACACCAGCGAGGCGATCCGCTCGCGGCAGCGAAGGAAAAACGATGCTTACCAGGGAACTCGCCATCGCCGATTATGAGTCGGGGCGGGTGTCGCCCGATCGCCTCACTCGCCGGCGCCATGCGCGCTACGCGGACCACGCCGAGCGCATGCTGCTGGTCTATCGGCACGGCGCCGGCCGGACGCGGCGAGACCTGCACCACTCGGTCCACGCCATTTTCGCCGACGAGCCGGATTGCCCGCTACGGCGGATCGACGCCTTCTGCAAGCTCCTGGACGACGCGGGCCGCTTCCAGCGCGACCGGCGCGGCCAGGCCGCCGAACTGCGGCGCCAAGTGTTCCACCTGGCCGCCGAGCGGCACCCGCTGGTGACGCGGGCCGATCGCCTTTTCGAGCACGACGAGGCCAAGGTCAAGGCGGCGATCGCCGAGCGGCTCGGCGCCGCCTGGGACGACATCGACGGCCGGCTCTTTTCCGACGTGATCGAGTTTCACCGGCTCGATTCGTTCACGGGCTACGCCGACGGCCGCGCGCTGTTGACCCGTTACAACGTGGCCCAGGCGCAGGTGGCGCTTTTCGACGCGGTCGAAATGACCGTTTGGTGTCTTGACGACTTCAAGACCATCTTGCGTTACGCCAAGCTGGCGAAGCTGATGCATTCGATCCGCCGCTTGGGCGACGACCGCTACGTGCTCCGCTTTGACGGCCCGGCCTCGGTGCTGCGCGAGACGCGGCGCTACGGCGCGCGGATGGCCCGCTTCCTGCCCGCCTTGATTGCTTGCCGCGGCTGGCGGATGCACGCCCTGGTGCGTTCCCGCGGCGGCTGGCAGAACCGGCTCGAACTCTCGCCCGCCGACGGACTGACCAGCCACTTGCCGTCGCCCGATGAATTCGACTCCAACGTCGAGGCGGCCTTCGCCGAAAAGTGGGGCGCGGAGCCGCGCGCGGGGTGGACGCTGGCGCGCGAGGCGGAGATTCTCAGTCGCGGGCAGCATGTGTTCCTGCCCGACTTCGTCTTCCGCCATGTCGACGGCCGCCGCGCGCTGTTGGAGATCGTCGGTTACTGGACGCCCGAGTATCTGGAGTCGAAGCTCAAGACCTTGGCGCTCTTCGCGGGCGAGCCGATCGTGCTGGCGGTCGCCGAGACGGTGGGCCAGGAAACGACCACCTGGCCGCCGGGCGCCATTCGCTTCAAGACGGCGCCGCGGATCAAGGACGTGCTGGCGCGGTTGGAAGGCACGTAGGGTGGGCACCGCCCACCAACTCCCGCCGGTTGTCAAAGACTCGTTGTTCATACTGCCGCGGCTTGCCCCCCACGTCCCCCTCGATTATACTGCGAGCGGCCGGGAATGGGAAATTCTTCGGTTTTTGTACACTAACCCGCGGCGCAAGCAAGGCCGGTAGTTACGCGCCTTGCTTGCGCCGCGGGTTAGTGTCGAAGCAAGGCCGCTCACAGTTTGACAAGGTGGTGGTCTTGCCAAAACCCTCGACTGGGGCGCCGATGAGCGTCGAACCGCTTGAACCTGCCAACGGTACGGCCGTGGCCGCCGAGTGCATCCGCGTCCGGGGGGCGCGGGTCCACAACCTGGCCAATGTCGATATCGACATCCCCCGCGACCAGTTCGTCGTCATCACCGGCCCCAGCGGTTCGGGCAAGAGTTCGCTGGCCTTCGACACGCTCTACGCCGAAGGCCAAAGACAGTACATCGAAAGCCTCTCGGTTTACGCCCGGCAGTTCCTCACCCAGCTCGAACGCCCGGACGTCGACCTGATCGAGGGCCTGCAGCCGACCATTGCGATCGACCAACGCGCCGCCATCCGCAACCCCCGCGGCACCGTGGCCACGGTCACCGAGCTCTACGACCACCTGCGACTGCTCTTCGCGCGCACGGGCGCCGTGTTCTGTTACCAATGCGGCGCGGCGATCCGGCGGCAAACGCCCGACGAAATCGTCGACGACCTGCTCGCCCTGGGCGAGGGAACCAAAATCATGTTGCTGGCGCCGTTGGTGCGGGGCCGCAAGGGGAGGCATCCCGATGTGTTCGAGGCGATCCGCAAGGCGGGCTTCGCGCGGGCTCGCGTCGACGACGAGGTCTACGATCTCGACGCCGTGCCGGAACTGGCCCCGCGCCGCAACCACACGATCGAGGCCGTCGTCGATCGGATCATCATCCGCGAGGGGGTCCGGGCGCGGCTGGCCGAATCGATCCGGCTGGCCCTGCGGCACGGCGAGGGTCTGGTCGCCGCCACGTTCCTGCCGTCCGGCGCGGCGGCCGACGACTGGCAAGAGAAACTCCACAGCACCGAGCACGCCTGTCCGCGCTGCAAGCTGAGCTACGAAGAGTTGGAGCCGCGCACGTTCAGCTTCAATAGCCCCTACGGCGCCTGCCCGGCCTGCGAGGGACTCGGCGTCAGGCTCGCATCGGTCCCCGCCGCGGTCGACGGCGAAAACCAGCCGACGAAAAACTGTCCAATCAAGGAGCCGATGGAGGTGTTGGGCGGCGAGATCGTCTGCCCGGCGTGCAAGGGCGCTCGGCTACGGCCCGAAGCGCGGAGCGTGCGCGTGGGCGGCCGCGCGATCCACGAACTGACGGGCCTGGCCGTGCGGCCCGCCCGAGAGTTCTTCGCCTCGCTCACCTTCGCCGACGACGAAGCGCCGATCGGAGAGCCGATCGTGCGCGAGATCGTGGCACGGCTCGATTTTCTCGATTCCGTCGGGCTCGACTACCTTACGCTCGACCGCGCCGCCGACACGCTCAGCGGCGGCGAACTGCAACGCATCCGCCTGGCCGCCGGCATCGGCTCCGGCTTGGTCGGCGTCTGCTACATCCTCGACGAGCCTTCGATCGGACTGCACCCTCGCGACAACCAGCGGCTGCTCGGCGCGTTGCGGAACCTGCGACGCCAAGGCAACACCGTGCTGGTCGTCGAGCACGACGAGGCGATCATGCGGCAAGCCGACCACCTGATCGACGTCGGTCCCGGCGCCGGGCGGCACGGCGGCCGGATCGTGGCCCAGGGCACGCCCGCCGAAGTCGAACACTCGCCCGACTCGCTCACCGGCAAGTACCTTTCAGGCGAGTTGTCGATCGCCCCTCCGGCCGCGCGGCGCCGCGTGTCCAAGACCAAGGCGATCACCATCGAGGGGGCGACCGCCAACAATCTGAAACACATCGACGTCGCCTTTCCGTTGTCGGTGCTGACCTGCGTGAGCGGCGTGAGCGGGTCGGGCAAGAGCTCGCTGGTGCATGAGACGCTGGCCAAGGCGGTCGCGCGGCGTCTCAACGGAGGCGGTCCCACGCCCGCCCCGCACACCAGCCTGCGCGGCGTGAGCCAGATCGATAAGCTGGTCGAAATCGATCAAACGCCGATCGGACGATCGCCGCGGAGCAACCCGGCCACCTACACCGGCCTGTTCGACGAAATCCGGCAGGTGTTCGCCACCACGCGCGAAGCCCGCCTGCGAGGCTACAAATCGGGCCGTTTCAGCTTCAACGCCCAGGGCGGCCGCTGCGAGGCATGCCAGGGGCAAGGCGCGCGGAAGATCGAGATGAATTTCCTGGCCGACCTGTACGTGGAATGCCCCCAGTGCCGCGGCGCGAGGTTCAATCGGCCCACGCTCGAGATCCAATACCGCGACCAGTCGATTGCCGACGTGCTGAACTTCCGAGTCGACGACGCCTTGGAATTCTTCGACAACTTTCCGGCGATCCGCCGCATCTTGGCCTGCTTGCAGGAGGTCGGGCTTGGCTATCTCACGCTGGGGCAATCGTCCATGACGCTTTCCGGCGGCGAGGCCCAGCGTATCAAGCTGGCCACCGAGCTGGGGCGAACCGAGACGGGCAAGACGCTCTACATCCTCGACGAGCCGACCACCGGCCTGCACTTCGACGACGTGAGCAAGCTGCTGGCCGTGCTCGCGCGGCTGGTCGATCTGGGCAACACGGTCGTCGTCATCGAGCACCATCTCGACGTCATGAAGTCGGCCGATTGGATCATCGACATGGGGCCCGAGGGGGGCGAAGCGGGCGGCCATGTGATTGCCACCGGTACGCCGGAGGAGGTCGCGCGGATCGAACCCAACGAAACGGGGAGATACCTGAGGCAGGTGTTGAGGCCGGTCGCGCGCCGTTATACTGACCGCGGTCGAGAATGAGACATTCACGGTGGCTGGGGCAGAGCCTCAGCGATGCCCCGGTCACTATCGGGCCGGGGCATCGCTTACGCTCTGCCGCCAGCCACCGCAACTCGACTGCGAGAAGCGCGACCTACGATGGGGCCGAGTGTCGCCGTCTTCCCCGCGTGCCGTACCGCTGGAGAAACATGCCCCGCAACATCGAACTGAAGGCGCGTCTGGCGTCGCTCGACGCGGCCCGCGAGACGGCCCGCCAACTGGCGACCGGCTTACCCAGCGTCGAGCGACAGACCGACACCTACTTCGTCTGCCGCCGGGGTCGGCTCAAACTGCGCGAGCGCCTGGGGCTGCCCGCCCAACTCGTTGGGTACGCGCGGGCCAATGAGGCCGCGCCCAAGCCGAGCGACTACCACATCACCGAGGTGAGCGACGCATCGGCGCTGCGCGCCGCGTTGTCGGCGGCGTTGGGCGTGTTGGTCGTCGTCGACAAGCGCCGCGAAATCTACCTCGTGAACAACGTCCGAATCCATCTCGACCAGGTCGCCGAACTCGGCGACTTCCTGGAATTCGAGGCCGTGCTCGGGCCTGCCGACGGCGACGACGAGGGACATGCCCGGCTCGCCGCGCTGGCCCGTCAGTTCGGGATCGATCCCACCGGGCTGGTGGCCTGGTCCTACAGCGACCTGTTACTTGAACGCCACGGCCCCGATGGATAAACTGCATGTTTGTGAAACCCGTACGCGCGGGCGGCGTGAAAAAAACACGGCCTGCTTAAAGGTTAGGATTGCCGCGGCAACGGCATCTGTAGGGAACGCCCTCCGTGGCGTTCCGCGAAGCGGGTAAAGACGTCCGTTCGTGGCACGCGGAACGCCACGGAGGGCGTTCCCTACAGAGCATCCGAGCCTTGAAGCGAAAAAACCACCACTAGCCATAGGATGTCCGGATGAATGAAGCCGCCAAACTGCGACTTGGAGATCAAGAAGTCGACCTGCCGGTGGTGGAAGGCACCGAAAACGAACGGGCGGTGGACATCGCCCAGTTGCGGGCTCTGACGGGTTTGATCACGCTCGACGAAGGCTACGTCAACACCGGCGCCACGCTCAGCGCCATCACCTACCTCGACGGCGAAAAGGGAGTCCTGCGCTACCGCGGCTACCCCATCGAACTGTTGGCCACGAACTGCGATTTCGTCGACGTCAGCTACCTGCTGATTTACGGCGAACTTCCCACGCCGGCGCAACGGGAGACCTTTCGCACCTCGCTGCGGCGCCACACGATGCTGCACGAGGACATGAAATCGTTCTACAACGGGTTCCCGCGCAACGCCCACCCCATGGCCATCCTCAGTTCGGTCGTCGGGGCGTTATCGACCTTCTATCAGGACTCTCTCGACCCGCACTCGCCGGAGCAGGTCGAGATCTCGATCTTCCGGCTGATGGCGAAGCTGCCCACGATCGCGGCCTTCAGTTACAAGAAGTCGGTCGGGCAGCCGTTGATTTATCCGCGCAACGAACTGGCCTATTGCGAGAACTTCCTGCAGATGATGTTCGCGGTTCCCAGCGAGCCGTACGAGATCGACCCCGACTTCGTCGAGGCGCTGACCTTGCTCTTGATCGTTCACGCCGATCACGAGCAGAACTGCAGCACCTCGACGGTGCGGATGGTCGGTTCGAGCAACGCCAACCTGTTCGCCTCGATCTCGGCGGGTATTTGCGCCTTGTGGGGGCCCTTGCACGGCGGGGCCAACCAGGCCTGCGTCGAAATGCTGGAAAAGATCCGCGCCGACGGCGGAAAGGTGAAGAAGTACGTCGACATGGCCAAGGACAAGAACAGCCATTTCCGCCTGATGGGTTTCGGCCACCGCGTGTACAAGAACTACGACCCGCGGGCGACGATCATCAAGGCCACCTGCGACCGGCTGGTGAAGAAGCTCAAGATCAAGGATCCGATCTTCGAGATCGCCCAGGAGCTCGAGGCGACGGCCTTGAGCGACCCGTACTTCATCGAGCGCAAGCTGTACCCGAACGTCGATTTTTACTCGGGCATCATCTACCGCGCCATGGGCATTCCGGTGCAGATGTTCACGGTTCTGTTCGCCATCGGCCGATTGCCCGGCTGGATCGCCCATTGGAAGGAAATGCACCAATCGCCGACCAAGAAAATCTGCCGGCCCAGGCAGATTTACACCGGCCCCGTCAAACGCGAATTCGCCCCGCGAGACAAGCCCTAGTGGGTCGGCCGAGCGTTGGAACAAGGAATCTCAAACCCCAGAGCCACGGTTTGCCGCGGCACTTCCCGTGTCACCGGTCGCTGGATATCGACCTCGAACGGCCTTGCCAGGTTGTTGCCGACCAGATCCTCGAGCACCGTGTCGGCCAGAAGCTGGTACGCACCCGGCCGCCAAGGTTCGTAGGGGCGAAACTGCCAGCGAGTCTCCTTCTGGTCGGTCGCCACTTCGCCCTCGATCGTCGCGCCGTCGCAGTCGACGACCGATAGCAGGCGCTGGAGCAGGGCGTGGTCGAGCGGTTCGGGAAACCGCGCCAGCAACGGATCGAGAGTGCCGGCCGAGGGAACTTCGATGTGCCACGATTTCGCATCGGGGGGCTGATCGTCGGGTGGGCCGACATCGAACGATTTGCGGAATTCGGCGGCCAGCGGCCGATCGGCCGCGTCGCGCCAGGCCGCGTCGACGACCAGCGTGTAGCGCCGGCCGGACTCCAGCGCCGGCCCCAATTCTTCACGCGGCTTCAGCCCGCGCTTGATCCGGCCTGGGTCGAAGAATAACGTGAACCGCCGGCCGGCGGGATCCCAAAGCTCCTCGCCCAGTTCGAGAAACGCCCTCTCGATCGACCGGCCGTCGGCGCCCAACAGGTGAATGCGCTCGTACGCCTCGCCGCGCGACATCGGCGCCGAGAAATGGAGATAGAACTTCAACAGGTTCTCCGGCAGCGCGGCGGCGCTGGGGTAAACCGCCGCGACTTCGGTCGCCGGCAGGTCATCGGCCGGCGCGACCTCGAACTCCTTCATGACCGATCCGCTCGCCGAGGCTTGCGATCCGCCGGCCGTGGCCAGCCGCTCCGGTCGGAACTCGACGCGATAGCGCAAGTGAGCCTGCAACGCGAACCGCGGCGTGAACCGCGGCCGCTCGCCGACCAATGAATACGCGCCGAGCATGGCGGGCCGGTCTTCCATGCCGTCGCAGGCGACGGCCACCCGCAACAGTTCCGGCCAACGCGCGTCGTCCGGCGCCCACGCGGCAAGCGCTTGTCGTTGCTCGCTACGCAACCCAAGCACCTCGAAGCATCGCGCGCCGTCCGCGGCGCGCGCCAGTTCGATCGAAGGCGCGCGGGGCATGACGCGATCGGGCCGCGTTTTCAAGGACGGTTCGCAGCCCGACCCCGAAAGCGCGATGACCGCCAGCGCAAGGCGCGCACGTCCGCGATTGCGTATCGCTGGGCGCGGCGTTGTCGCTGAGCGGGGATCATGCATCACGGTTCACCGGCCTGCCCCATTGGTTCTGACGGAACGCCGCGGAGGGCGTTCCCTACAGACTCGGTCCTACCTTCGCATCCTTGAGCTACGGCAGCGGCACGGTTCGGCCATTCAACTCGCCCGCATCGGTCTTCAACAGGACGAAGGCGTTTTCGGCGTCCAAACGGTCCAACTGCACGACCCCCTTCAGGTCGGCGATTGTTTCATAGCCGACGCCAGCCTTGTCGGGGACGCGCTCTTTGATGGGTTTGGCGCCGGCGAAATCGTCGGTGGGAATTTTCATGACGCCGCGCCGATCGTTGGCCATCAACACGAAATCAGCACCGTCCTTCTGGTAGACGATCATGTCGAGCGGGCGGTTCTGGTTGCCCAGTTCGGCGATCGTCACGCCTTGCACCTTGGCCCCCGGCGACAACTGGGAGAGGGGGAACTTCACCAGCGGCGTGCAGGTGTAGGCGGCCAGCAAGCACGGCTCACCCTCGATGGTGAAGGGCACGAAGGTTCGCACGGGCGATTGGGTCTCGAACTTGCCGTGCGAGCCGTGGTAGATCTCGACACTGGCGCCCTCGTCGGCCCCTTGCTTCGCGGAAGCTCCGTCGAAGGGGAACGGCAGCGAGCGGAGCTTCGAGGCGAATTCCTCATTCGACAAGCCGGCCACGATCACCCGGCCGTGGAGATAAGCCAGGTCGGTGATCGACTCGAGCCGCTGGCTGTCGCCGCGGCGGTCTTTGGCCGTCGGATTCGGGGCGTTGGGCAGCGCCGCCCGCGCGTAGTCAACGTCGTCGAGTGCGAACTCGGAAAGCTTGCCCGTGTGGTCCATTCGCACGATCACCGCCGCCGCTTGAGGCCCGCGGCCGCGCGAGACCGACATGTAGACCGTGCCGGTCGCCGGGTTGACGGCCAGATCGTTGATCAGGATCTGGTCGGCCGATGCGCCCAGCAGGGCGGCGATCTTCTGGTCGATCTGTTTCACGTTGATGGCCCCGCCCGCCGATTTGCTCTCTTGCTCGTGGGTGTCGATGGCGAACACCGCCGCCACCAGCGGATCGCCCACCAGCAACACGCCTTCCGGCGCGAAGGCCAGGGGACCGGCGAACTTCAAATCGGGCTTGCCCTTTTGGTCGAGCCCCTTGGGAGCGCCGGCCGCCAGAGCCGGCGCGACGAGCGACGCCGCGACCAGCGCGGCCCACAAACGACGCGAAACGTGCGACATGATGGTATCCTTTCAAAATCTCGTAGGGTGGGCACCGCCCACAACGGACGCGGGCAGGAACAAACCTTGCAATTGCGACGTTGCAATATACGCCCGGCCGGACCGAATGAAAAGTGCCCGGCCCGAATTGCTGGTTTCGGCCGTGAGTCACGACAACGTGGTGGCTGGTGGCGGAGCGTAAGCGATGCCCCGGCCCGATAGCCCGGATTATTCATGGTCCCGTAGCTGGCTTCGCAAGCGCGTGGGGTCCGCCGCGCGGCCCACGAATCGGCAGGGATCATTTTCGACGAAAAAAACACGCTCGTTGCGCAGCAACGAACGTGCGGAAAACAAAACGGCAACGAAGCGAAAAAAAACGACTTCCGAATACCCCATGACGTCTTGAGCCAGCCGCGAAAGCGGCATCCAATTCCCGCGCCACACTTCGCCATACCACACGCCCGTTTGGATCGCATTGGGAGGGGTTTCGGAATCGTTTTTTTTCGCGAAGTGGCGAGGCTCTGAGCGCGGTCAGTCTTCGTATTCGCTACGTCGCCGCGCCGGAGGCGAATGCGCGTACCCAGAAAAAACTGGCGAAACCGTACCTTTACCCGACGAAAGCGTCGGCGCGAGCGGCGCAGATGCGCGTCGGTTGGAAGAAGCCTTAACGCATCTAAGGCCGGGCAATCCGCCGAGACGGATTTCCTGGTCGGTACCGGTACGGTTTCGCCAGTTTTTTCTTGCGCAGTTTCGGCTGCGCCGAAGCCGCGAGGTGCGCGCCGCCGTTTGGCGCCTCACGGTTCGCGTGCTGCGCTCGCTCCAGCGGCGCTGCGCGTACCAGTACGGTTGATCTCTGTACGGTTGGTCGCCACTTCTGTGCGCGGCCGGCGGAAATCTGATAGCACGCAAATACGGTTGGTCAGTAGCGATCAACCGTACACAGCGTCGTTTCAAATGTGCGCATGTGGTTGCTGCGCAACGACTTGCGTGCTTACACGTACCTGTACGGTTGGTAGCTGGTTTGGGGTGGTTTGAAAATGATCCCCGTAGAAGTCAGGCCGTGGACACGAGTTACGCCAGAATTCTTGCGAATTCTGCTACAGCACAGTGCGCGAGTTCCTCCCCGGACCATGAATAATCCGGGATCGCGACCGGGGCTACAAATTGGCGAAGTACTCGTTCGAGGCGATGATGGAGTTGACCACTTGCAAGTCGGTTTGGCCGGCCTTGAATTGCGCCATGCCGGCGGCCAGGCCGGCCGTGTCGGCGGCGCGGTGCAGGAAGGCCTGGTAGAGCCCCATGGGCAATCCCGCGTTGTACGTTTGAGCCGTGTGCCCCGGGAAGTTGAGCAAATCGGTCTCGTACTCGCCGCTGCCGAAGACCTGCGCGGCGACCTGGGCGCGAACGGCCGGATCGGTCAGGTTGAGGGCGCTGAACCGCGCCTGCGCGGCCGGATCGATGGCTCGATGGAGCACGTCGGAATAGAGCGCGGTCAGGAATCCGCCGGCCGTGCCGCCCCCGTGGTTGTTGAAGTACTCGGCTGAACTGATAAGGGTCTCGGCCTGCTGTTCGATGGTGTGGGAAATCAGCGCGGCGGAGATGTTGGCCAGGCCCGCCGGATCGGCGGGGCGGCCCAGGTACTGCGAATAGAGTTCCTGCGCGACGTCGTTGCGGAACTCGAAACTCCCTTCGAAGCCGGCCACGATCTGACTGCGCGCTTGTCCCTGGCCCAACAGGTTCGTCCAGTAGCCAAACCCCTGCGGCTCGGCCTCGCGTGCGAGAAGATCGCGGTAGAGTTGGGCGACGAAACGCTGGTTGCCGCCGCCGATGACGGCGGCCGGGCTGACCGTGGCCGCGGCGCCCGCCGTGTCCTGGATCGAAACCGCCAAGGTAAATCGGCCGGGATCGCCGTAGGTGTGGCTGGCGGTCACCGTGAACGCGCCGTTGGCGCCGGTCACGGAAGCTTGCTGGCCGGCGCCGCTGCCGTCGCCCCAATTGACCGTGGCGGTAAAGTCGGAAGCCGGCGCACTCGCGTTGGCATCGGTGAATGTGGCCACGGTGACGTTGATGGCCGCCATGCCTTGGGGCACCGTCACGTTCACCGCGGTCGCCGAAAGGGGCGAGTTGGCGACCTGGGCCGTGCTGGTGGCGGTCGCGGTGGCGGTGCCCGGCGCATCGTCGGCCAATGTCGCGCTGACCGAATCGGAGCCCGCCGCGGCATAGGTGTGCGAACCGCTGACGGTCAACGTCGTGCCCGAACCGCTGACGGTGCCGGTCGAACTGCCGCCGTCGCCCCAGTTGATCGTGGCGGTGAAGTCAGATGCCGCCGAAGCGGCGTTCGCGTTGGTGAACGTCGCCACAACACCGTTGAACGTCTGGCCCGCGGTGGCCGTCAACGTCGTGCCGGCGCCGGAGAGGGCATCGGCGTCGGCGACGGTGGCCGACGCACTGGCGCTGGCGGTGAAGGCCGGGGCCGATTGCGTGTCGGTGACTTGCACGCTGACGGTGAATCCACCTTCGTCGGCGTAGGTGTGCGCGCCGGCGACGGTGAAGGCGCCCGCCGAACCGCTGACGGTGCCGGTCGAACTGCTGCCGTCGCCCCAGTTGACGGTGGCGGTGAACTGGCCGGCGGTGTCGGTGGCGCTGGCGTCGGTGAAGGTCGCCATGGTGCCGGCAACGGTGTGGCCTTCAGTGGCCGAGACGGACACGGCCGTCAACGTCAAGCCGGCGCTGGCGATGTCGGCGGTGCTGCTGGCCGTGGCCGTCGCCGTGCCCGGACTGACCTCGGAAATCGTCACGCTGACGGGAAGCGCGCCGTCTTCGCCGTAGGTATGGCCGGCGGCGACGGTAAATGCTCCCGCCGAGCCGCTCACGGTGCCGGCCGTGCTGGTCGTGCCGTCGCCCCAGTTGACCGCGGCGGTGAACTGGGCGGCCGTGTCGGTGCTCACCGGGTCGCTGAACGTGGCCACGGTCCCGCTGAAGGCCGTGCCTTCGGTGGCCGCGAAGGTGGCGGCGGTGGCGGCGATCGAACCCGCCGGGACGACGGCGGTTGCCTCGCCGAAGTTCACGCCGGAGGCGGTCTGATCGGCGGCGACCGTCACCGTTTGCGTCGGGGTGGTCAGCGTCTTGCCCGCCGGCAGGACTTCTTGCACCGTAAACGTGCCGGCGGCGAGGCCGGAAAACGAGTAGTTTCCGTTGGCGTCGGTGGTGGTCGAGGGATTGTTGGCGTCGGGCACGCCCGTGCCGTCTTTGTTGATGAATACCGTGCGGCCGGCCACGCCCGCTTCGCCGCTATCCTGGATGCCGTTGCCGTTGCTGTCGGCGAACACCGTGCCGTCGATGCTGTCGACCGACATCGAATTGATCACGACGAGTTGGTTGCTCGTGCTCACCGGCAAGTTGCTGAGATCGACCGAAGGCACGGTGCTGGTCACGCTCTGGGTCGGCAACGCGGCGATCTGATTGATGACCTGCATCCCGTTGCCGACCACATCGCCGAAAACCGTGAACGGGCCACCGTTGCTGGTGCCGTCGAGGGACGAGTTGGCCGCCAGATTGATGAACCACTGGTTCGTACCCGTGTTCGGACCGCTCGACAGGGCCATGGCGATCGTTCCGGTCGTGTTCTTGGTGCCAGCCTCGCTGGCGACCGTGCCGAGATCGGGAACGGCCGAGAACTGCGAACTGCCGCCGGCGAACGTGGTACTGGAAGTCGTTGCCCCACCCCCCTGGATCACGAAGCCTGGGATCGCCCGCGTGACGAACGAACTGTTGTAATCGCCGCTATCGACGTACTTCAGGAAATTGGCCACCGTGTTGGGCGCCGTGCTCTGAAACAGGTCGAGCTTGAAGTTGCCGACGTTCGTGTCGACGCTCACGATCGGATCAGCGGCGAGCATCGACCGTACTTCGAGTTGCTCGGCCGTGCCCAAGCTCCGGCGCAAAGTGCCGGCGCCGCCGCGGCGCGACGCGCGGCGGCGAGTCGATCGCGAGTGTTTCGAGGAAGTGAAGATGCTCGGGACCATCGACCCGAACCTGCGCAACCCTAACATGGGAAAGCTGCTCCGAATTGCCTGAATGATCCTGATACTTTGATTCAAACCACGAATTCCATCCCCGTCAAGGAACTTGCGGGATGGAACCCGGAAATCTTCAAAATGATCGACATGCTGCCGGCAAAGACGGCACGGGCCAGCTCACCTGGTAGGTGAAGGACGTTGACAAGCTATATACTTCAGGCGGTCGAGAATGAGACATTCACGGTGGCTGGGGCAGAGCCTAAGCGATGCCCCGGCCGCTATCTATACTTCGCGCGGCTTGGAGTGAGACTTTTGTTGTCAGGCACAGACCCCATCCCGCCTTGTGCGGGTGGTGAAGGAGATGGCGTGCTAGCACGGCTCGCTCGAGAATCCCCCGTTTCCATGCATCGCCCCGGCCTGATGCCGCCGTAGGCGGCATCAGGCCGGGGCGAAAAGGGATCGTTTGGCCGCGTGGGTGTAGCACGCCATCTTCTTCACCCGCCAGGCAAGCTGGCGGGGGTCGGAGCCGAAAAACGCTCTGCCACCAGCCACCACTTTTTGCTGGTGGCAAAACGTCTCATCCATGGCCGCGTGCAGTATAGCGGGGGAGTTTTTCCCTATGATTCCGCGAATGCTGACCGCCTTTACGCCACTCACCTTGTTTGAGACCTGCGGGATTCATACCCCCGTCCGATCTCCTTCGCAAGCTTTGGCCAACGGCGGCGCGTTCTTCGACGAAACTTTGTTGACGGCTTCGCCGCCGCGGGATCGCGACGAGCCGAATTATTGGTCCGTGGTCTTCGACGTTGTGACGCCGGCCGCGTGGGAGCGCCTCGTCGAGGCCGCCACCTGCCAGGCGCGCGCGGGTGACCCTCGGGCGCGCGAATGGATCGCGAACGTCCTGGGCGCTGACAGCGCGATTGA
>DATKSN010000043.1:0-45087 GCA_035531595.1 Pirellulales bacterium | reverse complement strand
TAGAGGTTAGCGAGTAGAGGTTAGCGAGTAGAGGTTAGCGAGTAGAGGTTAGCGAGTAGAGGTTAGCGAGTAGAGGTTAGCGAGTAGAGGTTAGCGAGTAGAGGTTAGCGAGTAGAGGTTAGCGAGTAGAGGTTAGAGGTTAGGAATCGAAACCTAACCCTCTAACCCTCTAACCCTCTAACCCTCTAACCCTCTAACCCTCTAACCCTCTAACCTCTAACCTCTAACCTCTAACCTCTAACCTCTAACCTCTAACCTCTAACCTCTAACCTCTAACCTCTAACCTCTAACCTCTAACCTCTAACCTCTAACCCCCCGCCATCGTCCCGTTTTCCTCCGTCAGTTCCAATTCTTCCTGCTCCGGCACCAGGCCAAGCTGCACCAGCCGGCGGTAGAGCCTCGGCCGCGTCATCCCCAGCAGTTGAGCGGCCTTGGCCTTGTTCCGCTTGGCGCGCTTCATGGCGCGCTCGATCAGCTCCTGCTCGATCGCCGCCATGAATTCGTCGAGGACGATGGTCTCTTCCGGTTTGCGGGCATAGGCCGCGGCGTCGGCGGCCAGCTCCAGTCGGCTGGGCAGGTCGCGCGGGCCTACCACGGTCCTTTCGGCCCGCGCGTGCGACTCGCGAACCATCGCTTCCAGTTCGTCGAGGTCGCCCGGCCAGTCGTAGGCCGCCAGGCGTTCGAGGGCCGCCGTCGTCAAGCCGCTCACTTGTTTCTCCCCCTGCGCATTGGCTTGTTCCAGAAATGCCTGCGCCAACAGGGGCATGTCGCCGGGGCGCGCCGCCAGCGGCGGGAGGTCGATCACGATCGTCGACAGCCGGCAGGCCAGGTCGTGCCGAAAGCCTTCGCGCGTGGCGAGCGGTTCGCGCGCGGTCGCGATGATCCGAAACGGCAAATCGGCGGGCGCAAGCAGCCGGGCCAATTCGACCTGGGCCGCTTCCGGCAGTTCGTCGGCGTCGTCGAGCAGCAGGGTGGCGGCGCCCTGGGGTGCGGGCGTCTTGGGCCGCCGCAAGGCCCGCACCGTCTCGCCCAGCAAATCCACGTCGAGCAGTGTACAAGCCAAAGGGACCAGCGAACCGGAGGCCGCCGGGCCGGCGGCGTAGTGGATGGCCCGCGCGACGTGTTGCCGTCCGCCGCCCTTGGGACCGAGCACCAGTACGCTCGCGGCGCCGGCCGATGCCGCGCACACCTGCGCGCGCACCCGGCGCATGGCCGGGCTATCGCCCAGCAGCCGATCGACGTGGTAACGCGGCGCGAACCAGCGGCGAAAACGCTGGATGTGGGCGTGCAATTCGGCGGCCGAAGCGCCCGGAGCGGTTTTATCCCCCGCGGCGTTCGTGGTGGCCTGTTGTACGAAGGCCATCACGCCGGCCACCTGGGCCGGCCCGCGAGCCAAGGGGACGAACTCGACATGGCGTTCGGCCCGTTCGGCCCGTTCGGCGGCGGCGGCGGGGGCGTCGCCCGCGGGAAGCACGATGGTCGCCGAAGCTTTTTGACCCTGAAACACCTCCAGCGGAGGGCAGAGCGCGGCGGCGACGGCCGCGGCGCCGGTCGTCTCGGGGCGCGAGTGATACCGGCACTCTTGCCCCAGCAGATCCTCGGCCGCGCAGCACGTCCACTCGCGGCATGCCTGGTTGCAATAGACGATCCGCCGCTCCTCGTCGAGCACGTACACCGGTTCGGTCAACGAATCGAGCAACTTGGCCAGAGTATTGATGCTGGCTCGTGGGGATGGCATCTTGAGGAATCCACACATGATGGGGAGGGATTCGGGGTAACGGCGGATTGCCCGGCTTTAGACGGCTTAAGACTTTCTTCCACGTCTCGCGCAGTCGCACCCTTCGCGTCGAATCTTTCGTCGGGTAAAGGTACGGTTTTGCCAGTTTCTTCGGAGCCCGGGAGGCCGCGTGAAGTATGCTTGTCATTCTAGCCGAATTTTGGGCGGGGAAACACCATTATTTCATTGACGTTGTATCGGAACATGGTATTCTGGCATTATGTGGGGCGGTGTCGCTCTGCGATGCCACCTCTCGCCGGAGAAACGGTAGCCGTCGGTCCATTGACGGTTCAAAGCAACTTTGGGTATTGAGGGCGAAAGGCGTCACCCAAGACCCTTGCGATTTCGTTCTTGGGAGTACCACGTATGTGCCGCCGTCGTTGCCTTGCATCTCGCCTTTGGCTTTCGTTGCTGATCCTTTCCGCCTGTGCGGGCAGTTTGAGGGCCGCGGGCCATGCGAGGGCGGCGGACAACGCGAGGGCGGCGGGCCACGCGAAGGCGGATGGGGGCGGACGCGCGGCGCGGCTCGATACGTTCATCGCCCCCGACGGCCAGGGCTATTTCGCGCTGAGTCTGAGCCCGCAATGGGCCCAGCCCAAGCGGACGGGTAACGACCTGGTGGTTTTGTTCGACACCTCGGCCAGTCAGGCGGGCGCCGTGCGTGAAAAGGCGCTGGCGGCGGTCGAGGCGCTGTTGGCGTCGCTCGACGGCGACGACCGCGTCGCGTTGCTGGCGGTCGATGTGAACGCGGTGGCCCTGACGCCCTCGTTGGTCGCTCCCGACAGCGAAGAACTGCGGCAGGCCATGGTCGGCCTTCGGCGGCGCGTGCCGCTGGGTTCAACCGATATGCATCGGGCCATGGAGGCCGCCGCGGAGGTCTTCGCCGCGGGCGCGGCGGCTGGTCGCCCGCGCTCGGTCGCCTACCTGGGCGACGGAATGAGTACCGCCCGGCTGATTGCCACATGGCGCATGGAGCAACTGGTGGGCAAACTGGTCGATGCCCGCGTGTCGGTCAATAGCCTCGCGATCGGGCCGCGGCTCGACAACGAATTGCTCGGCGCGCTGGCCAACCATACCGGCGGACGGGTGATCGTCGACCAGGACGATTCGAGCGCCCGACAGATCGGGCAGGCCTTGGCCGACGCGGCGCACGGCGCGGTGGTCTGGCCGACGGCGCTGGAATTGCCCGCGTCGTTCAGCGAAGTCTTCCCGCGCCGCTGCCCTCCATTGCGTTTCGACCGCGACACGATCCTGCTGGGCAAGCTGGACGGCGGCAAGCTGGACGGCGGCAAGCTGGGCGGCGACAAGCCGGCGATCCGCCAACGTCCCTCGCTGCCGGTACGGATGCGAGCGGAATTGGCGGGCAAGGCGGTTCAACTCGATTGGAATGTTTTGGCGGACGATGCCAGCGATGACCATGCGTACTTGGCCAAGCTGGTGAGCGCTCTGGAGTCCAACGGCGGCATCGCACTTGCCGCCGTGGGTAGCGCCGGCCTGGCGGAGCTGCGCCTTGGCCTCAACGCCGGCGCGCGGAACCTGGTCCGACTGGGTGAACAGGCCCTGGTCACAGGCAACCTGAACGAGGCCGGCCATCTGGCAGATGAGGCCATCCGTTTCGATCCGATGAACCCCCAGGCGGCGACGGTTCGCCGGGCGGTCGACAAGGCCCTTGGCTGCGGCCCCGCGGCGCGAGCGAGGGATGCTGGGTCGGCCGATTTCAACTCGCCCAGCCTGGCGGCCGGCAAAGGCGGCCCAGCGGCCGAAGGCGAACTGCTCGACGGTCAATTGCTCGATCAAGTCGAGCGCCGCCGAAGGGTGTTCGAAGGTTTCCTGCGTAGCGAGGTGCGAAACGAGGTCAACCGGGCGCGGCGAATGATGAGCACGGACGCCGAAAAAGCTCGCGCCATGCTCAAGTTGCTGTTGGAGAAAGTGGAGCAATCCACCGAACTCAAATCCGACGTCCGCGCCCAGATGGCCGGCCAGATTCGCGCCGCGCTGCGGGCGGCCGGCCGACAAGAGCTTGTTCAGTCCGAACGCGACCTGCGTAAGCGGCAGGTCGCCGCCGAGGTCGAGGCCCGCGAGCGAATCAACCGCGACATGTTCGTCCGCGAGCAGAAGGTCGAGCAACTGATGGCACGCTTCAGCGCGTTGATGGACGAAGAGCGCTATCGCGACGCCGAGGCGGTGGCCGATCTCGCCGAGGACATGGAATCGAATCGCCCCGGTTTGCGAACCGCCGAGCTGTATTCGCGGATGGTCGGCTACACGACCGACCTGGTGGCCGTTCGCGATGCGCGGCACAGGGGCTTCGCCGATATGCTGTATGCGACCGAGACGTCGAACATTCCGATCTCCGACAACACGCCGCTCCTTTATCCCGCCCCCGAAGTCTGGCAGATGCTGACCGAGCGGCGCAAAAAATACCGCGCGGTGGATCTGTCGAAGAGCAGCCCGGCCGAGGCCAAAATCACTGAAGCGCTGAGCAATACGACCGAACTCGACTTCACCGACCAGCCGCTCTCGGACGTGATCGAGTACTTGAAGGACAAGCATCAGATCGAGGTTCAGTTCGACAACAAGGCCATGACCGACGCCGGCGTGGGCAGCGACACCGCGGTCACGCGGACCATCAAGGGGGTCACGTTGCGTTCAGCCCTGCGCTTGTTGCTGGGCGATCTCGATCTGACCTACGTGATCAAAGACGAGGTGCTGATGGTCACCACCAAGACCGAGGCCGAGAACATCCTAACGACCAAGGTCTACCCGGTCGCCGACCTGGTGGTTCCCGTGCAGACTCAGTCGGGTGGCATGGGTGGCATGGGGGGCATGGGGGGTGGCATGTTGAACCCGATGGGCAGCATGGGCGGCGGTATGATGGGCGGCGGTATGATGGGCGGCGGCATGATGGGCGGCATGATGCCCGGCATGATGGGCGGCGGAATGATGGGTGGAATGCCAGGCGGCATGATGGGCGGAATGCCAGGCGGCATGATGGGCGGCGGCATGTTCTAGTTCATCCACGGGTACTTCGGCACATGCTTGATCTTGAGCGTCGAAATCAAGGCCGATGACGTGGCTTCCCGCGTGACCCGCTGCCACAGTTCGTCGAGGTCGCCGAACACATGTTCGGCGGTGGCCGGGGCCGTGAGCCACGAGCCCTCGCCCATTTCTCGCTCCAATTGTCCCGCGCCCCAGCCGGCGTATCCAACGAAGAACCTCGCCCGCGGTTGGGCCGTCTTGACGAGTTGAGCCAGGTTCTCGCCGGCGGCGCTGAAATGCACGCCCTGCAGAATCTCGAATTCCGAGAGTTCCAGATCGCCGTGGATGGCCATCAACGGTCCCTCGACGGGACCGCCCAGGTGCAGTGGGGCTTCGCAACGGCAGGGCCTTTCGCTTACCTGTTTCCAGACCTGCCGCACCGTGGCGTTCAACTGCCGGTTCAGCACCAGCCCGGCCGCCTCGTCGTCGTCGTGCCGGAAGATCAGCACCACCGTGCGAAAGAAGTTCGGGTCGCGCAACTCGTTCGAAGCGATCAGCAGGTGGCCTTGCAGCGATTTCATGGTTCGTGCCTCACAGACTTCCCGACGGATACATCGTACATCATACCAGATCAATCGGCACGCTTGGAACGAGCCGGCGCATCGCACGCGACGCGGAACCCGGTGCCAAGGTTGCGGCGGGTCGCGCGGGTGAAATCGCGGTTCGCGGATCGGCAAGCGGAAGCTTCAAAATGCCAGTCGCCGCCGCGAACGACGTGGCCGGTGCCCGCGGCCGGGCCGGGCGGGTCGTCGGTGGGGCTGTGCCGGTAGTAGTCGTGCGCGTACTCGTCGGAGCACCATTCCCAAACATTCCCGTGCATGTCGTAAAGTCCGAATGCGTTGGGCCGGAACGAGCCGACCGGCAGCGGATGGCCCAGGTGTTTGGCCGCGGGCGGCGGCCCTTCGAGTTGGGCCCTTGCTTCACCCGGACGGAGCACGTCGCCCAGGTTGAAGCGGGTGGTTGTGCCGGCCCGGCAAGCATATTCCCATTCGGCCTCGGTGGGCAAGCGGTACACTCGGCCGGCCGCCTTCTCGGCGGCCTTTTGCGAAAGCTCGCGGCAGAACTCGACCGCGTCGTTGAAGGAGGCCCTATCCACCGGCCAACGGCTTGTGTCCTGCGCATCGACCGTCTCGCGGCCAGGCCCGGCGGCGGAAAACCAGCAAGGGTTCGTCCCCATGACGGCTTGGTATTCGGCCTGCGTCACCTCGTAAACCCCGAGGCGAAACGCCCGCGTGATCCGAACACGGTGCCGCGGTCGTTCGTCGTCGTTGGAGCTGGAATCGTCGCCGGCCGAACCCATCTGAAATTCGCCGGCGGAAATCGAGACAAGTCGCATGCCGATCGAGTTGACCAGCGTGGCGTCGTCCGGCGCGGCGCCGGTGGCCGGAACGCCGGCGAAGATCGCGCAGCCGGCTAGGACGAATCGCCGGATCAATCCTTTCGTCAGGTTTCCATCGCTTCCGGCCATCCCGCCATCATACCGTGACGTCGGCGAATCCGGAAAAGGCGTCAGGAACGAGACAGACCTCTTGACGCCGGAATGGAAAACGCATAAACATTTGGTTATGCAACCAACGCCACGTTGGATCCCGCCTAAGTGACTGTTTCCCCCGCCCCAGTACCGCGCGGGCGCCTTCGCAAGGCGCTGGCCGCGCTTTTAGCCATCGCCGCGGCCGCCGCCGCGGTCGTCTGGGGGAGCGATCCGTTCAAACACGCGGCCGTTCCCCCATGGGAGGTTGCCCGCGTCAGCCGCGGCGAGGTGGTCAAGACCTTCACCGCCGACGGCGATCTCGAAAGCGCCGACAACGTCGAGATCACCTGCAAGGTGCCTGGCGGCAGCGCCATCCTGTGGATCATTCCCGACGGCACGCAGGTGCGGGCCGGCGACGAAGTGGCGCGTCTCGACGCGTCGGCGCTCGAAGATCGAGCCGGCGAACAAATGATCGCCGTCGAAGAGGCGCGGGCCGCCGAGATCACGGCCAAGCGCGACCTGGCCGCGGCGGCCATCAGCGTGGTCGAGTACGCCGAGGGAACCTTCGTGCGGCAGTGGCAGGAATGCGATGCGAACGTGGCGATCGCGCGCCAAAATCTTTTTGCCGCCGAGCGCACTTTGAAATCGACCGCGCGACTGGCGCGGCGGGGCTTCGTGACGCCGGTGCAGCGCGAAGCCAATGAATTCAGCCTCGTGCGCGCCGCGCATGCGCTGGCGATCGCCTCACGGGCGAAAAGCGTGTTGGAAAAGTACAACCGGCCCAAGCTGCTTGCCGAGTTGGAAAGCCGGCGAGAAATCGCGCAGGCCGAGTTTCGTTCGGCGGTCGCGAAGGCCGAGTTGGAGAGAACTCGGCTGCGCCGATACCAGGCGCGGATCGCCCAGTGCGTCATCCTCGCTCCGCAGGCCGGCCTGGTGATCCACGCCAACGATCCGAACCGCGGAAGGTCGGGTATGGACGGTCCTCAAATCGAGGAGGGGGCGCAGGTGCGCGAGCGGCAGGTGATCATGCGCTTGCCCGACATGCGGCGAATGCAGGCCAGGCTGTCGTTTCACGAGTCGCTCGTGGACCATGTTCGTCCCGGCGTTCCAGCCAAACTGACGGTCAAGGGCCGGGAGTTCAGCGGCGTCGTGGAGAAGGTGACCCATCAACCGGAGCGGTCACGCCGCTGGGAGAGCCACATCAAGAAATTCGCCGCGATCGTGCGAATCGACGGGCAGGCACCACGACTGCGGCCAGGCGAGACGGCCCAGGTCGAGTTGCTTTTGGAGCAGCGTCACGACGTGCTGACCGCGCCCTTGGCGGCCGTGACGCAGCAAGGCCGCGACTTCTACGCCTGGGTGGGGTCGTCGCTCGGTCCCGAACGCCGCCGCGTCGAACTGGGCGCGATCACCGATGATCTGGCGGAGATCCGCTCCGGGCTGGCCGAAGGCGACGTGGTGGTCTTGCACCCCCGCGACGTGCTCGAGGAGGCGCGACGCGATGTGGCGAGGCCGCAACCGGTCGACGTCGCCAAGCGATTCGGGCTGCCACCGGCCGCGACCGAAACCGTCGAGCCGCCGGCAACGATTCAGCCTCTTCACAGGCATTCGTCGGCGGGCGGCGAGTGAGAGCCTATCCTCAAGAAGCGGGCCGTTGATTGACAAGGAGGAGCGACCTATGGACCTCATTCGTCCGCGTAGACGCGCGTGCTCTCTTCCTTCGTGACCGGCTTGGTCATCTCGTCGGTCAAGAGCTGCACTTGCACGCGCAAGTCGCCGGGGGCAAGCCCTTCGGCGCGGACGTGGTAGGTGGTCTCGGCCTTCGGCGCCAATTTCGCCAACGGCTGGAACTGCACGTCCTGGCCGCTGATTTCGTGCCGCGTCGGCCCCTCGGCGCCGGTCGGCTTCAGTTCCGGCGGAAACGAGACAAGCATTTGCACGTTGGTCGCGGTCTTCGATCCTTGGTTCACGACGCGGACATCGTACGTCGTCTCGCCGCCCACTTCGACCGGGTCGGCCACGTCGACCACTTCAAACAAGATCGCCGCCACTCCCTCGATCGAGATCACTTCCTCTTGCTCATCCTTCAAACCGCTCTGGGCCAGCCCCTCGACCCGCACCGTTTGCTCGCCCGCTTCGATCGGCATGGTCGTCAATTGGACCTCGCCGATCTCGTTCGGCGGCAGCTCGTCCAGCATCCAGCGGACGCTGTTCGTTTGCGGATCGTACTCGCCCGAATTGTTGGCGCCGACGAATTTCAGCCCCTTGGGCAGGTGCGTGACCAATTCGACGGCTTTGGCCACGGCCGTGCCGGGATTGCTGATCGAAACGGTATACGTCGCCTGCCGCTCAAGATAGCGCCGCTTGGGCCCTTGCATGGCCACCTTGAGTTGCGGCGCCACCACATCGAACGCGGCCTCGCCTTCGGCCAGCAATTGTCCGTCGCCCTTGGCCTTCAATTGGTTCAGGACCGCTCCGGCCCGCGTGGTGGTCATCGTCAGCTCGATCTCGCGCGATTCGTCGGGGGCCAAGTCGCCGATTTCGTATTCCAGTTCGGGTCCGGCGGGGTGCGCCAGTTGTTCGGGAATCGTTTCGGCCAACACCACTCCGGTGGCCGCGCCGGTGCCGGGATTGGAAATCCTGATCGAGAGCGTCACCTTTTCGCCGAGCAGCACCTCCCGCGGCGCATGCACTTCGAGCGCCAGTTGCGGGCGAGTGCAGCGAGTTCGCAGCGAGGCTTCAGCGGCGAAGTGGACGGTGGCCACACTGCCGATTTCGCCCTCGGTCAGGGGCAGCACGTCCAGTTCGACCTTCGCCTCATCGCCCGGCTTGATCGTTCCCAGCGACCAGACGACCTGGCCCTGCTTGGCGGGCGACGCTTGAGGGCGCGTGCTCAGAAGGCGGGTGCCTTGCGGCACTTCGTCACGAATTTCGACGCCCTGGGCGGGCACGTTGCCGGTGTTGCGGACGTGAATCGAAAACGTCGCGGGCTTGCCCACCTGGATTTCGTCGGGCCCGCTTTTTTCCAAGCTCAGCGTGGGCGTTTGGGCGCCTTCCAAATGCCGGCCGCCGGGCTTGCCCGTCCCCTCGTCGCCGGCCGCCGCGGCCGGCGTCGGCTCGTCGAAGGGATTGGCCTTGCGCGGCGAGCGGCGGTCGGCATCCCGCGCCGGCGTGGGAACGCGTTGGCTCGCGCGTTGTTTCTTGGATGGGGGTCTCGCCGGGAACGGTTCAGCGCGGGTCGAGCCTCGCGCATCCGCGCCGGCGCCGTTCGGACGGCCAGCCGAATCGAGCGGCTCCAACGCGGAACTTTGGTCGTCGAAGGCACGCGGCTCGTCCGACGGCTCGACGCCGGGGGCGCGACGGTCGGCATAGCGACCCGCGACGGGTTCGCCCGTGCCCGCGGTGGCGCGGCGGCCCGACGGCGCGGCGACTTTTTTCTTCCTCGCCTTGGCGCCGCTGCGCGACTTCAGGGGCTTCGCCGCGGCGGGGGCCGCGTCCTGGGCTTCGGCCCGCGGTAGCAGGCGATGGGCCGCGAACAGGGTACACAGGCCCACGGCCACGACGCCGGTCAAGGCGGACAATCGCACCAGCAACCGCTTCATCGCTCTTCTCCGTGAAGATACTTCGGGAGGCGCGGTAAATACCAAATTGGCTTGCCAGCGGAAAGAGCAGTTTGGGCGCACCGGGGCGGATTCGACTCATGCGAGAATCAACGGAACTGGGTACTGGGCGATCTGCGGATCACGGCTGACAAGCCGGAGCCCTTCCTGAAGCGCTTGAGCGATCAGCATGCGATCGAACGGATCGCGGTGATGCGGCGGTAGCGAGCGGATCGCCATGGCATGGGCGATGGTAATTGGCAGCGACAAGAAACCGTTGGCCGCAATGGTCGCTTCGAGGTCGTCTGGGGCGTCGAGTTTTTACCGAGCGTCTGCTTGATGGCAATCTCCCAGGCCACTGCGGCACTGACGTAGACCGTATTGTGGGGATCTCGCAGCGCCCGGCGAACCGCTGTTGACAACTGGCCGGGTTTATCAAGCCACCACAACAGGACGTGGGTGTCGAGCGAGAGGTTCATTCAGGAAGCATGCCAAACGCGCAGGCAATGTCGGCGGGCAGTTTGTCAAAGTCGTCCGCGATACGAACCTTGCCTCGCCACTGACCACCCTTGCGAGGCACCTGGCTCGGCCGATAGGCGATAAGTTTGGCCACCGGCATGCCGGCACGAGCGATGACGATTTCCTCACCGGCCTCGGCGCGCTCCACGAGTTTGGAGAGTTGCGACTTCGCCGCATGGATATTGGTCATTTGCATTCCGTTGACTCCTGAATGAAACTTAGCTTAGCTAACTAAGTCTATGCTCATTTCCGATTGCGGTCAAGCGTGCCAAGGTCACCACGCTCAAGAAACGGCTGGCGGTGGCGGACGGGGCCCTCGGGCCGCATTTGCGTCTTCGACAGCAATTCCATGATGACATCGGGATATCGCCCCCGCGAGACGGCGACTCGACATCTGACGCATACTCCTTTACCATCGGTCCACCATGCCCCGCTCGGCTTCATTTCTGATGCTCACTTGCCAAGTCGGCGCCGAACACGCGGTGAAGCTTGAGTTGGCCCGCCGCTGGCCGGCGTTCCGCTTCGCCTACTCGCGGCCGGGCTTCATGACCTTCAAGCTGCCGGCCGATCAACCGTTGGCCGACGACTTCAACCTCGAAAGCGTCTTCGCCCGCAGCTACGCCTTTTCGCTCGGCAAGGCGGCCGGCGGCGATCCGGCGCGGCTCGCGAGGCAGGTGCGCGAGCTGGCCGGCGATCGACCCTACGAGAAGCTGCACGTATTCCCGCGCGATACGGCGGCGGCGGGCGAGCACGGCTACGAGCCAGGGCTGACGCCCGCGGCCGATGAAGCCGCGGCGCTCATCCGCGCCGAACTCGACCGGGACCAACTCGACCGGGACCAACTCGACCGTCGGCCGTTAGCCCGCGAGGGGCAGCTCGTGCTCGACTGCGTTTTGGTACAGCCGAACGAATGGTGGGTCGGCCAGCACCGCGCGCGCGGTTGGGCCTCGTGCCGGCCCGGCGGGCTGAGCCGGCTCAAACTGCCCGACGACGCGGTGTCGCGGGCCTATCTGAAAATGGAAGAGGCCTTGCGCTGGTCGAAGCTACCGGCGCGGCCGGGCCAGCGAGTGGTCGAAATCGGTTGCGCACCAGGCGGTTCTTGCCAGGCGCTGTTGCGGCGGGGTATGTCGGTGGCGGGCATCGACCCGGCGGCGATGCACCCCGCGCTTCTGGCCCATCCGAACTTCGTCCACATTCGCAAGCGCGCGGCCGACGTCCGCCGCCGCGACTTCCGCCAGGTCCGCTGGCTGGTGGCCGACATGAACGTGGCCCCCACCTACACGCTCGACGCCGTCGAGGCGATCGTGAGTCACCCCCAGGTCGACGTTCGCGGGCTGTTGCTCACGCTCAAGCTCCTCGACTGGAACCTCGCCGAGCAGGTGCCCGGCTACCTGGCCCGCGTCCATGCATGGGGTTTTCCCTATGTCCGCGCCCGCCAGTTGCAGCACAACCGCCAAGAGATCTGCGTCGCCGCGTTTCGGAGGAAACCAGGCCGGAAATCCAAATAAGCCACCCAAACGCACAGCCCGGCCCAGGCGCCGCCCACACCGAACCCGTCGAGCGCTACCAGCATCGCTCCCAGCACGCCCAGCGGCGCCTTCGCCAGCGCCTTTTGACCGCCGCGAAGAACAACGCGCAAGCGGATCTCGCAGCGCCCGGCGAACCGCTGTTGACAACTGGCCGGGTTTATCAAGCCACACCGTTGGCCGACGACTTCAACCTCGAAAGCGGCCGCGGCAGAGCCTAAGCGATACCCGGTCGCTACCGAGCCGGGGCATCGCTTACGCTCTGCCACCAGCCACCACTTTCTCGTGGCAAAACGTCTCGTGGTCGGCCGCGTGAAGTCTATCGACCGACCCAATTCAAGGCTAGGATTACCGCGGCAACGAAATCTGAAGGGAACGCCCCCCCCGGCGTTCCAAAGCCCAGGAGACTCATGATGCGACGCTTTTGGCTTTTGGCAATCCTGCTCGTCGTCCCCGCGCCGATCCAGGCGAAAGAGCAACTCGCCGTCGTGGTCGACGACGATCCGCTCTTGACCACGCCCTTCGGTTTCGATTTCCTGGCTGACGGTTCGCTCGTCGTCGCCGATTTCGGCGGAAACCGTATCTCACGTATCGACCGCGACCACCATGTGTCGGTCGTGGCGGGCGACGGCGAAGCCGGCTACCGCGACGGCCCGGCCGGCCAGGCCCGCTTCAATCAGCCGCACCACGTCGTGGTTGCCGGCAAGGGCAAGCTGCTCGTTGCCGATACCTCGAATCATTGCGTGCGGTGGGTCGATGTGAAGACCGGCCAGGTTTCGACCGCCGCGGGCAAGCCCCAGAGCGGTTTTGCCGGCGACGGTGGACCGGCCCCTGACGCCTTGTTCAACCAGGCCTACCACGTCGTGGCGACGGAGCACGGCTTCTTGGTGGCCGATCTGGGCAACCGGCGCATCCGCGCCGTCGAAAAGGGCATCATCCGCACGGTAGCGGGCAATGGGCGTCAAGGGGTGCCGGCCGACGGCGCCACGGCCAATGCCGCGCCGTTGGTCGACCCGCGGGCCGTGGCCCGCGATCGCCAAGGCAACGTCTGGATTCTGGAACGCGGCGGCAACTCCCTGCGCGTCGTCGACAAGGCCGGCCACATTCGTACCGTGGCGGGGACGGGCAAGGCGGGAGCGGCCTCCGACGGCCCGGCCCTGGAATGCACGCTCAACGGCCCCAAGTTCATATTCTGCGAGACCTCGGGCGACGTGCTGATCGCCGATACCGACAACCATTGCATCCGCCGCTACTCGGCCAAATCGCGCACGCTCACCACGATTGCAGGCACGGGCCAGAAGGGCGAAGGGGCAAGCGGTCGTAAGCCCACCGAAACGCCGCTCAACCAACCGCACGCCGTGGCCGTGGCGCCCGACGGCACGCTCTACATCGCCGACAGTCTCAACGGGCGGATTCTGAAACTCCGACCAGATCCGCAATAGATTCCTTGTTTCCACGCTCCGCCGACCCGCTGCGCGGGTGCCCCGAACACATCTTCGGCCGCTCCGCGGCCCCGCCACACTTTCCATCGCCCCACGTTTTTTTGGATCTCCGTTTTTAAGGGGATTCGAAGTCGCGTTGATCCGCGCCGAAGCCGGCGTTGCGGCGCTGTCGCCGCCCCGCCACGGCGCGATCGGTGCGCGGCCCATGCGCGGGATTAAATTTTTTTCCAACGCGGCCCCCGCGTCCGCGCTTCAATATGGCCTTTTCAACGCTCTGACCTAGGGATTCGGAGGCACGGCGCGACGACCGCGGTCGAACTCGTGACCCCGAGCCGCCGACGTACTGGTTGGTCGTCTTTGACGTCGTGACGCCCGCGGCCTGGGAGCGCCTCGTCGAGGCAGCCGCGTGCCAGGCGCGCGCGGGCGATCCTCGGGCGCGCGAATGGATCGCGAGCGTTCTGGGCGCTGACAGCGCGATTGACGAGCTCGGGCGCGCAGACGCCGTCGCCGGATACGTGACGATTTCGTCGTTGAACCGCGCGCTGGAGCGCGAACGCGCCGCGGCGGAGCGACCGGGGCGCGAAGACTAATCCCGCTCCGAGCATCGGCGCTGCGCGAAAAAAAACGATTCCGAAACCCCTCCCAAAGAGATCCAAAAGAGCGTGGGGTAAGGCGAAGGGGGGCGCGGCAATTGGATGCCGCTTTCGCGGCTCGCTCAGACGTCATGGGGTATTCGGAAGTCGTTTTTTTTTCGCTTCGCCGCCGTTTTGTTTCTTGCACGTTCGTTGCTGCGCAACGAGCGTGCTTTTTCCGGGAAAATGATCCTTCCTCTTTCGTGGGCCGCCACGGACCCGGTGAGCTTGCGCCGCGGGTTAGTGTGACGGCGATTACGGTCCCTGGTGGTAAGCGGGCTATGCGATCGGCGGCGGCGTCGAACTGGGAACGCGCGCTTCCAGGGAAATCCACGCGCGCAACGCCGGCCCGGTGTAGCGCGAGCGCGGCCGGATCAGGCGGTTGTCGTCCAACTGCTCGATCACGTGCGCGCTCCAACCGGCGACGCGGCTGATGACGAATAGCGGCGTGTAGAGTTCGACGGGCAGATCCAGATAGTGGTACAGCCGGGCGCTGGGCCAATCGAGATTCGGCGGTAATTTCTTTTCGGTTCGCACGACCGTTTCGATCACCTCGGCCATTCGCTCCATGTCGTCGTGTCCCGTCTCCTTGGCCAGCTCGCCGCAGAGCGTTTTGAGGTAGGTCGCCCGCGGGTCGCCCGTCTTGTAAACTCGGTGGCCAAAACCCATGATCCGACGCTTGTGGGCCAGGGCCTCGCGAATCCAGGCTTCGGCCTTGTCGGCCGTGCCGACTTCCCGCAAGACCTCGAGCACTCGCTCGTTCGCCCCGCCGTGCAACGGGCCCTTCAAGGCGCCGATCGCGGCGACCACCGACGAGTGCAGGTCGCTCAAGGTCGAGGCCACCACGCGGGCCGTAAACGTCGACGCGTTGTACTCGTGCTCCGCGTAAAGGATCAGCGAGACGTCCATCGCTTTGACGGCCCGCTCGCTCGGCGGCCGGCGGTTGAGCATCCAGAGCACGTTGGCCGCCAGCGATCGCCCGGCATCGGACGGTACAGGTTCTTTCCCGGCCAGGAGCCGCTGCCGTGCCGCCATCAGCACCGGCAACTGGGCCAGCAAGCGCTCGGCCTTGCTGACGTTGGCCTGGTGGCTGTTGTCGGTGGTGTCCTTGTCCCAATGGGCCAGCAGGCTCGCGCCGGTGCGCATCACGTCCATCAAAGGCGCGGCGGGCGGAATCGTCCGCAGCGCCGCGAACACCTGCGACGGCACCGCTTCGGCCGCGCCCAGCCGCCGGCGAAACGTCGAAAGCTCCAAGGAGTTTGGCAGTTCGCCGTGCAAGAGCAGGAAGGCAACCTCTTCGAACGTGGCGTGAGTCGCCAACTCCTCGACCGCGTAGCCACGGTACTGCAAGCCGCCCTGCAACGTGCTGATCGCCGTCTCGCCCGCCAGCACGCCTTCCAAACCCGGGCTGTACACCTCGTCGGTCATTCTTATGTCTCCAGTCAAGCGTTTCAAGGCAAATCGGCAACCGATCCCGATTTTGTAGGGAACGCCCTCCGTGGCGTTCCGTGTCCCGCGAGCCGACGTCGATACCCGCATCCCGGAACGCCACGGAACGCCACGGAGGGCGTTCCCTACAGATTCTCCCGCATGCCATTTCCAAAGAAGGCCCGGTCGCGGGCTTCATAGTCGTCGTAGCCCAGCAGATCATACAGTTCCTGCCGGGTTTGCATGAGGTCCAGCAACTCCTGCTGGGTGCCGTCGGCGGCCAGCATGGCCAGTGCCGCTTCGACCGCCTTCATCGCCACCCGCAACAAGGTGACCGGGTAAAGCACGCCGGCGTAGCCCATCTGGGCCAACTCATCAAGCGGTAGCAGCTCGCTCTTGCCGAACTCGGTCATGTTCGCGATCAGCGGGGCGTCGACGGCCCGCGAGAAACGCTCGAACTCGTCGCGGTCGGCCAGCGCTTCGGGAAAGATCCAATCGGCCCCGGCGGCGAGGTATCGCTGGGCGCGGTCGACGGCGGCCTCGAACCCCTCGACGGCCCGCGCGTCGGTGCGTGCGACAATGACCAACTCGCCGTCGGCCTTCGCCGCCGCCGCGGCACGGAGCTTGGAACACATTTCCTCCGGTTCGACGAGCGCTTTGCCGGACAGATGCCCGCACCGCTTTGGCAGCCGCTGGTCTTCGATCTGGATCGCCGCCGCGCCGGCCGCCTCCAATTCCTCGACGGTTCGCTCGACGTTCACCGCCTCGCCGAAGCCCGTATCGGCATCGACCACCACGGGAATGCTCACGCGGCGCGTCAGCCTGCGGGTCTGCTCGACCAACTCCGTCAACGTCAGTAGACCCACATCGGGTAGCGCCAGATCGGCCGCCGAGAAGGCCGCCCCCGACAAGTAAATCGCTTCAAAGCCGGCCTCCTCGATCATCCGACCCACCAGGGCGTTGAACGCGCCGGGGATGGCGATTGTCGTGTCGGCGACCGCTTGCCGCAGGGCACGGCCGGGCGTGAGATCATCCATGCGGGCAGTTCCTTGTGAAATGGGCGTCGGTCGTGGTCAAACCCCGCTGAAATATAGGGGGCGGGCCGCGTGCGAGACAAGGCCTAAGCGATGCCCCGGCTCAATAGCGCGACCGGGGCATCGCTTAGGCTCCGCCCCAGCCACCGTGAATGTCCGTGTCGCCCCGCTGGCCGCCGGAATCGGAGGCGGCCAGCCGTTTGCCGAAATGCGTTTTGAGTCGTTCGATCGTCCGCCCGACTTCGGCTTCGATTTCGCCGGCCTTGAGCAGCCCCGCCTCGACGAGTAGCCCCGCCAATTCTCGTAAAGCGGGTTCCGACAAGCGCCGATCGTAAAGCAGCATCAACCGCCGCTCGACCAGGTCGCTCAAACGGCGGACCCATTCGTGATGAATCACCCAGCGGACGAACGAGAGGGGCAGATCGGTGCCGGTCAGGTTGCCCGTCTTGCCGCCGCCGCACGCGGCCAGGATGGAATCGGTCTGTGTTCCACGCAGTGTCCATACGGCACGCGCCTGGCCGTCGGAAAGTCCGTGCAGCGCCGCCAACCGCCGCCACTCGGCCTCGAGCGCATCGTGATCGGCGGGATAGTCCGCACCGCCTGGCAACGGACGATCTTGGCTCACGACCAGCGGTGTCAGGCCCAGCCGCGAGCGGAGCGTACCGGCCGCTCGTTCGGCCAGCGAACGGCATGTGGTCAGCTTGCCGCCGATCACGGAATAGAGCGGGACGTCGCAGCCCGCGTGCTCTTCGAGCCAGTGGCGGCGGGTAATCGCCGCCGGCGTCGCCGGGCCGGAGGCGGGCAAGGGACGCACACCGCAATAGTGCATGTCGACCTCGTCGGCCGAGAGACACACGTCGGGCACGATCGAGTTGACCGCCTGGATCAGGTAGTCCAATTCCGCCCGCGAGGCCAGCGCCTCCGCCGGATCGCCCACGAAGGGGACGTCGGTCGTGCCGATCAAGGTCAAATCCCCGAAGGGCAAAATGAACACGGGCCGGCCGTCGCCGGCCTCGGCGTACAGTCCGTGGTCGCCCAGCGCCGCGCGGAGCCTCGCGTGCGACGTGACCAGATGGCTCCCCTTGGTGCCCCCCATCAACATCGGCCCCGCGACGTTCAATTGCCGTAGCGTCCAATCGACCCAGGCCCCCGTGGCGTTCACGATCGCCGCGGGCTCGAACGTCGACACCGGCGTTTCGTCGTCCGCGGAGTGAATCTCCACGCTGCGACCGCGCAAGCTCGCGCGGTGGTACGTGTAAACGTGGAGCGAAGCGCCGGTTTCCCCGGCGGCTTTCCGCGCATCGTCCAAGAGGTCGACCACGAACCGCTCCGGAAAACGCACCTGCGCGTCGTAGTACGAACAGAGCCAGCGATAGCGGTCGCGCGCCACGCGAATGGCGCGCGGGTCGAGCACCGAGTAGGTGGCATGCCGCGGCAAGGCCGGATCGCGCGCATAGCGATCGTACAGCCACAACCCGGAGCGCACCAGCCACAGTCCGCGGGGCGGCGCCGACCGCGCGGCGCCCTTCGCCTTCCAGCCGAGGAAGCGCCCGACCGACGCGCGGAGGCCTCCCAGACGGCTTGCGACGGGAATATAGAGCTTGAGCGGCGAGACCAGGTGGGGCGCCAGCCGGAGCCATCGCGTCCGCTCGGCCAGGGACTCGCGCACCAGGTCGAGTTCGCCATATTCGAGGTAGCGCAGCCCGCCGTGGATCAGCCGCGACGAGTACGACGTGGCCCCGCCGGCCAGGTCGCCCGAATCGACCAGCGCGACGGAGATCCCCCCCAGCACCAACTCGCGGGCCAGGGCCGCGCCGTTGATACCCGCTCCCAGGATCAGCACCGATGGGGACTTCATGTATACTTCACGCGGTCGAGAATGAGACATTCACGGTGGCTGGGGCAGAGCCTAAGCGATGCCCCGGTCACTAACTAGCCGGGGCATCGCTTACGCTCTGCCACCAGCCACCACTTTCTCGTGGCAAAATGTCTCATTCTCGGCCGCGCGAAGTATAACAACGACCCGCTTCACGGAACGCCACGGAGGGCGTTCCCTACAGAACCCAAAGCGACGATCCTAGCCGTTGAGCGAAAAGCCCCCACGCGGAGCGTGGGAACGCGTAGCGCTACGCCAACAGTTCCTTGACCACCTCGCCATGCACGTCGGTCAAGCGGTGATACCGTCCCTGGAACTTGAACGTCAGCCGCGTGTGGTCGATCCCCAGGCAGTGCAAGAGCGTGGCGTGCAGGTCGTGGACGTGGACGGGGTTCTCTGTGATGTTGTAGCTGTAATCGTCGGTCTGGCCATACGACAAGCCCGATCGGATGCCGGCACCGGCCAACCAGACGGTAAACGCGCGCGGGTGGTGGTCGCGGCCGTAGTCTTCGGCCGTCAATTTCCCCTGGCAATAAACCGTGCGGCCGAACTCGCCGCCCCAGACCACCAGTGTGTCGTCGAGTAGCCCGCGCCGCTCGAGGTCGGTGATCAGGGCCGCCGAAGCCTGGTCGGTGTCGGCGCATTGTCCGGCGATCTGCTTGGGAAGCGAGGTGTGTTGGTCCCAGCCGCGGTGGAAAAGTTGTACGAAGCGCACGCCCCGCTCGACCAGCCGGCGAGCCAAAAGGCAATTGGCCGCGTACGTGCCGGGCTTCCGCGAATCGGCGCCGTAAAGCTCGAAAACGTGCTCCGGCTCCCGCGAGACGTCGGTCAGTTCAGGAACGGACGTCTGCATGCGGTAGGCCAGTTCGTATTGCGCGATGCGCGTGGCGATTTCAGGATCGCCGGTCGCGTCGAGCTTCAATTGGTTGAGCCGTGCCAGGTCGTCGAGCATCCGTCGCCGCGTGCCGTCGGCCACTCCCTCCGGGTTCGAGAGAAACAGCACGGGGTCGCCCGTCGAACGAAACTTGATACCCTGGTACTTGGTCGGCAGGAAGCCGCTGCCCCACAGGCGGTCATAGAGTGGCTGGTCGTTCGGGTTTCCGCTGCCTTGCGAGACCATCGCCACGAAGGCGGGCAGGTCGCGGTTTTCGCTGCCCAGGCCGTACGACAACCACGCGCCGATGCTCGGCCTGCCCGCCAATTGGGCGCCGGTCTGGAAAAACGTGATGGCCGGATCGTGGTTGATCGCTTCGGTGTGGATCGACTTGACGAACGTGAGCCGATCGGCGATGCGGGCCGTGTGGGGCAGCAGTTCGCTGACCCAGGCACCGCTCTGACCGTGCCGCGCGAAGCGGAACTTGCTCGGCGCCACCGGAAAGCTGGCCTGCGTGGCGGTCATACCCGTCAGCCGCTGACCGCGGCGCACTGAATCGGGCAGTTCCGTGCCACGGCGCTCGGCCAAGCCGGGCTTGTAGTCGAAAAGGTCGATCTGCGACGGGGCGCCCGACTGGAAAAGGTAGATCACCCGTTTCGCCTTGGGCGTGAAGTGCGGCAAGTCGGCCAAGCCGCCTATCGCCGCGGCGTTCTCGGCCGACGCCGTCTCACCCAGCAGCGTGGCCAGCGCCGCCAGCCCAAGTCCCGAGCCGACGCGGCCCAGCAGGTGACGGCGCGTGACGAGCATCGCGTGGTCGAGCAGGGGATTCATGGAAGTCATCCGGCGGGAGGCGTGTGCCCATTGCATTCTACGGGTGTACGTTCGTGCTGGCAAGGTCCGGTTAGAAACAAATGACACTCCGCTTCGATACCGTAGGGTGGGCACTGCCCACCAGCCTCCCCGTGACTCCGTTTCACGCTGAACCCATACACTATTTGTAACACGGCGCGTTCGGGTCGCCGCCGTGCTCGACGTAGGCCAGCAGATCCAGGATCTCCTCCTTGGTGAGCGTGACCAACAACCCCGCCGGCATCATCGAGATCTTGGCGAAATCACGCGATTCGATGTTGTCGCGGCGCACGACCTTCGGCTCGCACTTCTCCAAAGGGTTGGCCATCACGCGCAGCGACGACTCGTCCTCGCTGACTACGATCCCGGTCACCACCTCGCCGTCGCCGGTCTCGATGACCTGAGTTCGGAACTTCTCGTTGATCACCTTCGAGGGGTCGATCATCTCGCGGAGGATCTCCTCGCGCTTGAAACGCTTGCGCAGGTCGACCAATTCGGGGCCGACCAGGCCGCCCATACCGTGAATTTTGTGACAGGCGACGCAGGAGATCGCGGTGAACAGATCCTTCCCCTTGGCGAACGACCGGACGGAGTCGATCTGGCCTAAATCGCCGGCCAATTCGTCGTACTTCCAGTCGCGGACGAACGGCCGCAACTCGGCCAGCGGCGCCGGCTCATCGAGCAATTCCTCCGGCGGCACGGTATTCAGATCGGAAACGACGCGCAGCACCCCGTACATCGTCCGCCAGTGGCCGGGGAAGGTGCAGAGGTAAGGGTAATCGCCCGGCCGGCTGGGGGCGATCAGCGAGAGCCTCTCGACCTGCCGTGGCGGAAGCATTTTAGTCGCGAACAACACCTGGGGCATGGCAGGCACGAAGTGCCGGGTAAAAGCGTCGGCCCGCGTGGCCATCTTCTCGGCGGCCTCGCCCACCGCTTTGAGGGCCCCTGGCGCCGCGACGATCAGGTTGTGGGGCATGATGTCGGTGTTCTCCAACACCAACTCGACCGGCTTGCCGGCCTGCGCGTAGATCTTCGTCCGGTCGAAGGTGAGCTTGTGCGGCACGGGCCGGACCACGAACACCGGCACGGCCAACTCGCCCAGCGCCAAACGCGCTTTCTTGGCCTCCTCCATCGGCAAGAGCGACGTCAGGTCTTTGCCCAGTTGCAAGGCGTCGACCACGCCCGGCGAAGTCCGGTCGGCGGCCGGCACGTGGCCGGCGTAAACCAGAATGGTCTCGATCATCGGCCGCACCCGCTCGTTGGGCCAGGCGCCGCGGCGCAGCCGCCGCAGGGCGCTGACGGCCGCCTCGCGATCGACCCCGTCGTGGAAGAACGAGGCGAGCGTGCTGATGGTTTCGGCGTCGTGCCCCTCGATCGAGATGATCGCGTGGATCGCCGCGCGGCGCACGGCGTCCCGCGAGTTTCCTTCCAACTCGAAACTCACCTTTCGCGGCGGGGCCGGAACGTCGGCCGCGACGAACACGCTTCGGCGGTTGCCGTCGAGCACGCTGAGCGTGAAGCCAGCAAGCCGGTTGCCTAATGCACCATCGGTGCGGTTCCAGACCGTGATCGCGTCGATCGGCCGCTCCTGGCCCAGATCGACCTCCCACCAGGGATTCGCCTCCTCGTTGGTATGCGTTTCACCACCGTCGTTGTACGCGCCGCTGGTGTTGCCGTCGATGCCGCGTTTCGGCTCGCCGCCAAAGCCGATGCTCGATTGGCCGGCCTTGCCGGCCGGGGCCACGTTGGTCCCGCCGCTCATCACCTCGACCTCGGCCAGCGTGAGCACGCGTCCGCCCCCCGGCAGTTCGACGCGGACGAACCGTCCCAGAGTCCCCTTGCTGTTCTCAGCCGCGCCGGCCAATTCAGGCGGCAGGTCGAACAACAGCGGCCGCACCCGCTCGTAGGCCGCGGCCCGAAGCCTGGCGTCGGGCAGGAACGGCACGGCTTCGAGCACGTCGCAAAGGGTGGGCGCCGATTGCACGGCTTCGTTCCAGGCCGTGTCGAGCGAACCGTCGGCGGTCATCAGGGCGAGGTAGCCGATCTGCCGCGTGAACGGGCGGTGGGCCTCGGCCGCAAGCTTGGCGACCGCGCCGCGCACGCGCTTCAGCTCGGCGGCCGGCAAGCCGGTGAGCACATGGCCCAGGTCGTAGAGAATCGCATCGCTTTGCGGCACGTCGGCGTGGTCCATCCGCGATAGCGCGGCCAAAAGCTCGCCGGCGACGTCGGAACCGTTTTGCTTGGCCAGGCCGCGCAGCGCTTCCTGGCGATACTCGGGGGCCACCTGGTCGCGCGACAAGAGCGCCTGGTAGACCAGCGGCGTCCGCGGCAGCCGCGTCAGCTCGGCCGTGGTGACGCTCTGCAAGAGGTAGTCGATGCCGGCCGGGTTGTCGGCCGCCAGCGCGGTCCCCTCCCGCACGGCCTTCTTCCAATACGGCCCCAATTGCCGCATCGTCTCGCCGAGCGCGTATTTCAGATAATAGTCCATCGGGTGTTTGAGCGCCAAAAGGGCCACCTCGGCGGCGCGGGCGTCGTCGAAAAAGCCGCACGCGCGCACGGCTTCGAGCCGCACGCGCGGATAGGCGTCGTCGGCCTGCGCCGCGAGCAAGGCCAGCGGATCGGTCACCCGGTCGCGCCAGTAGCAAAGCACGCGCGTCGCGGCGGAGCGAGCGTGGTAGTCGGACGAGCGCAGCATCCGCTTGAGCAGATCCTCGTTGACCACGTTGTGGACCTGGTGGACCCAGAGGGCCTCCATCAAGTGGTGTTCGTATTCGGCGTCGCGTTGGTCGAGCGTGCTGGTCCACTTGGCCACGGCGGCCACGACCTCGCCGCCGTCGCGCCCGGAAAGCTCGATCTTGGCGCGGTATCGGACGCGCGCCTCCGGCTCCTTGAGCAAGTCGAGCAGCTTGTCGATCGGCCGGCCGGCGATCAGGGCGGGCTTGAGGAGCGGGCGCCCCTCGCAGGTGACGCGGTAGACGCGGCCGTGGGTGCGGTCGCGGCTGGGGTCGCGCAGGTTGTGCTGCATGTGGCCGATGATCGGGTTCTGCCAATCGGTGAAATAGAGCGCGCCGTCGGGACCGAACTCCAAGTCGGTGGGGCGGAAGTTCTCGTCGCTCGAAAACAACAACCGCTCGCCCTCCGTTCCCTCGAAGGCCGAGCCTTTCTCGTTCAGCTTGTACTGCAAGATACCGCGATAGCCGATCACGTTGGGCACCAGCAAGTTGCCTTGCATGTCGTCGGGAAAATGACGGCTCGAGACGAACTCGGTGGCGGGGCAAGGACGGGTCCATTGCTTGTAGATTCGCTCCATGCCCGGATGCTTTTGCGGGAAGTCGAGCCGTCCGGAAAAAGCGGCGGCGAAGTACGTATCGGCCCCGGTGCCGTCGGTCACGAGATCTTGGCCCCAGCGGTCGAAGACGTGCCCGTGCGGGTTGGCGAAGCCGTACGTCACGTAGACCTCGAATTTCTGCGCGCGCGGCTCGTAGCGGAACACGCCCGCGTTGGCGCAGCGCCGCGGCGGGCCGTAGACCGTTTCGACCTGCGTGTGGTGGAACGTGCCCTCCTGGAAGTAGAGCGCGCCGCCCGGATCGAGTACGAAACTGTTCATGGCGTGGTGCGTATCGGCGGAATCCATGCCGTGCAGAACGCGCCGGCGGACGTCGGCCACGTCGTCGCCGTCGGTGTCCTCGAGGTACATCAAGTCCGGCTGTTGACCGACGAGCAGGCCGCCGGCGTAAAATTCGAGCCCGGTGGGGACGTGCAATTTGTCGGCGAACACGGTGAGCTTGTCGGCGCGTCCGTCGCCGTCGCTGTCATCGAGGATCAGCACCTGGTCGTTCATCGTTTCGTTGGGTTTCCAATGCGGATAGCTGGGCATGCAGGCGACCCACAACCGGCCCTTGGTGTCGAAGGCCATCTGCACGGGGTTGGCCAGTTCGGGGAACATTTCCTCGGAGGCGAAGAGATTCACCTTGAACCCCTTGGCGATCGTCATGTTCTCGATTTCGGCCTCGCCGCCAAGGAAAAGGTGCGTGCCGTTGGGGCCCTCGCCGGGCTTGTTCGTCTTGACCACGAGAAACGGGGGCGCGTTGGCGTCGTCGACCTTGAGGTCTTTCCCCTGGGCGACGGCCCAGATCCGCCGGTCGCGGTTGGCCGTCATCACGTCGAGCACTTCCATCTCGCGCGCCATGACGACGCGATTGGTCTGGCCGTCGACGAACGACAGATCGGCGCGGCCGCCGTGGATCGAATAGCCGTCGACCGTGCGGTAGCGCTCGAACCAGTGGAAATTCTTGTCCAGCACGGCCGCGCGCAGCTTTTCCAGGTCCGCTTCCGGCCTCGGCAAGGGTACTGTGGAGGGCTGACCGGCGAAGAGGGCCCGGTCGATCGCGTCGGCGATGAGCCGGTTGCCAAGCTGGTTGAGATGAATGCCGTTGATCGTCAGCGCCTGTTTGGTCCCGGCATGCTGTTGGGTTTCGGCGTACAGTCGCTCGCTGGGCGTAAAGAGGTCGACGAAAACGACGCCGCGGGTTTGGGCGACCTCCGCCATCGCGGCGGTGTAGAGCTTGATCCGGCGGTTGTTTTCCTTGCCGTCGGGCAGGTTGCGGTCGCGCAGATCCTCGTGGGCGACGGGCGAGAACACGACCAGTTTGGGGGCGCTCTTGCCATTGTATCGCTGGCCGAGCGTATGTTGGATGAAGTCGTCCAGGTCGCGCTTGAACTGGTCGAGCCCGGCCTGGTCGCCGAACGACTCGTTGTAGCCGAAGAAGGCGAAGACCACGTCGGCCTTGGTTCTGGCCAGCCATTCGTCGGGGCTGCCGAATCCGGCCGAACGAAGCCGGAGCGTCAGTTCGTCGCCCGAGAAACCGAGGTTGCGCAGCGAAAGCTCGTGCTTGGGGAAGCGGCTTTGGATCAGCGTCTCGAGCCAGCCGTCGTGCTGCATCCGCTCGGCCAGCGTGTTGCCGATGATCGAGATATGATCGCCCTTCTCCAGCGAGAGTTTCGGCGATTCGTCGGCGGCCCGGGCCACGCCGGCGGCGGCCAGCAAGGCCGCCGCGAGCGTCAACATGGCCCGCTGTGTCTTCAGTTGCATACTTCTTCCTGTGTTCAAGGCGTAAACTCGTTATCGCGGCCCGCCTTTTTCGACGGCCCGTTTCTGTAGGGAACATCCTCCGTGGCGTTCCGTGTTCTGCCAGACGACGTCGCACCAACTTCACGGAACGCCATCCGCCAAAGGCGGACCTTCGGCACGGGCGTTCCCTACGGAACCCAATGCGGCGATCCTAGCCTTTGAGCGGGTCGTTGTTTTTATCCACCCCCCGCGGGCTCAACAGCCCCTCCACTATGGACTTGGGGCGCGGGCCAGTCAAGCGGTGGGATGTTCGTTGCGATGGCCGCCACGTCCACGCTAGACCAGCCGCGCAGCGGCGACAGAGCGTAGCCTGGGGCGTAAGCCCTCGTTGTTCCACACATCTTTTGATTGCGGGTTGTGAAATGGGAGTGTTGGGCAATACCGGTCTTTTCGTAAGAGGCCAGGGGCTTGCCCCCTGGAGTCTCACGTTGGTTTCTAGATCGAATGCGGCCGCATCCCCACCGTCCGTGTCGCCCCGCAGGCCGCCGGAGGCGGCCTGCGGGGCGACACGGGGAAAGGCAGGTAATCCGGGGAGCCTGCGTGTGTAGATACGAGCGTGAAACCGGGGCACCCACATGGTGGGTCGCCCTCCAGCAACGTCGCCGCCCAGCGGCCGCACTCTTGAAGAACGCGCGGCTTCGATCCCAACGGCACGCACTCGACGATCAGCCGAGGGTCGCTCCGCGATACGAGATGCGGTAGGACATCCATTTCGGCTCCCTCCGGGCCGCACTCGACGATCAGGCCGATTTTGGTTCTTGATGGTCCGGTAGGCGGAGCCTTGCGGCGGTGTAAAGCTGTCCGGGAGCGAAACGTTTTGCCCATTGGCGAACCTCGGCAATTTCGGCGGGGCGGGTGAATTTCGGTTCGCCGCCGACGCGCTCGACCAGCATGATGCTCGATAGCGGCAACAAGTCCAACAGGTAGGGAGAATGGGTCGTCAAGATCACCTGCGTGCGCCCCGATTCGACGGCCGAGTGAATTTCGTCAACCAGCAGGTGGATGGTGCGAGGGTCGAGTCCGTTCTCGATTTCCTCAATGACCAAAAGCGGGGGCGGGTTCGGGTGCCGTAGCAGGGCGAGCAGAGCCAGGATCCGAAGCGTGCCGGACGACAGCAACCAGCCGGGCACCTTGAAACCCACTTCGGAGAGCTGTAAATAGACTTTGCGCTCCAGTTCCGAGGTCAGCGCCGGCTGCACATCGGCGGCATAGGGGAGAACGACCCGGAGGGTTTCGATGATTCCGGTAAACGCAGCGAGGTCGCGTTCTCGGATGTCGAGCAGGTACTCGGCGATGTTCGAGCCGTCCTTTGCAAGCCGGATCTGCCCGCCGGTTCGCGTTCGCGGCCACGGCTCGCCCATTTCGGGCGGGGCCAGTCGCAGGAACTGCCACGCTTCGATGAACGCGCGGAGGCCGTGCCATTCACGAAGGCCCGAGCGGCCGGGGTTGAAACGCGCGGGACTGCCCTCAAGAGCCCCGCTGCCGTCAGCGTTTCGTTCGATCAACGTCTTGTTGCCCTGCTTCGCCTCTTCGCGCTCGAAGAAAATCTCGTTGTAGTTATCGCGCGCGTTGAGCAGGGTCGTCGCTGAAAATGGCTGAATACCTCGGCTGAGCACACGTCCCCGCAAACTGATTTCGATCGGTGAGCTTTGAGTCCCGCCGGCGCGGTGGTTGGAGCTGCGCGCCCGCGCAGTCCCCTTGTAGTGAATGTGTTCCATACCGTGCCAGCGCCGCATCGCGAGATCGAGGTCGTGCTGAACGAGCGTTGCAGTGTTTCGAGCGCCTCGATGACACTGCTCTTGCCTGTCCCATTATTGCCGATGAAAACGGTGAGCGGCGTGAGTTTCAACGAACCGCTGTCGCGGATCGCCTTGAAATTGCGGATCCGCACGCTTTGCAAGATCTGAGTCTTCATTGGATCAATCCTCGGTCGACGTCGCGATACGCGTTGTGGGCGGCGACCTTGACGGGTTCCGGGACAAGCGGGAACGTTTTGAGTATATGCGCGAACTCGTCCTCCGTCAGCCCGTAAAGGTGCGCGACCAGGCCGTCGAGCTCCGCCCGCAAGCGGCCTCGGGCCATCGCGTCCGTCGCCGTATTCCTGTGGCTCTTCAGCCCGACTTCCTTGGCCAAAGCGTCAAATTCCGGTGACGTGCAAGTCAATCGGGCGGCGCGCTCGACGATCGGTGCGAATACGGCGTCGGAGTCGGTCAGCCGTGGCACCGGCATCTGGTACACGTAAAAAAAGTTCAAGTGGTTGGTGATTTTGGTGCGGATCAACCAATCGAACACGAAGCTGTCGAAGGCAGCCGCCAAAAACAGGATCTCCGGCGCCGATGGCGCCGTTTCCGCCGACGGAACATGGACAGGCACGGTGTTGCCCGCGAATACGCCCGCCGGCAGAATTGCGGCGATGGCGGAACGCTCGTTCGTGCTGGCGGCCACATCGCGAAATCCGAGCCGGTATCGCTGGTAATCTAGTTCCTGCCCTTGGTCCTTTTCACCACGCAGTAGGGCCCTCCGCCCTTCCTTCTCGTTGACCCAGTACCGCGGTTCGGCGAGATGACGATCAAAGTGCCAGATCATCTTGCCTTCAAAGAGCGGTAGCAGGCCGTCGCCGGGCGAGTTCTTGAACAAACCGGCGTCGTTCGTCATGTCGAACTCGCGGTTGAACCGCGCGCCCCACTTCCCTTCAATTTCCTCGCCAAGAAGCGGAAAACGGAGCATTTTTTCCGCGATCCCGACGTCGGTGTCGGACTTGAATTCCATCACCGACAGTGAATCAGGCGAAAGCCTCCGAATCACGTCGACTGAAAGCTGAATACCTCCTTCATCGGGAAACCGGTCGAGCTCGGCAACGTCATGGCGCATGAACGCGGCTGCGAAACTGCGCGTCGTGCCGCCTTTCTCGAATGTGAGGACGACGAATTTGAACCGCGAGTCAACGCCCTCGAAAATTGTTCTACGATTCTCGAAACCGAACAGGGCGCTCACTCTCGCACCCGAGAAGAGCATTTCGCGGAGTTGTTTGGCGCCGAGGTCAGTGTAAATGCCGCTAGGGATTACGATGCCACAGTAGCCATCGGCACGCAGTAGGTTGAAGCACCGCTCGACGAATAGTTTGTGCAGGTTGATGTCGGTTCCGGCCTTCTTCCCATTGACAATGCTGATCTGATTCTTGAACTGCGGGGTCGAACGAAAAAACGCGCTCACGTGCGGAAAGCCGCTGAGGTACTCGCACCAAGCGGCCCGGAGATCCTCATCCTTGAGCAGCTTCGCTTGCTCTTTTTCGAAGTCATGGATGGTCATGTTCTTCTTCGAGACCAGGTCCGAATAATCCTCGAAGAACTCCTTGGCGTTGGGCTTGAAGATTTCCCAGGGAGGGTTGGTGATGATCGCGTCGAAACCGCCGCGCGAGTGGAGGATCTCGTCGAACTCGAAGCCCCAGTGGAACGGGCGCAGTGCTTCGATATCCGCTGGTTTCAAGGCCCGCTTGACCGGCTTGCCCGCCTTGTTGGTTTTCAAATCCCAGGTGGCTTGCTCGAACTTGATCCCCAGCCCATTGAATTCGTCGAGCAGGATGTCGTCGAGCGTATCGAGGGCCTCCCGCTTCTTCCCCTCGATCTGGTCGCGGAGCGCCGCCAGATCCTCGGTGTAGGCGGCGTGATGGCGGTAGTCGTCGATGAGCTTGTTCTTTTCGGCGAGAACCTGGCGGTAGTTCTTGCGGAACAGGTTGCCCTGCTTGCCGCGGCGCTCGAAATCGGCGTCGTCGACGCGCATCAAGCCGACCAGCGAATTGCCCGGCAGGATGTTGAAGTCGATGTTGGGCAGCGGTTCGAGATCGTCGACCGTTTCGGCGGCGGCGACCAAGGCCAGGAACAGCCGGAGCCTGGCGATTTCGGTCGCCTCCTCCATGACGTCCACACCGTAGAGGTTGTCGGTGATGATCGACTTCTTGATGAAGTAGTTCAGGCTGGGGTGGGCCTTTTCGGTCTTGGCCAGCCATGCCGAGAGATCGCGGTCGGCCAGGAACTTGATCTTGCCGATCACGGCGGCGTAGACGCCGATCAGCGTCTTCATCGCCGCCACCAGGAACGCGCCCGAGCCGCAAGCCGGGTCCAACAGGCTCAGCTTGGGAAGCACCTCGCGCAACAGCCGCTTGCACAACGTCGCGTCGAGATCCATCAGCAATTCGGCGATTGTTTCGTAACGGCGCGGCGTCACTCCGGCCGGCGGGTGCTTGAGCACCGCTTCGGGCGTGTTCACCGCGTCGAGCACCAGGCGGTGGATGGTGCGCTCGCAGAGGTACTCGGTGATTTCGGGCCGCGTGTAGTAGGCGCCGAACGCTTTTTGGTTGATGTACTTCTCGAAGATGTAGCCCAGCACGTCGGGGTTGATCTCGTCGTCCTTGCCGCCAGGCGTGTCGTTGAGGTTCCAGGAGTAGCGCTCGAAGAGCGCGAAGAGGTTTTCGAAAGCCTTGTCGGGTACGTCCAGCTTCGGATACTGCTGTTCGACGTGGTGCGGCAGGAAAAGCCCGCCGTTGAGGTACTTGATCTGGCCCAGCGCGGCGCGAGCTTCCGCCGTGCGGTTCGGTTCCGGCTTGGCGAAGCCCTCGAAGAACAGCAGCTTGAGAAAGCCGGAGAAGAAGCGGTTGCGGCCCTGACGGCGGCTGTCGTCGAGCTTGCCCTGCAGGTACTTCAGGTCGCCGCCGTCGAGAAAGCCCTTTTGTTGCAGGAAGTAAATGAACATCAGGCGGTTCAAGAGCACCGAGGCGTACCAGCGGCGGTCACGCTCGTCGCGAACGCCCTGGATCAGCTCAAGAAACGCCAGGTGCTGCTCCTGGAACTCGCCATAGAACCGCTTGGTGACCCGTTCGACGTCGAGCGCGTCGCGCAGCCGCCTGGCGACCTCGACGAGGCTGACGTTCCCCTCCACGTCGAAATCGCCCAGGTCGAAGACGATCTGCCCCAGTTTGCTCACGAACAGGTCGCCTGGCTGCCCCTTGACGTAGAGGTGATCGCGCGGAAACGACTTGCCGTCGTGCCGCTTGACCCAGTACCAGAGGCTTTGGGTCCGTTGCCGATCGAGAAAGATCAGCACGTTTTCGTGGTGCAGCTTGGCGACTTCGCGATGGACGGCGGCGCGGGTTTTGGCGTCGGGAATGCGGCCGTCGGCGGCGGTGATTTCCAGCACGGCCACGCCGGCCAGTTGGGCCACCTGGCGGCGAGTGAGCGATTCGCCTTTGATCTCGAATGCCACGTCGGCGTTGCCGGCGGGCTGCGACCAGCCGAGCTCGCGCACGAAGAGCTTCTGGAAATCGAATTCCTTGAGGCAGTCGCGGAGGTGGGGGAAGTTGATCGGCATGCCGGTAGGAGTCGTTGTGGCGGCGAAGGGTTCAGTAGGCGCCGGGGTTTGCCGGGTTGCAAATCCGCGTGCGCAGGCGTATGATTCAGTAGCGACCAGTACGGGCCGGTTTCTACCGACTCAGGGCATTGTCCCTGGCCGCTCCTTTTTTTGTTGGTCTGTATTCGCAAAATTCGAACCGGTGTTGCCCGACTCGTCCATGTAGACAAGATACATGCTGGGCTTTCTTCAGGGTGTCCTCAGCCCCAACGAGCAGATGATCCGCGGCTCCTGCGACTCCTCTTGTTCGTGAACGATGCACAGCCGTCCCTGGGCGCGGAGCTCGATGACACTGTGGGCCAGATCCTCGTCGCCGATGCCGCTGCGCAACTGGCGGTTGAGCGTGTCGACGGCCGTCTGTCGCAAGGGGAAGTTATAGATTTCCTCCACGGCCAACCGCAGCTCGTTCATCGGGAACAAAGGCCGCTCGCGCACCTCCCCGGCGAGGCGCTTGAGTCGCTCGTAGGCGCGGAACCGCGCGCCGCGGGGGCTGCCCAGCCCGCCGCCGATTTGCTTCTCCTGGCTGGCGATCTGGCGCACCCCGCTCTCGACCAACTCGTGATGGTTGTCGAGCCGGGCCAGCGCGGGCGTGTCGGGCTCGCAGTGCGCCGCCTTGAGAATCACGGTCTGCGACTCGGTGATGTTACGCCCGAGCCGGTCGATCCACGCCAGGGCGTCGTTGTCCTGCGATGTGCGCACGTAGACCAGCACGCCGTCGGGCGCGTCGTCGGCCGGCTGGTGCGAGCGGGTCGAGTAGACGACGTCGGGCATGGTTTCGATCGTCCGCCGCAACGAAGGGTCGCGGTCGACGGCGTTCTTCCAAATCTGGTAGGCCTCGCTCGTCAGGTCGTTCTCGCCGCCGGCGTCGCCGTCCAGAATGCCCGCCCTCTCGGTGAACAGATCGCGGATCGCTTGTTCGTTGCGGTCATCCTCGAAAAATGCCTCGTCGCTGCCCACGACCTCGGCGTTCTCCCGCAAACGCCGGCGGACGCGCGAGCGGAGGCGGATGATGCGATCGACCCCCTCGGCGGGCAAGAAAGAATAGCAACGAACCACGTCGGCGCGCTGGCCGATGCGGTCGACGCGGCCCGCTCGCTGGATCAGCCGGATGATCGCCCAGGGAAGGTCGTAATTCACCACGATCGCCGCGTCTTGCAGGTTCTGGCCTTCGCTCAAGACGTCGGTGGCGATCAGCACCGTCAGTTCCTCCGAAAGAGGCACATGCGCGCGGCGGTCGTTGCTCTCGGGGCTGAAGCGCCACGCCGTGCGGGTGGGGTCTTCGCTGTCGCCGCTGACGCCGGCCAGGCCGCCGATGCCACGGGCACGCAGCTCGCGCGCCAGGTAATCGACCGTGTCGGCAAATTGGGTGAAAACGATCAGCTTTTCGCCGCGGTGCGTTTGGCCGATCAATTCGGCGAGATGATTGAGCTTGGCGTCACGCGCCGGATCCCAGGCGCCGCAGTCGTTGAGCAGCCCAAGCAGCGCCTTGGCGTCGGCCCGCAGATCCTTGGCGAGCTGGTCGACGAAGCAAGTGGAACGCAACCACTTGAAGCGGCGCTTGAGCGGGCCGGCGTAGGCCGCGTAAACCTCGGCGGCGCGACGGCGAAAATCGGCCTCGCTGCGCAACGGCTGTGCGGCCGCGCCCGCGTCGGCGCCGTCGTCGTCCTCGTCGTCGGCAAAGCGCGCCGTGTCGGCGTCGCTGAACCGCGTATCGAGCAGCTCGGCGTCTTGCGGGCCGATCGGCACGAGACGGCCCTCGTCGAGAGCCTGCAAGAACACATGGTTCCGCAGGATGTGCCGTTCGAGCGACTGCAAGAAAGCATGGCCGCTGCTCTCCAGCCGCTTGAAGAGGTTCGTGCGGCAGAAGCCCATCAGCCGCTTGCCGGCCCGCGAGAGATCGGCCAGGACGCGGCTTTCGGCTTGCGTGGGCGGGACGTCGGGCGACTTCTTCTCGTAATTGCCGAGGCCATAGCGGGGCAGGCTCAGGCGGTTGATCACGTCGACCACGGCGGGCGAATAGAGTTGCGCGTACTGGTCGGCGGGATCGTCGTCGTCGATGGCGAACTTCACGGTCTTCGGCACCCGCTTGGGGAACGAGAAACGGCGGCCGTCGGCGAAGGTCAGGTACTTGCGGCCCGTGGCCGCGTCGGTTTCGGCGTAGTTGGCCTCGATAAAACTCCGCGTGCGCCGCACCAGGTAGCGCCCCATCAACTCGCGCCAATCGTCGACGTGGGTGCTTTTCTCGAAGGCCGCCAACGTGCGCGGCTTGCACTGGAACTTCCGCTCGAACTCCCCCTCGCCGAGTTCTCGCAGCAATGCTTCGGGCCGCATGCCAATATCCTCCTCGGCCGAAAGAAACAACCGCAACTGGCTGGCCAGGTCGAGGTACATCTTGTTGTAGGGGGTGGCGGAGACGAGCACCACCTTGGCGCGGCTCTGACGGATGTAATCGTAAATCGCGTGGTAACGGCGGCCCTCGCGGTTGCGGAGGTTATGGCTCTCGTCGACGATCACCAGGCGAAAGCGGGCGGGCACGTCGGGCAATTCCTTGATGACGCGGCTGAAGGGCACGATTTTCGCGTGAACGCCGTACTCCAGCGCGTGTTCCTCCCACATCTTGACCAGGTTCTTGGGGCAAAGAATGAGGGTGCTGGTGCCGTGGTCGAGCTCGCAGATGCGCGCGACCGCCGTGGCAATCAATGTTTTGCCAAGCCCCACCACGTCGCCGAGCATGACGCCGCCGCGCTTGTTCAGGTGGTGCGCGGCGATCTTGACCGCCTCGACCTGGAACTCGAAGAGACGGTCGCCGAAGTCAGCCGGGATACGGAACTCGCGCACCCCTTCGCGGGCCTCGCGCGAGAGATGGTAGGCCATCTTCAGATAAATATGGTAGGGGGGCGGCTGCTGTGGGCGGGCCCAACTTTCGTCGATCACCCGCGCCAGCTCAGCCGAGATGTCGAGGCACCAGCGATCGTTCCAGCGGTCGTCGAACCAGCGCGCGAGTTTCTGGCAAGCGTCGTGATCGACGACGTCCACATTCAACTCGCCTTGTTGCGCCAGCCCGGCGAACGTCAGGTTGCTGCTCCCCAGGTAGCCGACGGTGGGGCTGATCGGGTCGGGTCGGAACAACAGGTAGAGCTTGGCGTGCAACGGATGTTCGAGAAAGAGTTTGACGATCACTTTTTGCGCGCGGATCTGCGCGGCCAGGCGCCGCAAGCCGATTTCGTCATGGTTCGTCGGTGTACCCAGGCGAAGCTGGCGGCCGAATTCATCGGCCATCGTCTTCTTCAATCGCAGCGCGGTTTGGTTGTCGAGCTCGCCGCCCGCGCGGACCACGCTCAGGGCTTCGCGCAGCTCTTCGTCCGGCGAACGGTGCATCCCCACCAGCAACCGGCAGCACTTGCCCGCTCCACCCGACCAGCGTTCGACCAGTTCGTCGATCTGTTTCCAGCCGCGAAGGTTGAAGTAGCCGACGCAGAAATCGGATCGATCGGCCAGTGCCAGCGTCTCGCGCAAGGCGGGCAGGAGCGATTGGTCGATGTTGTCGAAGATCCGCGGCATCGGGTGCTTCCCCTTGGAAACGGCCAGCGATTGAAGCTAGCAGATGCGGGGGGGAAGTCAATCTCCCACCGCGGGCGCCGAGTGCGCGTGGACGAGCAGTGGATGGGGCTGGTCCTGGGGCTGGCGCCCTCGTTGTTCTACACAAGTAGCCGGAAAAACTTCTTCACCGCGCCAGGCAAGCTGGCACCTTCGGGACCGGACCAAAGCGATAAATCCATCGTTGCATCTGCACTCGCTTATCCCGACGAGACGCTCATGTGGACGACGGTCGGGGGCGCCCTCCCGGGCTCCGAAAAAACTGGCAAAACCGTACCTTTACCCGACGAAAGCTACGGCGCGAGTGGCAGAGATGGGCGTTGCGGGTGAAGAAGTCTTAACGCATCCAAAGCCGGGCAATCCGCCACGGTGCTAGCACGCCGTCGAGAAACCCCCAAAAAAAATCCCCGTTGGCGCTTGCACGCCCCTTCGTAGGACGTATGATGATTGTTTGGGTCGGAAGGAACGTGGCGGCCGACCTGGAAACACATCTTCTTGTATCGCGTTGAAGGAACAACTTTCATGGCGGAACTTGCGCAGGGTTGGATCGCTGACGTCGAACGGGGTCCTGATTGGTTGATCATCCGGCTTAGTCCACCGCCCAGAGTGAGTCTTCCGCCTTGGGACGGTGAGGACGGCGCCGACCTGGCCGACACCCTCTGGTCGCTCGTCGAGCGTCATTTCACCTACCGGCTGTTGCTGGAGTGCGAGGAACTGACCCGGCTCGACAGCACCCTGGTCGCTCAACTGCTGGTGCTCGACCGGCGGTTGCATGAGCACGACGGCATGCTGCGTTTGTGCGGGCTGTCGGAACTCAACCAGCAGGTGCTTGAGCGGTGCCGGCTGAACGGCCGCTTTCCGAGTTTTCGCGATCGCTCTCACGCCGTGCTGGGAACCAGCCGGCCACAGCAACCTCGGTAATGCCGGATTCCCCACGTATGGCCGGTGTGCGAACGGCCCTTTAGGCGTATTGGCCGACGCCCGCACGCTCCTATGATTGCAATGGCCCACGCGCTCAACTGATTGACCTAGCCTAAGTGGAGTTCAGATGCATACCGCCGCGATTGAAACGGGACAACGACGCGTCGCCATGGTCTTCGGCGTGACGCAAACGGTTCGCGTGCTCGAAGCTTCGAGCTATGGCCTACGCCAGTGGGTCTGCACGCTGGAACCGGCCGGCACCACCATGGCCCTGGATGAAACCGAACTGGGGGAGCTGATCGCGGAACCGGACGCCACGGAAAACCAGGGACTACGGCCTCTCCCACGGTCGCCACAGGATGAAACTTCGGTCGAAGCGAAACCTGAAGGCTCGCCCGATCGGTCGGAAATCGACGACGATCTCCTGATGGAGGCATCGGAAGAGTCGTTCCCCGCGAGCGATCCGCCGGCGTCCACCTCGTCCACGGCACTCAGCGCCGAGCCATCGCATGCCCAAGCCTAAGGTTTTCGTTTCCCGCAAAATCCCCGCCGCCGGACTCGACAAGGTGCTGGCCGCGTGCGACGCGGAGGTTTGGCCCGAACAACTGCCTCCCTCGGCCGACGTGCTGCGGCAAAAGATCGCCTCTTGCGACGGGCTGCTTTCGCTTCTGACGGATCGCATTGACGGGCCGCTCTTGGACGCCGCGCCGCGGCTCAAGGTGGTGAGCAACTATGCCGTCGGCTTCAACAACATCGACGTGCCGGCCGCGACGCAGCGCGGCGTCTGCGTGGGGAACACGCCGGGCGTGCTGACCGACGCCACCGCCGACATGGCCTTCGCGCTCTTGATCGCCGCCGCGCGGCGGATCGTCGAAGGCGAGCAGTACACGCTCTCGGGCCGGTGGAAAACCTGGGAGCCGCTGGGGCACATCGGCCAGGATCTGGCCGGCCGCACCCTGGGCGTGGTCGGCATGGGGCGGATCGGCGCCGCGCTGGCCCGCCGCTGCCAACGCGGCTGGGACATGCGGGTGCTCTACCACGACGTGCGGCCCAACGCTGAAGCCGAACGCGACTTGGGGGCCAGCTTGGTGCCGCTGGATACGCTTCTGGCGGAGGCTGATTTCGTCTCGGTACACACCGACTTGAACGACTCGACCCGCGGCATGTTCAACACCGCCGCCTTCGCGAAGATGAAGCCCAGCGCCGTGTTCGTCAACACGGCGCGCGGTCCGTTGGTCGTCGAGCGCGACCTCGCCGACGCCTTGCGCAGCGGCACGATCTTCGCCGCCGGGCTGGACGTCACCGACCCGGAGCCGCCTTTGGCCGACAACCCCATGCTCAGGCTTCCCAACCTGATCGTCGCGCCACACATCGCCAGCGGCACCGTCAGTAGCCGCAATGCGATGGCCGAGATCGCCGCCGACAACCTGATCGCGGGCGTCACCGGCCGGCCACTGCGCTGCTGGATCAATCCGGAGGTGGCCCACTGCCGAAGATGACCGTGCCGAACGGCTTGTCACAGGCTCCAAGCGCGCGACGGGCTTGCCCCGATAGGTCAGGACGACGGATTGACCCTGTTTGACGCAGTTCAGTACGGAAGTGGGTGATTTGCGTTGACTTTGCGGGCATGCCGCCGCGGCTTGAGCGAATTTGATGGTCCGACGGCGAGGCGCGTGCCGATTAGGACGATGGAATGACGGGAAGTCGCCGGCCACGTGAGGGACCGTGACCCCAGCGACGGCAAGGGGAAACCCGCGCACCAAGAAGGCAGCCCGCCGTACCGTGCGAGCCGCTGTCAACCACAGCGGCTTTGTACGTTTTGTGGGGAGGAATCGTTCGTGTTCAACGGCCATCGTCAACCCCTCGCGCGTTTCATGCTGCTCGCGGTCGCGCTCAGCGGGGCCGCCTGGTGCCGTGCCGGCGACGTTTCGCCCATTGCCGTCGAAGACAACTTGATCGAACGCTTCCACCTGGGAGCGGAAGGTTACTTCCTGGTCGTGCCGGTGACGCTGGACGGCGAGACCTACCCGTTCGTGCTCGATACCGGCGCCACGCATTGCGTGTACGACACCGCCCTGCGCCCTTGGATGGGCAAGCAGCGGACGATGTCGACGATGGTGCGGACGGCCGGCGGCTCGGCCCAGGTCGAGCTTTACGACTCGCCCGACGCCCGGCTCGGCCGTGTGAGCCTGCGCGGCAAGCAGACCGTGGTCTGCGCCGACTTGAACATGGTCCGTCAAATCAGCGGACAGAACATTTACGGCCTCGTCGGCATGGACGTCTTGCGGCGCTACGTGGTCCGCTTCGATCCCGACGACCGCATGCTCGAACTCCTTCATCGGGTGCCGGCGGACTCCGGCGTCGCCGTGCCGCTGGTCCGGCGCCGGCGGCTGTTGTCGGGCGCCTCGCGGCTGGCGTTCGTCGAGGCCGACGTGGGCCGCTCGTCACCCGCGACGTTTTTGATCGACACGGGGGCCGTGGGAAACCCCGGCACGCTCGATCCCGCGCTGTTCGGCCGGCTCGCGCGCGAGGCGAAACTGCAAGTGCTGGGCAGCACCGTGAGCGAATCGCTCTCGGGCAGCGCGCAAAACCAGATCGGCCGCTTGGGGCAGGTCGCGATTGGCGGCTATTGGCACCGCGACCTGACGTTCTCGCAGAGCAAAGACAACAAGCTGGGGCTCGACTACTGGTCGCGCTACGTGGTCACGTTCGACTTCGCCCACGACGCGCTGTACCTGCGTCCCAGCCGCCAATTCAACCGTCGCGCTCCGCACGACCTGAGCGGCCTGACGCTGTTGTCTTCGACGGGCAAGCTACGCGTGCTGCACGTCCTCCCCGACAGCCCCGCGGCGCGCGCCGGCGTGGCGCGCGGCGACGTCGTGCTGCGGGTCGGTCGTCTCGACAGCCGGCGCGACAGCCTGTTCGCCATCCGGCGCTTGCTCTCGACGCCGGGCGTCGAGTTGCCGATCGTCGTCCAGCGCGGCGGAACCCATCTGCTCATGCCCATTGCCCTGAGCGAGCCTCGGCTTACATCGCCCATCGCCGTGCCCTCGCGCCCTTTTGCCAAACCGCCCGTCGCCACCGCCGGCCGCCCCATCGTGGGCGCGCGGCAATGGCTGAAGAAATTGTTCTAGGCGCACGGCCGTCACAGGGTGTTCATAGTGGACGCGCGTAGCGAGGCCCAAGCGATCCAAACGCGCGTGGGGTAAGGCGAAGGGTGCGGCGGCAATTGGATTTGACCCTCCCGACCGCGGGCGGATCCTGTTATACTTGCCAGACGCCGGCGCGGCGCGTTTTGTTGGTCGGCAATCCTCATTCAGCGTGGCCCCATGAGCGGCACCAGCGGCACCCCGCCACCGTTTACCGCGGCTTCCGAAGCGACGTCTACCAGCCTGCTGGAACGAGTCAAGACTCACGATGCGCTGGCTTGGCGGCGGCTCTTGGCGCTCTACGGCCCGCTGGTGTACCACTGGGCGCGCCAGAAGCGCCTGCAAGACCAAGACGCGTCCGACATCGTGCAAGAGGTGTTCCGCAACGTAGCCACTCACATCGGCAGTTTCCGACGCGATCGAGAAGGCGACAGCTTCCGCGGCTGGCTTTGGACGATTACGCGCAACAAGATCCGCGACCAGATCGCCGCCGTCGGCGACGCCGAATCCGACGCCCAAAAGCAAGCCCTATTCGAGAAAGTTCGCCAGGGCTCGGTGCGCGTGCTGCTCGGCAGCACCCAGAAGATGGGCACTGGCACCAACGTTCAGAAACGCTTAGTCGCCCTGCATCACCTCGACGCCCCCTGGAAACCAGCGGAAGTCGAGCAGCGCGACGGCCGCATCCTGCGCCAGGGCAACGAAAACAAAGAAGTGGCGATCTACCGCTACGTCACGGCCGGGTCGTTCGACGCCTATATGTGGCAGGCACTCGAAACCAAGGCCCGTTTCATCGGCCAGGTCATCACGGGCGACAATTCCGCCCGCCGGGCCGAGGATATCGGCAGCCAGGAACTCTCCTATGCCGAGGTCAAAGCCATCGCGTCAGGCAACCCGGCCGTGCTGACGCTCGCCGAGGCCGACGCCGAGTTGCAACGGCTCAGCCTGCTCAAGAAAAGCCATCTCGACGAACAATACGTCGCCCGCCGCAGTGTGCGGGACCTGCCGGCGACTATCGCCACCCTGTCCGAGCGGCTGTCGAAGCTCACGGCCGACGAAACCACGGCGAACGCCCATGCCGACGACCCGATCGCCATCGGCGGCCGCACCTATCCACGCGAAGACGTAGCCGAGATTCTCGGCGGCAAGCTCGATGCCCTTCCGATGGGCGTCCGTGAGATGACCCGCATCAAGCTGGGCACTTACCGGGGCTTAGGCTTCGGCATTGTCCTGCATCCGCAATTCCCGCCCGACGTGTACCTCGAAGGTGCGATCATCCGTCATTCGACGCTTTCGCGGGAGCATCAGGGGCCGCGCGCCGTCCTGAACGCCGTCGAACGGCTGGCCAGCGCCTACGGCTCCGAATGCGTTGGTGTCCGCCAAGACCTCACCATCGCCGAATCCCAGCTTCGCGACTACCAGGCCCGCCTGGGCAAGCCGTTCCCGCACGACGCCTACCTGGCCGAACTTACCGGCCTGCGCGACCAGCTCAAGGCCGGCCTGTCGGCCGGCGCCCATGAATCAGGCAAAGAAGAAGGCCCGAGCGTTGCCGAACTGGCCGGCAAGATCAAGGCGATTAAGTCGGCCCAAAGCATCGAGGCCACGCCGCAGCGCGCCCGCCAGAAGCATTCCACCGCCGAGGAGCCCGTCACCGCTCGCATCCGCCGCCGGGCGGAGGCGACTCCTGCCACCGGCCCGGCGATTGATCCCGACGCCGCCATAGCGGAGGCAGGGGCAGCCGGGCCGCCAGCGGTGGTGGAGAATTCGCCGCCCATGACGTTCCGGGAACGCATCGCCATCGAGCGGCAACGCAAGGACCTGGAACCAAGCATCCCGTGAGTCTGGCTTTCGGATTTCGCGGGTGACACCCGCCCCGGAAGTCATCCGGGGGCGGGACCAACTGGCCAGGCCTTCTTCTTCTGTTCCGGTTTTTCCGAACAAAACGGTAAAAGCAAAACTGACTCCGTAAGTCGTATCGTGGCTTGGAGAAAGCTCCTTGACAAGTCCATCAGTAGCCGATAGATAAAAGTAACTTAAAGGAGTCTACGGCATGCTTTACGCGCGTTCACTAGAGATCGAACAGCGGCTGGATCACGTTCTTCGCCTAATCCGGACCGGGCGATTTTCAACGCCCATGCTGGCCGAAGAACTCGGAGTCTCAATCCCAACCATTTCCCGCTGCGTGACCGCCTTACGGGAGAGGGGGCACGATATTCGGGCCGAAAAACATAGTAATGGCTGGCGGTACGTGCTTGTCCGACCAACGAAAACTGCAAACCGAACCGAATCAGGACAAATGGCCGGGGCAACACGATGAACCGTTCGACGAAACCATGATGCAAGCAGGTGTGCCATGAACGCAGACATTTTGAAACGAATGGTGCGGGCAATCGCCGATGGATCGCAAAGCGATCTCGAACGAATTGCACGCCGCGTCGTTGACAGCGAGCGCAAGAGCGGTCACGCCAAACTTGCAACTCAGCTCGAAGACATTCTGAACAAGCCAAAACCAAAGCGGAATGGATCGGGCGGCACGACAGAGTCCGACCGTGGACTTTCAGAGCTTCCGACAAGTCGGCGACATGGAGAGCAACTCACGACGTTGATCCTCCGAGACTCACTGGAGCACCACATGGTGCTGCCTCTGGAGATAGAGGAACGATTCGCTCGAATCGAGAAAGAATATGCTGCCCGTGAGCGGCTGGGTGCCTATGGATTGAAGAATCGAAAGACGATCCTTCTCTATGGGCCACCCGGTTGCGGCAAGTCGCTTGGTGCAAAGCGGCTTGCATGGAACACTGGCCTACCATTGCTCAAGGTACGATTTGACGCACTGATCTCGTCGTATTTTGGTGAATCCGCAATAAATCTTCGCTCGGTTTTTGAGGCTGCGAAAGAGCGGCCATCTGTCTTACTACTCGACGAATGCGATTTTATCGCTCGTTCGCGGACCAACAGCAGAGACATCGGCGAGGCGTCCCGCATCGTCAATTCATTGCTTCAGTTGATGGAAGAGTACGACGCACCTGGCATCCTCGTTGCCACGACGAACATTGAAGACTCACTCGACACCGCGCTATTCCGGCGGTTCGACGACGTCTTTCAAGTCCCGCCACCTGGTCCGGACGAAATCGACAAGCTCCTCAAGACCACATTGTCTGCCGTGAAGTGCTCCGACAGCATCGATTGGCCATCCATCGTGAAACGATTGCAAGGCGAGTCCGCTGCGATGACGGTCAAGGCAGCCAAAGATGCAGCCAAGGCGTCCGTTCTGAACGGCGAAAAGATCGTCACTGAGAGGCTCCTCGTCAGAGCGATTCGTGAGTTGAAGCGAGCGGAAAACGAGGAAGATTAGGATAGACAAATGCCTACAGTGTCGCCGAGTCATCAATTTGAACATTTGCCGCTCGTTCTCAGAGATCGCGGGCCTACTCGCGTTCCATCGGCACCAGTGCCTGAAAACACGACGACGGCAGATAACAAGACGAACCGGGCTACTCATTCGGCCGGTTTAGGATCGCACTCGTCGAATGTTTCGACTGCATGGAAAGCTACGCAGCAAACGCGGCTTCAAGACGGGTTGCCGTCCACAGAAGCGGGCATTCCGCTTCTTCTGAAGATTGACACCTCCCTCGACCTGGATGAACTGCGTCGCCAATTCGATTTTGAGATCGTCTCCGAACAGGAAGACGGCTTCGTCATTGTTGCCTCCGAAGATATTGACCTTACAGATTTCCAGACGAAACTCACGGCCTTCGCAACTGCCACGGGTTCGGCAAACGTGGCCAAGATTCACGACCTCAAAGAAGATTTGACGCAGCAAGATCGGCTGGCCCGCATTCTAACGGAAACGCTACTCGGCGAGTGGCCCACGATGCAGGATGCGGCGCTCTATGTCTGCGACGTGAGCGTTGCTTGCGTTGGTACATGGGAAGTACCGACCAAACCGAAACGCAATCCACGCTGGAAGGCCGAGACGTGGGCCAGAAAGGAAAACGACTGGTCCAACAAACGCATAGAAGCCTATGACAAGTGGGACAACCTCAAAGACGAACGTCTCCGAATCATTCGTAGCATCATCGACTATTATCACGCAGACATTCTTCAGAACGTCGATAATGCTGATGCCGCGACGCTGACGCTTCCCGACAGCTTCACCCTTCGGCTGAAAATCTCCGCCAAGGGACTCCGCGATTTGGTTCTGAACTACCCATATATCTTCGAAGTAGCGGAACCGGACGACATCGAAACTCCTCAACACATTGCCCGCCAGCTCAAGACATTGCAGGCGGCGGTCCAGATTCAGCCGCCACCGCAGGGCGCCCCAACGGTTTGCGTGATCGACAGTGGCATTCAGGAAGAACACATTCTGCTGGAGCCCGGGATCGACAAACCCACTTCGCACTGTTTCTTGCCTGGGAAACAGCCAACTGACATAGCCGATTACGTGACAGGGGGAGGCCACGGTACGCGCGTCGCGGGCGCGGTGCTGCACGGCGAAGTGGTGGCCAAGAATGGTGTTCTTCAAATGGATGCCTGGGTGCAGAACGCACGCGTTCTCAATGATCAGTGCGAGATGGCAACCGAAATGATGCCACCTGCAGTCATTCGACAGGTCGTCAAGCAGTACCACGAGGGGGTCCGCAAAACCCGAATCTTCAATCACTCCATCAATTCCCGAGCCGCGTGCCGTACACGCCACATGTCTGCGTGGGCCGCCGAAATCGACCTTCTGAGCAACGACTATGATGTGCTCGTCATTCAAAGCGCAGGCAACATCCGATTCTCCGAACCGCCACCGCTCACCGGTGTATCGGAGCACCTCGCGGCGGGTCGAACCTATCCGGCATACTTGAACGAAGCCAGCAGCCGTGTTGCGAACCCAGCACAAAGTTTGCAAGCACTGACGGTAGGTTCCGTCGCCTATCGGGCGCTGGAAAGCAGCGGCTGGCGAACACTCGCGTCCGAAGAAGGACAGCCATCGGGCTTCAGTCGGTCAGGGCTTGGAATTTGGGATTCCATCAAGCCCGAGGTAGTTGAATACGGCGGCGATTGCCTTATCACTCAGGCCAATCCGCCCGACGTGTCTACGCCCGACGTTGGAGCAACGGCTTATCCGGAGCTAGTACGCTCAACATTGCAGGGCGGACCAGCCTATGATCGAGATGTTGTCGGAACATCTTTCGCGGCTCCGAAGGTGACCAAGATCGCGGCCCGCCTACAGGCGGTTCTTCCAGACGAATCATGCTTGCTTTATCGCGCCCTGATTGCGCAGTCTGCCCAATGGCCAGACTGGTCGCAGCAGCTTACAAAGCCGCAGAAAACGGAACTACTGAGGCGCATCGGATACGGCATTCCCAATATTGATCGTGCCACCAGAAACACCGATTACCGAGTTACGTTCGTCGCTCACAAGGATCGGAATATCGGGGAGGGTGAATGTCATATCTATCAAGTGCCGATCCCGGCGCAAATGCGAGGCCCCGCAGATGAGTACGACATTCGCATCGATGTCACACTTTCCTACGCAGCCCCGCCCCGGCGCACCCGAAGGTCTCCTAGGGGGTACTTGGCAACATGGCTCGACTGGACGAATAACCGCAAGGGTGAGTCGCTTGAAGCCTTCCTGACCCGAGCATTGAAGAAAGAAGAAAATGTCACCCAAGAGGGAGAGGGTCAGCTTGGCTGGGTGATTCACGAAAAGCCAATGTGGGGGCTTCCGGGCGTCAAGCGTTCGGTCGGCACGATTCAGAAGGATTGGGCGATTGTCAAATCAAATGCCTTGCCCGAAGACCTCTGTATTGCCGTGCGCGGCCACCAGGGCTGGAGCCAGGACCCCGATTCGGTTGCCACTTACACACTTGCCGTGACCTTCGAGATCGTAGGCAAAGAGATCCCAATCTATGAGCCGCTTCGGGCAGCAGTTCTCGCACTTAAGTCCGAAGTAGAGGCTGAGATGGAAGCCGAAATCGAAATGCGGCTTGAAGACGAAGAATAAACTGTCAACAAAGCCAGCAGGGTGGCGGCCAGCGAATTAGGTGGTGAGTGTTGAAACTTGAGTTGATGATTGTTGGTCGGAAATGAACGCAGTCGAAATTGAACAAGCCGTATCGATCCTCGCGGACGCTCCGTTTAATGCGTCGGAGTTTCCCTATACTTTTCTTGAAGCGTTTGGAAACAAAGCCACGACGATCAAGATTCTGAAAAGCGGCAAATCCAACAATACTGACCTACTGGGGGCGGTCCTTCAACGCAATAACATCCACATCAAAGTTTGCTCCGAAGGCGAAGTGCCATCAACGCTGAAGCAGTTGCGGGAATCTTCAGCCACGTCCCGTCAGAAGGCCAAATATATCCTCGCTACTGATGGGGAGACGCTGGAATCGGAGCGGCTCATCGACGGTGAAACACTCGCCTGTGATTACCAGGACTTTCCCAACCGTTTCACCTTCTTTCTGCCTTTGGCAGGCATTTCCACTGTCCGGCAGATTGATGAAAGTGCCTTCGATATCCGGGCCACCAGTCGACTTAACCGGCTGTACGTTGAGCTGCTGAAAACAAATCCCGACTGGGACAGCGAAGCCCGACGGCCGGACATGAACCATTTTTTTGCTCGGTTGATCTTCTGTTTCTTTGCTGAAGACACGAAGATATTCCATGCTCGCACCCTGTTTACAGCTACTGCTACGTCTCACGTTAATTGTCCGCCAAAGTCTCACTTTGGCTGAGCGGCGGTTTGGCGAATCTGGATGGAATGGGTGGCCCGCGCGGCGAGGTGGTTGAGGCGCAAGAAAAACGGGCGACTTGGGTCGCCCGTGCTTGG
>DATKSN010000042.1:0-7139 GCA_035531595.1 Pirellulales bacterium | reverse complement strand
CTGTTCCTGCCCGTGCAACTGTCATCGTAAGGCGAAGTCGACGAAATGACGGCAGTCCACCTACCTACGCAGCCTGCTTCATCTGGGGTTGGCCGCGGTGCTACCCGACGGAGGGGTCGTCATTCGTCATGGTGGGTCGCAAAATGGCAACATCGCATGGCGCATCTCGGCCGCGCTGAAAAAGCGCTCGGAAACCGCGCGGGCCAGGCCACGGTCGATGGCGGCGGCCAGTCCCGCGGGCAGTTCGGGCCGGCGCCGGCCGACCGGCACCGGTTCCGCTTGCAGGATCATCGCGATCTGCCGGCCGACGTCGCGTGGGAAGTCGTAGACGAACTGTTTCGTCAGCAAAAAGTAGAGCGTGGCCGCCGCCGAGTATTGATCGACCGACGGCTGCGACTCGCGGTAGTGCGTGATCTGCTCCGGCGGCATGAAGGGCGTGGTGCCCCCCACGTCGCCCATCAGCGTCAGCCCGCTCACCCGCGACGCCTGGTACGTCCGCGCCAGGCCGAAATCGAGCAGCTTGACGATCTCGCGGCCGGCGTCGCAGGTGACTAACAGGTTGGCCGGCTTGATGTCGCGGTGAACGAAGCCTTTCGTGTGGGCGTAATCCAGCGCTTCGAGCAGTTGGCACGCCCACCGCGTCGCGCGGCCGATCGGCAGCGGGCCGGAGTGCTCGCGGAGCAGCTTTCCCGCGTCCACGCCGCGGACGAAGTCCATGGCGAAGAACAACTGGCCCTGCGAACAGCCCATATCGCGGAAGGAGACGATGTGCGGGTGGGCGACCTGCTTGAGAATGCTCGCCTCGCGCAGGAACCGCTGCGAGTCCTCTTCCCTGCTGGCGGCGTCGGGAATGATCGTCTTCAGCGCGACGACGGAGTGGTCGGCCGCGCGGAGCGCCAGGTAGACGACCCCCATATCGCCGCGCCCCAGCTCGTCGACGATCTGGTAACCGGCAATTGGTTGCGGCCGGCGGCGGATGCGTTCCGCGTAATCGGGCGGGAGTAGGTCGGCCGGTGATGTCGTGGCCTGGGGCGACGGCGCCACGGGCACGGCCGGCGGTACGACAAGCGGAACAGACATCGGAAGCGGTCTCCGCACGGGCGGAGGAGGAAGGGGTGGAGGGGGAACGGGCGGAGCGGGCGGCCCCTGACGGGCGACAGGGGCGATGGTGACGGGCGACGACGCCCCTTGGGCGATCGGGGCCGCCGTAGGGACCGGCGCCGCGGGCGGCAAGCCGCCGTGCAAGCGAGGCGGCACCGTGGGCTCGTCGATCGGCGACGGTTTGGCGCGGGCCGGTTGGGCGCCGGCCGCCGACGGTTGGTTATCATCAGAGTGCCTGGGGGCGATGGTGGCGCCGTCGCCGATCGGATCGAATGCCGCCACGGAAACGCGAATCACCGTGTTACCCCCTTGGATCAGGTCGCTGTCGCGCAGGTCGGCCGTCGTCACGCGGCGGCCGTTGACGAACGTGCCGTTGGTGCTTCCGGCGTCCATCAATCGGCAGTGCGGCGGGTTGACTTCGATCATGAAATGGACGCGAGAAAAATGCTGGTCTTTCTGTGGCAGACGGAAGTGCGCAGAGCTGGCGCGTCCCACGATGAACGTGTCGTGGTTGCGAAACGTGAAGTTCCGCCCGCGGTGCGGACCTTCAGTTACGGAAAGGACGACTTCCATCGCACTTGGGCCGATTTCGCGAGTTGAACTGCCTGGGACAGCGGGCGTGTGCCCGCGCCCGACCAGGTTAGCCTAAGCGTCGATCGTGCCTTCGACAAGCGAAATAACCAAGTCGGGTTGGGAAACCTACCGATCGCCCGCGACCCCCTCATCAGCAGTACGTCATGTCGGTCTATCAAGACGTGCTGGGACGATCGCAGGCCGAACCGAGCGAACCGAGCCGCGGTCAGGTATAACATGGGAAGGTATAATCCGTAAAAAAGCGCTCGAATCCGGTCACGCCGACCGGGCGCCGGCGCGCCGCGCGATCGGACAATGGGAGGGGGGTTAATCCGTGAGCCAGGAGCGGCGGCGGGCGGTGCCCACCCTACGCCTGCATCCGCGCGGCGGCCAGCGTATTGAGCAAGAGCATGGAGATCGTGAGCGGCCCGACGCCGCCGGGTACGGGCGTGATCATGCCCGCCACCTCGCGCACCCCCTCAAAATCGACGTCGCCCACAAGACCTTCCGGCACGCGGTTCATTCCCACGTCGATCACCACCGCGCCGGGCTTCACCATGTCGGCCGTGACGAACCGCGCGCGGCCCACGGCAACGACCAGAATGTCGGCCTGGCGAGTCAATTCGGCCAGCCGCTCGGTGCGGCTGTGACAGATGGTCACCGTCGCGTCGGCCCGCGGCCCACGCTGCAACAGCATGTTCGCCAGTGGCTTGCCGACAATCTCGCTACGGCCGATGATCACGACGTGCCGGCCGGCAATCTTGACGCCGCGCCGCAGCAGCAGTTCCTGGATCCCGTGGGGAGTACACGGGAGGAAGCGCGGCCGGCCCTGGACCAACCGGCCGACGTTTTCAGGATGGAAGGCGTCGACGTCTTTGAGCGGGTTCACGGCGTGCAAGACTCGCGTTTCGTCGATCTGGCGCGGTAACGGCAACTGCACCAGAATGCCATGCACCTCGGGGGCCTTGTTCAGTCCATGCACCAGGTCCAACAGGTTCTCCGTCGTCGCGCGCTCCGGCAGCCGGTGCAACTGGCTTTCGATGCCCGCCTGCTCGCAGGCCCGACGCTTGTTTCGGACGTAGACGTCGCTGGCCGGGTTTTCGCCCACCAGCACCGCCACGAGACAAGGAAAAACGCCGTTGTTCTCGATGAAGTCGGCGACTTCCACGGCCAGATCCGCTTGCAATTCGGCGGCCAGCTCCTTGCCGTTCAAGACGATCGCAGACACGGTGATCCTTTCATCGTTTCGTATCAGCTTCACGGAACGCCACGGAGGGCGTTCCCTACAGAACCCAGTGCAGCAACAGGCGCAGCGTCAAATTGGAATACAAGCCGGCAATCCAGTCGTCGGCCATGATCCCCAGCCCGGCCGGAAAACGCTCGCAGGCGCGGGCCGGCGGCGGCTTGGTGATGTCGAACAACCTGTGCAGAGCGAAACCGGCGACGACCACGCTCAAGCTATTCATGGGAATCATGCAAAACGTAATCGGCAGGCTGGCGATCTCGTCGAATACGATCGAGCCGGGATCCTTCAGCCCCCCCATGCGCCGCGCCGCTTCGGTACACAACGGAATGCCAATCGCCGCCAAGGCCACGATCGCAACGATTTGCTGCCAAGCTTCCGGCAGTTTCCCGACTTCCCAGGCGAGTGGCAGGCCCCACAAAGCGCCCACCGTACCCGGCGCCAGCGGCACCAGGCCCAGCCAGGTGCCCGTCGCCAGGAACACGCAAACCCCTTGTCTGAAAGGGTTCGGTAGGGAAGGTTTCTTGTCTTCTGAGGCGTCGCACATGCGAGCATGCTAATGGTCGCGGCCCGATCCAACAAGTGATACTTCACGCGGCCTAATCTGGTCTTTTCCTGGTTGGCCAACTCGGATAAGTTATCCGGGGGGATGCTGGAGGCATCCGGTCCAAGCCGATCATGGAGGAATCGCGAATGAAGTGTAAGCTGCTTCCAATCTTTCTCGGCGTCTGCGCGACGATCGCCACGCTGGGCTACTTCCTCCAGTGGTACACGGTGTCGATCGCCAACGCCGAGCACCAGGTTGAAATCCATGTGACGATCTACAAAGACAAGATCAAAGCCGACGAGGAAAAAGCCAAGATCAAGCTGCAGAAGTACGAAAAGCAGTTCAAGGAAGACCCTGGCGCGACGTCGCGCAGCGCCGAACGAGGCGCGCGGCACATGAGCCAATAAATCTCGCCGGGCTCGCGCGAATCAACCGCCCAACACGTCGTTCAGCACATCCTCCGACACGTAGATCGGCAGCGGCGGGCTGCACGTGACGGCGACCGCGATGGCGTCGGAGGGGCGGGCGTCGATCTCGATGAGCTCGCCTTCGTGTTTGACCCGTAGCCGGGCATAGTACGTGTGCTCCTTGAGTTCGCTGATCACCACGCTTTGGAACTCCGCTCCCAGGTTCTCGACCACGCTCACCAACAGGTCGTGGGTCAACGGGCGCGGCGCCGAAACCCCTTTCACCCGCCGGTCGATGCTGGTGGCCTCGAAGATGCCGATTAAGATCGGAAACGAACGCTCGCCATCGACCTCCTTGAGGTAGATCACCTGCTGCTCGTTGATCTCGCTGATAATGATCCGCGACAACTCCATCTGCACGGGCATGGCCGGACCTTTCCCAAGAAAATGACGGTTTGCCTCGCCAAGGGCGGGGCCTTCGTACGACTCGATTATATACTTCACGCGGTCGAGTATAAGTCCGCCGGGTGGAGCGGGGCTAGGGACGCGGACCTTCCGTGACCTCGTGCAGGCGATCCACGGCGGGCGACTCGACGACTTGCCGCGTTCCGCTGGGCCAGCGGATTTCCGCGCGGTCGACTCGTTCGCGGTCGCCCAGACCGAAGTACAGCGTCTTGGACGATTGCGAAAGGTATCCGCCGGCGCAATGCACCTGTCGGACGATGACCCGTTCGCCGCTGTACAACCTGACCACCGCCCCCACGGCATCGCGGTTGCTCTTCGTCCCGCGCAGGCGGAACGCGAGGAAGTGCCGCTGGGGAAACTGGTTGCGGAAATAGTAGGGGCGGTCGTTGAAATTGTTGACCAACAGTTCGAGGCGGCCGTCGCCGTCGAAGTCGGCGACCGCGGCGCAGCGCGAGCTGCGCGTCGGGTGCTTGCCGTTGATCCGGCCCGGCAGGTACGGGCCGCCGAGCGGGGGCTCGATTCCCGCCGCCGCGGCGCGGTCGGTGAATGTTCCGTCGCCGCCGTTGAGCATCAGGCACGAGGGCCAGTAAAACCAAGGGTAGCCCATGCCCGACGGCAAGAAGGCGTCTTCGTGGCCGTCGTTGTCGAAATCGCCGACGGCCACCCCCCAGGGCCAGAATGTCTCCATGCCGGCCGCGTCGGAAACCTCGGTGAATCGGCCGTCGCCGTCGTTGTGAAACAACGTGTTGCCGTACAACAACGATTCGAAATCGACGCCCAAGCGATCGGCGAACCGCTTTTCAAGCATTTGTCGCCCCAGCCCCGATTTTGAGCGCGGACCGACCGGCGAGTCGAATTTCCTGCTGGGTTCGACTCGTTTCGCCTGATCGAAACCGATCCACATGTCGGAGTGCATATCGGCGATGAACAGGTCGAGGCGACCGTCGCCGTCGTAATCGAACGCCTTGCTCCCAATGGCGCCCAGCGACGTGCGTTTCAGCGTTTCCGCCGTGACGTCGTCGAAATGTCCGTGGCCGTCATTGCGGTACATTTGGCTCAAACCGAACATGTTCGTGACGAACAAGTCCAGGTCGCCGTCGTCGTCGAAGTCGAACGCCGCGACGTCGCCGCCCCAACCCTTGCCGGCCAGCCCGGCCTGCTCGGTCGCGTCGCTGAACGTGCCGTCGCCGTCGTTGCGGTACAAGACGTTGGGTTCGTAGTCGTCAGGGCTGCCGACCAGATCCCAGAGATCCTTCGGACCGACGTAGTGGTTCGTGTTCGCATCGAAGTGGTTCGTCGTCCATTGGGCCGTGTTGGTCACGAACAGGTCCAGGTCGCCGTCGTTGTCGTAGTCGAAGAAGGCGGGCGTTTGCGAGTGGGCCACGCAGGCCAGGCCCGCCTCGTCGGTGGCGTCGCGGAAACGGCCCTCTCCCAGGTTTTCCAGGAACACGTTGCCGCCGCGCGTGCTGGTGATGTACAAGTCCTGGTCGCCGTCGTTGTCGACATCGCCAAAGGCGGCGCCCACCTTGATCCGGTCGTCAAGCGCCACGGGGCCGGCTTCGTGGGTGACGTCCTCGAACGTACCGTCGCCCCGGTTGCGATAGAGGGCGTTGGCGCCGAGTTGGTTCAGAAACAAGGCATCGTCGTCGCCGTCGCCGTCGATATCGGCGACGGCGACGCCGCAGCCGTGATCGTACAAATTGACCTTGAACGTCGGGCCTTGCTCGTTCGGCAAGAACGCCATGCGGAAGTCGATGCCGCTCTCCGTCGCCGCGTCGCGGAAGCCGGCGGCGCGCGTCGCCCCGTCGGAGTCCGGCGCGAGCCGGCTACGCGCCGCCGCAGTCGTGGCGCCGGCGCCGGCCGGCGAATCGCCGCTGACCGCCGTTGGCGGGGTAGCCGACGGCTCCGTGGGCCGGCACGCAACCCAGGCGGCCGTGGCCAACCAGATGGCCGGCGCGACCCAGGGCAAAACTCGACCGACGGGTTGTGAAGCTGTGGAAGGCGGCATGATTCAGTTCTTAGCTTAGAGCCTATCCCAAAACCGCCGTGCAGGCGGGACGCCCGCACCACAACGGCGGTTTTGGGATAGGCTTTTATAATACACGGTGGCTGGGGCAGAGCCTAAGCGATGCCCCGGTCGCTAACGAGCCAGGGCATCGCTTACGCTCTGCCACCAGCCGGTGGTTGCGCTCCTTGCTTCCTTGATCATTTTCAAACCACCCCAAAACAGCTACCAACCGTACAGGTACGTGTCGGAACGCAAGTCGTTGCGCAGCGACTACATGCGCGCATCTGTGCCACACGCGCCGAGATCCTGGGCGCTGACAGCGCGATTGAGGAGCTCGGGCGCGCAGACGCCGTCGCCGGATACGTGACGATTTCGTCGTTGAATCGCGCGCTGGAGCGCGAACGGGCCGCGGTGGGCGGCCGTCCGGGGTACGAAGACTAATCGCCCTCCGAGCATCGGCGCTGCGCGAAAAAAAACGATTCCGAAACCCCTCCCAAAGAGATCCAAAAGTGCGTGGGGTAAGGCGAAGGGTGGGGGGCAATTGGATGCCGCTTTCGCGGCTCGCTCAGACGTCATGGGGTATTCGGAAGTCGTTTTTTTTCGCTTCGCCGCCGTTTTGTTTTTTGCACGTTCGTTGCTGCGCAACGAGCGTGCTTTTTTCGTGAAAATGATCCCTACCGATTCGTGGGCCGGCCTGGGGGCCGCTGCGCTGGCTTGACGAAACTAAGGAAGTGAGTGCTAAACGCCAGCAACTCTTCCCATTCCCTGCCATACAAGTTGGCGTTTCTGCCGTGC